>CAMAFR010000024.1 GCA_945833835.1 uncultured Bacteroides sp.
GACAAGCCCCGGAAAGAGATGGGAAGAACGTTCTTCCCATCTCTTTCCGGGGCTTGTCCGTAGGGGGGAGGAAGCCGGGCTTATTCCAGGCTTCGGGCCACTACATTCTCGTTGGCATCGAGGGCGGCCTTGATCTCGGTGCCGCCTTTGGTCACCTTGCATTGCGAGATGTCCTCGCCCAGCACTTCAATGACTTTCAGACGGCCTATTTCGCGTTTGGCCTCTTTGTTGGCGATGGTGCGGATGACGAAAACGCCATAGTGCTGTCCTTTGTAGGTCCCTTCGTTGGTGCCCACATCTATATATACATCTTTCTGCTTTTCCTTCTTGACGGTGCCGCGCTCGATGATGGAGGCACTGGTGGGAAAACATTGGTTGAAGTAGCCGGTGATGTGGTCGGTCAGCCGGCTGATGGCTCCCGATATGGCACCCTCGGCGGTCTCTATCCAGGCACAATCATAGTCGGACGTGGAGAACGTCTGGCTGGCCACGACCGCGTCGCTGCCATACTCCTTCAGGTTCAAGGTGACACTGACCTGCCCTTTGAACACATCGTAGGCCTGTTTCTTCTTGTCTTCGGGGGTGATGGTCTTCGAGGTGGTCGTGATGTTGGCAATGGTGCCGTCAATGTAGAAGGCACGTTCGCCATCGGCGATTTCACCCGGATTGAAGACGCCTTCGATAGCTCTGAAGCGGCGCACATTGCCTACTCCCGAGATGACTCCCGCCCTGACGGCATCGGCATACTGGTCCTGCTGCTCGCTGATCTGTCCCGTAAGGGCGGCTTTGCCCAGCAGGGTGAGGACGGAGCCCACGGTCTCTTTCTTGGTTTTCGGCGTATAGCCGATATTGTCTATGGCTACTTTATAGACCATGTTCCGGTCGGCCTGGGCCCACACGGGGCAGCTCCACAGCAGCCATCCGCATAGCAAGGCGGCTAAGGTAAGTTTCTTCTTGTTGTTCATGTTGTCGATCGATATTAATTGGCAATAAATTTGTTGGCAAATGTAGTGAAAAAATGTTTTTATCATGCAGATTACTTGCAGAATTACGGCACTTGCTTTATTTTTGCTTCTATAATTAAAATAAATTTGGAGAAAGCGAACCTGTCAGCGTGTCATTCCTAAACTTTATATACCTGTTTTTAATATGAGAAAATCACTTCTGTTAGTGGCCCTCTTGATGGGGGCGTTCGTGGCGAAAGTGGCCGCGACGAATGTTGTGACACCGGTCCCGATGTCGTGTGTGGCCGGAAGCGGTGTTTTCCAGTGGAACCAGTCGACCCGGATTGTGTGGACCGGCAGTGTCATCGACCGTACGATCATGGAGGCGGCCTTCGCCGACTGTGCGCTGCCCGTCAACCTCTCGCCGGGAGCCAAGGCGAAAAAGAACGTCATCCGGTTGGAGCGGGTGGACGCGCTGCCGTTCCCGACAACGTCGGACGAGGCCTACCGGCTGAGTGTGACAGACCGGGACATCTGCATCCAGGCGGTGAGCGACGCAGGGCTTTACTATGGTATCCGCACGTTGCTCCAGCTGGCCGATGCGGAGCAGGGCCGTGTGCCGGCCACCCTGGTCGAAGACGCTCCCCGTTTTCCCTATCGGGGGGTGATGCTGGATGTGTCCCGCCATTTCCGCTCGAAGGAGTTTGTGAAGAAGCAGATTGACCTGATGGCGGCCTACAAGATGAACCGCCTGCACCTGCATCTGACGGATGCGGCCGGATGGCGTCTGCAGATTGACCGCTATCCGCGTCTGACCGAGCTGGCCGCCTGGCGTGACGCTCCTGTCTGGAAAGACTGGTGGGAAGGCACCCGCCACTATTGCGAGCAGCAGGACCCGAAGGCCGACGGCGGCTACTATACGAAAGCGGACATCAAGGAGATTCTGGAACATGCCCGCCGTCATTGCATCACGGTGATTCCGGAAATCGAGATGCCCTCGCACTCGGAGGAGGTGCTCACGGCCTATCCGGAGCTGTCGTGTACGCACGAGCCCTACAAGCAGGCCGATTTTTGCGTGGGCAACGAAAAGACCTTCGAGTTTCTGGAGAATGTGCTGAAGGAGGTCATCGACCTGTTCCCCTCGCAGTACATCCACATCGGCGGTGACGAAGCTGGAAAAGCGTCGTGGAAGACGTGCCCCCTGTGCCAGCAGCGCATGAAGGACGAAGGCTTGAAGGATGTCAATGAACTGCAGAGCTATCTGATACGCCGCATCGAGAAGTTCCTCAATGCCAATGGCCGTGACCTGCTGGGTTGGGACGAGATTCTGGAGGGCGGACTGGCCCCCAATGCTACGGTGATGTCCTGGCGTGGGGTGGACGGCGGACTGAAGGCCATAAGGGCCGGCCATCATGCCATCATGACACCGGGCGAGTTCTGCTATCTGGACGGGTACCAGGATGCGCCTTATTCGCAGCCGGAAGCCATCGGCGGCTACCTGCCGTTGGAGAAAGTGTACGGTTATGACCCCATACCGGCGTCGTTCACGCCCGAAGAGGCCAGCCTGTTGCTGGGGGTGCAGGGCAACGTGTGGACCGAGTACATCCCTACCGCCGAACATCTGGAATATATGCTGTACCCGCGCGCCATCGCCTTGGCCGAGGTGGGATGGTCACAACCCCGCAACAAGTCGTGGGAGTCGTTCCGTAGCCGTGTGGTTGAAAAAGTGCTGCCCGACATGCGGGCCAAAGGGTATCATCCGTTTGACATCACCAAGGAGATCGGGAACCGTAAGGAGGCGCTCCAGCCGATTGAGCACCTGGCGTTGGGCAAGAAGGTGACGTATCTGGCTCCCTATTGGACCAATTATCCGGCCAACGGAGCGGAAACCTTGACCGATGGCCTGCGCGGAGGATGGAATTACAACGACCGTCGCTGGCTGGGCTTCGTCACTGACAAGCGTGTGGATGTGGTGATTGACCTGGAGAAGGAGACCACCATTCACTCCGTGGGGGCCGACTTCATGCAGATTTGTGGCCCGGATGTATGGTTCCCCTGCAAGGTGGTGATTTCGGCCTCGACGGACGGCGAGCATTACACGACACTGACCGAGATTGACCAGGAGGTGAAGAAGGACGACGAGGTGAGCTTCAAGAATTTCGGTTGGAAGGGTGAGACCAAGGCCCGCTATGTGCGCTACCAGAGTTTCCCGGACCCGAAGCGCGGAGGTGTCCACTTTGTGGATGAGATAGTCATTCAGTAAGACGCGCTCCTCCGAACACGGCAGGAGAGCATCCTGATTGAACAAGAAGGGAACGGGCGATGGCCGTTGGAGAAGATTTTCGCTTCCACGTGGCCATCGCCCGTTCCCTGTCTGTCCGTCTGTCTGTCCGTCTGTCCGGTCAGGTATCATTTATATTTTTCCAGCAGTCCGCCGGCCACGTCATCCCCCAGTTCCACCGCTTTCTGCAGGTGGTTGATGCCTTCTTTCTTGTCGCCTTTCTGTAGCTGGCAGTAGCCCAGCATACGGTAGGCTCCGGCGTTCTTGTCGTCAATGGCCAATGCCTTGCGCAGGGCGGCGATGGCTTCGTCCGCCTGGTTGACCCGCAGATGCACGCCTCCTTTCTCCACCCAATATTCGGCGTTGGCCGGTTCCAGCTCTACGGCCTTGTCCACATCGTCCAGTGCCTGCTTGAACATGCGGCATTTCATTTCCGCCTGTTCGCGGGTAATGTAGAATTCGGCGGACACCTGTCCCAGCATGGCCTCGTAGAAAGCGTTATAGTCCATGACGGCCTCACGGTATTTCTCCAGTTCCGTTTTCACGCGGGCTCGTTCGTACAGGTAAGGAGCCGCCTCGTTGCCGTAAGGCGGGATGAACGTGGCCACTGCGCTGTCCAGCAGGGCCAGCACTTCGGCCTTGTCACTGCCGGGCTGCAGTTCCTTGGCTTGTGCGGCCGCATAGAAGGTGGTGGCGCTGGCCAACGACGAACGGTTCACTGCCTCGTAGGCGGTGAAGGCCCTGTCATAGTCGCGCATGGCGAAGTAGATGTCGCCTTCGGTCTGGTGGAACAGCGGCTGGTCATTGAGTGCGATGGCTTTGCCTATCTCGCGGCAGGTGCGTTCCCAGCCCCAGTCCCCGTAGGGGGATTTGTCCCCCCGGTGCAGGTTGTAGGAATAGAGCAGCTTGGCCAGGCTGAAATAGGCTTCGTCCTTTTTCGAGGCCACGTCTAAGGATTGTTTCATGTCGGCGTCGGCCAGTGCGTTGTGGCTGTCGTCGTCCATCGTCATATAGCAGGTGGCCCGGCGCAGATACCCTTCGGAGTTGTTGGGATAGCGGGCAATGAAGTCGTTCAGCAGGCCCAGATAGCTTTCGGTGGGCAGTTGGGTCGACATCATATAGAGGTACACCAGTGCCTGTGCCTCGTCTTCGGGCAGTCCTTTCTTGATGCCGATGTTGTTCAGGGCCGCGTCATTGCCCGACAGGGCGTTGATGCCGAGGGCTGTGGCGTAACCGATGCCGATGACATAGCTTTCCTGGCTGTCGGTCCCGGCGTTCTTCTGCACCATGCCCACCACTTGCCCGGCTGCGTTCATCACCGGGCAGCTCACGTGCTTGTCAGAGGTCTGCATGTTCACGGTGTAGTAGAAGGACTGGTGGCTGATGGTGTCTATTCTGGCGACCGTGCCGTTTTGTCCCGGGGTGGCCTTTTGGGTGGAGTAGGGGAGCAGGTAGACGGTTTCGCCTTGGGCCGGCGGGGTGGGGGCCGCTTGCAGTGCGGTCGGTTTTTTCTCCTTTTCGGTCTTGAACTTCACCACGTCATACATGTCGTTGGCTCCCATGATGTAGCGTACGGGCAGTTCGGTGCCGTCGGCCGTCACCACGACGGCATGGTCGGCTCCTTTGAAGAGGGCATAGTCGGACACTGCCGTGCCGCTCTCGTCGATGTAGAAGCCGTTGCCGGTGTTCAGAATCTTGTTGTCGGCGGTATAGGTGATGACCGAGAACACGGCACGCCGCGCCTTTTCCGACCATTTGGGCAACCCCTGTGCCCGGACTGCAGTGCCCAGACACAGGCCGCCCATCAGTAGAAGTATCGTCTTTTTCATAAACTGAGCTGTTGGGGTTATTCGTTTTCAAATCCTCGTTGGCGCATGGCCTCGTAAATCAGGATACCGGCGGCGACCGATACGTTCAGCGACTCGATGGTGCCCTTCATCGGGATTTTTATCCATTCGTCGCAGAGGGCCAGGTGCTCATACGGCACCCCCGTATCTTCTGCCCCCATGATGATGCAGGTGGGGTCTGCATAGTTGCCTTTCGTGTAGTCGTAGTCGCCTTTCTCGGTGGCGGCCACAATCTTGAACCCGCTGTCCTTCAAGAATTTCAGGGTGGCGGTGACGCTGTTCTCGCGGCATACGGGCAGCTTGTGGAGGGCTCCGGCCGAGGTCTTGATGGCATCGGCGTTCACGCTGACGCTGCCCCGTGCCGGGAGGAGGATGGCGTCTACCCCGGCACACTCGCAGGTGCGTGCGATGGCGCCGAAGTTGCGCACGTCGGTCAGTCCGTCCAGCAGGACGAGCAGCGGATTCTTTCCCTGTTCGAACAGGAAGGGGACGATGTCTTCCGTGCGCTGGTAGGTGATGGGCGAGATGAAGGCCACCACGCCCTGGTGGTTCTTTTTGGTGATGCGGTTGATGCGTTCTACCGGTACGCGCTGCACCGGGATGAAACGGTCTTTCAGGGCGGCGAACAATTCTTTCGACAGTTCGCTCTGGATGTCTTTCTTCACCAGGACCTTGTCGATTTCCTTCCCGGCCTGAATGGCCTCGATAACGGCTCTTACGCCAAAAATCATTTCGTTCATAATGGTTGCTGTTTGCTTGTTTTCACTTGTTTTCATATCCCAACAGTTCCCGTGCGTTGTTCAGGGCGGCTTCGGTCAGGGTGGCCCCGCTCAGCATGTTGGCTATCTCGCGGACCCTTTCGTCGGGGTCAAGGCGGCGGATGTGGCTGTTGGTGCCGGTGTCGGTGTCTTGCTTGTACACCTTGTAGTGGGTGGTGCCGCGTGCGGCGATTTGCGGCAGGTGGGTGATGCTGATGACCTGCCGGTTGTGCTGGCCCATGTCCTGCATGATGAGCGCCATCTTTTCGGCGATGGAGCCCGAGACCCCCGTGTCTATTTCGTCGAAGATGATGGTGGGGAGTTTGACGGCCCCGGCAATCATGGCTTTCAGCGACAGCATGACGCGGGCTATCTCGCCGCCCGAGGCGATGGAGGCCACGTTTTGCAGCTGGCCGTTCTTGTTGGCCGAGAACAGGAAGTTCACGCTGTCCATCCCTTTGGCGTCGGGGTCTTTGCGGGGGGTCAGCTCCACGGCAAAACGCACGTTCGGCATGCCCAGCGGCACCAGCAGTGACTGCATCGTCTCCTCGATGTGGCGGGCCGACTGCCGGCGGGCATCGCTCAGCTTTCCGGCCTTCCGGCAGGTGTCTTCCAGCAATCCGGCCTTCTGCCGTTCGAGGGCGGCGATGTGTTCGTCATACGAGGTGATGCCGTCCAGCCGTTCGCGGTAGTGCCGGGTGAGGTCTATCAGTTCCTCTACGGTGGCCACGCGGTGCTTCTGCTGCAGGTTGTAGAGTAGGTTCAGCCGTTCGTTCACGAAGTCCAGCCGGGTGGGGTTGAAGTCTATCGCCTCTTGTGCGCCGGCAATGTCGTGGGCGATGTCCTTCAGCTCGATGTAGCAGCTGTCCAGCCGTTCTATCCACTCGTTGGCGCGGGGATACACGGCGGCGATGTTCTGCAGGGTCTGCAGGCACTCCTTGCTTTGCGTCAGGGTGCCCCCTTCGTCGGCGTAGATAATCTGCTCCGCCTTGTAGAGTCCGGCCTTGATGTCTTCGGCGTGGCTCAGTGTCTCCGCTTCCTGTTCGAGCTGGGCCTGCTCGCCTTCTTGGAGGGCCGCCTCTTCCAGCTGTTCCAGTTGGAAACGGATGTAGTCCTCGTCCTGCCGGTTCTTTTCGGCTTGTGCCACGAAGTCCGTCAGCTTGCGGCACACTTTCCGGTAGGCCTGATACGTTTGCTGGTAGTCGGCCAGCAGGGGTTCGTCCTGCGCCAGGATGTCGAGTATGTTCAGCTGGAACCCCTCTTTGTTGAGCAGCAGGTTCTGGTGCTGGCTGTGTACGTCAATCAGCTTTTCTCCCAGCAGTTTCATCTGGGCCAGTGAGGCCGGGGTGTCGTTGATGAAGGCCCGGCTTTTGCCGTTGGCCGACACCTCGCGGCGCAGGATGCATTCTTCTTCGTCGAACTCCATGTCGTTCTCCTCAAAGAAGGCCTGCAGGCCGTAGCCGGCGATGCGGAACCGGGCTTCGACGATGCATTTCGAGGCGCCTTTCTGGATGGCCTTCACGTCGGCCCGCTGTCCCAACAGCAGCCCGATGGCACCGAGGATGATGGACTTCCCGGCACCCGTCTCGCCGGTGATGACGGAGAATCCCGACGTGAAGCCGATGTCCAGCTTCTCGATCAGGGCATAGTTCTGTATGTATAGCGATTGCAACATAGGCGTTAGGGTTCAAGGATGGATGCCAGTTTGTCGACGATGTCCTGCGCCACCTCCGTCTTGGGCTTCAGGGGGAACGTACGGGCCTCGATGCGGTCGAGGATCGTAATCTTGTTGGTGTCGCAGCGGAAACCGGCGCCCTGGTCGTTCAGTGAGTTCAAGACGATGAAGTCGAAGTTCTTCCGTCGCAGCTTGTCTTGTGCGTGGGCCAGTTCGTCGTTGGTTTCGAGGGCGAACCCTACCAGCCGTTGGCGGGCGGTCTTCTGCTGTCCCAGCGCGGCGGCGATGTCGTGTGTCGGGCGCAGGCGGATGACGAGGTCGTCCTTCTCGCGCTTGATTTTCCGGTCGGCCACGGTCTCGGGGGCGAAGTCGGCTACCGCCGCACAGAGGATGGCGGCGTCGGCCGTGCCAAAGGCTTCCACGGCGGCGGCGTGCATCTGTGCCGCGCTCTCCACGTCTATCCGTTTCACCCGCGGGTGGTCCAGGTGCAGGTTCACCGGTCCGCTCACGAGGGTGACGTCCGCTCCCCGCAGGGCGCAGGCTTCGGCCAGTGCGTATCCCATCTTGCCCGATGAGTAGTTGCCGATGAAGCGCACCGGGTCTATCTTCTCATACGTCGGTCCGGCGGTGATGACGATGTGCCTGCCTTGCAGGTCCTGCTGCCGGCGGAAGAAGCGTTCCAGTGTCCCGATGATGTTTTCGGGTTCCTCCATGCGCCCTTTGCCCACCAGGTGGCTGGCCAGTTCGCCCGAGGCCGGCTCGATGATGTGGTTGCCATACGAGCGGAGCAGGTCCAGGTTACGCCGCGTGGACGGGTGGGCGAACATGTCCAGGTCCATGGCCGGTGCCACAAAGACCGGTGCTTTCATCGAGAGGTAGGTGGTGATGAGCATGTTGTCGGCAATGCCGTTGGCCATTTTCCCGATGGTGGAGGCCGTGGCCGGGGCTATCAGCATGGCGTCGGCCCAGAGCCCCAGGTCGACGTGGCTGTGCCAGGTGCCGTCTCGTTGGGCGAAGAAATCGCTGATGACCGGCTTGCCGGTCAGTGCCGACAGGGTGACGGGGGTGATGAATTCCTTTCCTGCCGGCGTGATGACAATCTGCACTTCCGCCCCTTGCTTGATGAGGCCGCGTGCCAGCACGGCCGCCTTGTAGGCGGCGATGCTGCCCGTGATGCCCAAGACTATTTTTTTTCCTTTCATGGGTAGGGTCATTTCAACATTCCGCTGTCGCGCAGGCGGATTTTGGTCAGTATGTTCTTGGTGTTCAGTGTGAAGTCGCCGTTCAGTATCCAGCCGTAGTAGCCGGGGTCCCGTCTCAGCACTTCCTTCACCGGCACGCCTTTGTATTTGCCGAAGTTGAAGACCTCCACATTGGCGTCGTTGTACACGATGCGTCCGGCGAAGTCCACGTTCTTGCTGTAGGTGGAGTAGGTCGCCAGGAAGTTGATGTCGTTCTCCAACAGGTCCGGATATTTGTCCAGCTGTGCTTTCAAGACCTCGTAGGTGGCACGGGTGTCGGCTTCGGCGGTATGGGCGTCTTCCAGGTTCTTGTTGCAATAGAACTTGTAGGCGGCCGAGAGGGTGCGTTGTTCCAGTTTGTGGTAGATGACCTGCACGTCGACAAACTTGCGCCGGGTCAGGTCGATGTCGATGCCTGCCCGCAGAAATTCCTCTACCAGTACGGGGACGTCGAACCGGTTGGAGTTGAATCCGGCGATGTCGGCCCCCTCGATGTCCTTGGCTATCTCTTTGGCCACTTCCTTGAAGGTGGGGCAGCCGGCCACATCCTCATCGTGGATGCCGTGGATGGCCGTCGATTCTTCGGGGATGTGCATTTCGGGGTTGATGCGCATGGTCTTGGCCGTCTCGTTGCCGTTGGGGAATACTTTCAGGTAGCATATCTCTACGATACGGTCGCTGATGATGTTGGTGCCGGTGGTCTCCAGATCGAAGAACACCAGCGGATTTTTCAGATTCAGTTGCATGATGTCAGGATAAAAGGGTTTTGTTCAGGCTCAGTCGTTCAGCATCATGGGCATGAGCAGCATGAGCAGGTCTTCGTTCTCGTCTTGTTCTTCGGGCACGATGACCCCCGCGCGCGACGGGTCGGCCAGCTCGATGATGACGTTGGTGCCGGTCATGTTGTTCAGGATGTCTATCAGGAAGTTCGACTTGAATCCGATGCTCATCGGAGTGCCGTCGTACTGGCAGATGACCGTTTCTTCGGCCGACGTGGAGAAGTCAATGTCTTGTGCCGAGATGTTGATGGTGTTTTCCATCAGGCGGAGCTTGATGAGGCTGCTGGCCTGCGAGGAGAACACCGACACACGGCGCAGGGCGCTGATGAGCGAGATCCGGTCTATCGTGGCCTGATGCGGGTTGTTCTGGGGGATGACCGAGTTGTAGTTGGGGTAGCGTCCTTCGATGAGGCGGCATACCATGAGGTAGTTTTCAGTGATGAAGGAGGCGTTGCGGCTGTCGAAGCTGATTTGGATGTCTCCTTCCTCTTTGGGCAGGAGGTTCTTCAGCAGCGTGGCGGGTTTCTTGGGCAGGATGAAGGCCGATTTCTCGTGCGGCCGGCCGTCGAAGTGCTGGTTGCGCACCAGCTTGTGGCCGTCGGAGGCGACGAGGGTGATGCTGTCTGCCGCAATGTCGAAATAAATGCCGTTCATCACCGGGCGCAGCTCGTCGTCGGCGGTGGCGAAGATGCAGCGGTTGATGCTTTTCAGCAGGGTGCCGGCTTCCATGCTGAGTCCGTCGGCACTCTCCGAGGGCATCTTGGTGGCGGGATAGTCATCCGCACGCTGTCCCATCAGGCTGTATTTCCCGTTCATGTATTGCACGGTGATCTCAAGATTGTCCGAGTTGATGCTGAAATGCAGCGGCTGTTCGGATATTTCTTTCAGCGCTTCCAGCAGTGTCTTGGAGGAGACTGCAAAACGCCCGTCGCTGTCCGCCTCGTTCACCTCTATCGAGGTGGACAAGGTCGTCTCGTTGTCAGAAGCAGTCATGAAGAGGGTTCCATCTCTGAGTTCCAGCAGAAAACAATCCAGTATAGGCAATGAGTTTTTGGAGTTGATGACGCGGCTTATCGCCTGTAAATGACTAAATAATGCAGTACTTGAGACTGTAAATTTCATGGTTCTGTATATTTTTAAGTTTTTACGTTCGTAGGCTATGGGGTTGGGGATGCGGCAAAGGTCGCTCCTTGTGTCCGGCTTTCCACAATATTGGCCAAAGTTACGAAAAGATTGGTTATGCAGCCTAAAAAAGGCGGAAAAAATTAGTTCACTTCTGAATAAAGCCGTAAATTCGTGACCGATTTAAAAATATTGTTTACCTATGGAATTAGCAGGAAAAGTAATAGCCGTCCTCGAACCGAGAGGCGGTGTTTCCCGTAACGGGAACGAATGGAAGGTGCAGGAGTATGTCATCGAGACACACGACCAGTATCCCCGGAAAATGGTGTTCGATGTGTTTGGTGCCGACAAGATACAGCAATTCAATATTCAGGTGGGCGAGGAGTTGAACGTTTCGTTTGACATTGATGCCCGCGAGTGGAACGGACGTTGGTTCAACTCTATCCGTGCCTGGAAGGTGGAACGAGTGGCCTCGCAGCCCATGCCGGGAGCTCCTGTGCCTCCTGTCGAGGCCGGATTTCCGCCTATCGCCGCAGGTGCGCCCACCCCGAACAACACGTTCGCTGCGGAGAGCAGTACTGACGACCTGCCTTTTTAATCGGGCAGATCCGTCGTGCAAAGGCACGGCACCATCCGGGACGCATGATCACCCGGGTGGTGCCGTGCCTTTTTGGTGTCCAGCCTTACTTGGAGGGGACACGCGGGCGGAGGGGCCGGTTTGCCGGGTCTACCGGATAGAGGGCCTTCTCCTGTTCCAGCCGTTCCGCCATCTGCCGGCAGAGCTTTTCCACTTGCCGGGGGTGCGAGGCGGCCAGGTCCTGGTGCTCGTAGGGGTCGTCTTTCAGGTTGAACAGCCGGTACGAGGGGACACCTCCCGTCTCGGGGTGGTAATAGTAGATCAGTTTCCAGTCGCCTTTGCGGTAGGTGGTGAAATAGCTGCCCCTGTGTTCGTGGGGGAAGTGCATCAGGAAGTCGTCGCGGTGACGTTTGTCGGGCTTGCCTTGCAGCAGCCGTTTCAGGTCGCTGCCGTCCAGCGTGTGGCCGTGGGGTGGGCGGACGCCGGCCACCGAGAGCACGGTGGGGTAGATGTCCATGATGGTGGCCATCTGGGTCTGGAGGGCATTGCAGGCAATGGGGTAGGCTTGCTGGAAGCGGTTGCCGGGATCCGGTTTGGCCCATGCCGCGATGAACGGCACCCGTACGCCGCCCTCATATTCCGAGCCTTTTTTGCCTTTGAACGGGGCGGACGAGCCATAGTCGGCCGCATCGCCCAGCGGAGCGTCGCCGCCGTTGTCGCCGAGAAACAGTATCAGGGTGTTTTCGGCCACGCCCAGCGTGTCCAGCCGGTCCATGAGCTCGCCCAGCGAGTGGTCCATGCCCTCAATCAGGGTGGCGAAGGCTTGTGCCTGCTGGCTTTTGCCGCCGTTGCGGTAGCGGTCGATGAAGCGCTGGTCGGTCTCGAACGGTGAGTGGACGGCATAGTGGGCCATGTTCAGGTAGAAGGGTTTCCGGGCACGGACCGCCTCGGTCACGGCCTTGGCCGCTTCGAGGGTCAGGGCGTCTGTCAGGAATGTGGGGGTGCCGTGGTAGGCTTCGAGGCCGGGCACGGCCCTTGACCGCTCGCCCCGTATCCAGCCATATCCGTTCTCGCCGTGGTAGCTGCCCGGTTCGCCGATGGAGGAGCCGGCGATGTTCACGTCGAATCCCAGTCGGGTGGGGTCGGCCCCTTCGCCCGTCATGCAGCCGAAATGCGCTTTCCCCACGTGGATGGTGGTGTAGCCGGCTTGTCGGAGCAGGGCCGGATAGATGGGGTGGGCGGCGGTCAGGCCTTCCCAGTTCCATGCGGGCGGGCCGTAGGGGGTGCGGTTGTTTTCTTCCGACTTTATCCAGTTGGTGGTGCGGTGGCGTGCGGCGTTCTGGCCGGTCAGGAGCGATGTCCGCGAGGGCGAGCTCACGCTTTGTGCGTAGAAGGTGCTGAAGCGGATGCCTTGCCGGGCCAGCCGTTCCATGTTCGGGGTGTGGTACCAGTCGTTCAGTGGGTGTCTCACTGTCTGTCCGTCTGTCCGTCCGCCGGTGTCGAATGGCAGCGAGGTGTCCATCAGTCCCATGTCGTCTACCAGAAAGACGACGATGTTGGGGCGGTCTTGTGCGGGCAGGCTGCCTGCCGCCAGCCCCAAGAGGGCCAGGGAGAGCCAGCGTTGTCTGATTTCCTTGAAAGTCTGGATGCCGAGGGGGCACCGTTTCGGTGGTTGGGGTTTCATAGGCATGCTGTGTTGGTTGGGGGGGAGGGGACGTATCCTCCCCAAAGGCGAAGGTACGGCTTTTCCGGGTTTCCTCCAAGCGTTTCAGTGACTTTCTGGCCGGCTGGGGGGTCAGTACTTCAGCGGCGAGCAGCCCACCGCCTCCTTGAAATATTTGCCGAAGAAAGACGGGTTGGGGAAGTTGAGCAGCTCCGAGATTTCCTTGACCGTGTAGCGGTTGCTGCGCAGCAGGGCCTTAGCTTCCAGGATGACATAGCTTTTGATGAGGTCGGACGGATAGCGGCCGCAGTAATCGCGGATGGCCTTGCCCAGGTATTTGGAGCTGATGCACAGGCGGTCGGCATAGAAGGTCAGCTCCCGGTGTTCGCGGTAATGCTCGCGCACCTCTTTCAGGAAGCTGTGGAAGATTTCCTCGCTGCGGTTGGGCGTCCGATGGGTGCGCGTGGGGATGCACTGGGCGGTGAGGCAGGCCAGTATTTTCATGCACCCTTGGATGCTTTCTTTCCGGTAGCGGAAGTCCTCTAAGCGCAGCAGCGATTTCAGCAGCCGGTAGGTCTCGATGTATTTTTGGGCGTAGGCGGGGGGCAGGTGCACCTGGATGGGGGCGGTGAGCAGTTGCCCCAGGAAGAACCGGGTGAAGTCCACATCGAAGAGGGCCGCGTCGCTGTTGTTGGCGAAGAAGGTGGCCACCAGCCGGCAGTCGGCGCTCATGCAGAAGCGGTCGATGATGGACTCGCTGATGAAGGAGAGGCAGTCGCCCGCCTGCAGCCGGTAGTCGATGAGGTTGACCCGCAGGTACAGGCTGCCCGCATGGCAGAAGAAGGAGGCCGCGAACTTCAGCTTCAGCGGATAGTGGTACTCGTGGGCTGGGGCGGAGCCGGAGGCGGGAGTGGGCGTGTCGAGGTTGTCGTACAGCTGCAGATCGCTGCCGTACACTGACCGTTCCTTGACGTCGGGGGTCATGGAGAGGAAGAAGTCCATGATGGCTGTGTTCATATTTACGTTAGTTTGGCCGTAAATGTAGCCTTTTTTACGGCAAATCAAGTCCCTTTTTTCGTCTGTTTTTGAATTTGTGCGCAATTTAGGACGTACGAAATGGAAATTCCGACACGCATATCCTATAAAATAGGACGAAATTTGCAGAAATTTCAAGCGACATAAAAAAATTAAAACATGATGAAAAACAAGAAGCAAAGATGGATGCTGGCGCCGGTGGTCTGCCTGCTCCTGGGCTGTGCCGGCCCGGAGCCTGCCGGGCAGCCGCTGCACAGTGTGGTGACGATGAAGGCGGGCACTGCCGGCACGCGGGTGGTGAAGACGTTTTCGGGCGTGGTGAAAGAAAAGGCCGAGGTCAGTCTGGGTTTCAAGACCGGCGGACAGATAGAGCGGATTTATGTGAAGGAGGGCGACCGCGTGCGCAGCGGGCAGCTGCTGGCGCAGCTCGATACGGCCGACTACCGGCTGGCGGTGGACGCGGCGGAGAGCCGCTACGTGCAGCTGCGCGGAGAGCTGGCGCGCCTGCGGCGGCTGTATGAGGGCAAGAGCCTGTCGGCCAATGATTTCGAGAAGGCCGAGTCGGGCCTCAGGCAGACCGAGGTGGAGTGGCGGATGAACCGCAACAAGCTGGCCTACACCCGGCTGTATGCGCCTGCCGACGGCTATATCCAGTCGGTCAACAACGAGGAGGCCGAGATGGTCAATGCCGGGACGCCGGTGTTCAGCCTCCTCACGGCCGGACCCATGAAGGTGGAGGTGAGCCTGCCCTTGGAGGTGTGCCGCCACCGCGACGACATGACGGGGGTCTCCTGCCGCTGGCGCGACCGGCCCATCGCGGTGCGTTTGCTCAGCATCACGCCCAAGGCCGATGCCGTGCAGCTCTACAAGGCGCTGCTGCTGGTAGAGGGGCAGGAGGCCGACCTCTCGGCTGGGATGAACGTGGAGGTGGACATCGAGCTGCAGACCCGGGTGGCCGAGGGCTCGCTGGCCCTGCCGGTACAGGCCGTGTTCAATGAAGACGGCAAGGACTATGTCTGGGTGGTGGGGGCCGACTCTACGGTCAGCCGCCGCGAGGTGACCGTCGGGACGCTCGACGGCGAAGGCCGCCTGGTGGTGACGGGCGGGCTGGCCGGCGACGAGGAGATAGTGCGGGCCGGGGTGCATGCCCTGCACGAGCGCGAGAAGGTGAAGGTGCTGCCGCCCGTTGCCGCGACTAACATAGGAGGGCTGCTGTGATGTGGGTGGAACGATTGACGCAGTTTTTCCTGCGCCGCCCCACGCTCTTCTGGAGCGTGCTGGTGGGCATGGTGCTGGCGGGCGTGATAGCCTTTGTGCAGATGCCCAAGCTGGAGGACCCCGAGGTCAGCGTCAAGCAGGCGCAGGTGGTGGCGGTCTATCAGGGAGCGTCGGCCCACGAGGTGGAGCTGAAGGTGGCCAAGATTCTCGAAGACCAGCTGCGCACCCTGCCCGATGTGGACGAGATACGGTCCGAATGCCAGAGCGGCATGGCCATGATTACCGTGAAGTTTCTGGAGACGGTGATGCTGGGCGACCTGGAGCAGCACTTCGACCTCTTGCGCCGCAAGGTGGGTGACGCCAAGGCCCTGCTGCCGGCCGGCTGCTTGGAGCCGATGGTGATTGATGACATGATGGACGTGTACGGCATCTTCTATGCGTTGAAGTCGGACGGGTATTCCTACCCCGAGATGGACCGCTATGCCCAGTACATCCGCAACCAGCTGCTCAAGGTGAAGGGCGTGAAGCGCGTCAACATTGTGGGCGGACGCACCGAGGAGATACAGATCCTCCTTTCTAAAGAGAAGATGGCCCGCAACGGCATACTGCCCACCCAGATCATGATGCAGCTGCAGAGCCACGGCAAGGTGGCCGACGGGGGCCGCTACCTGGACGGCGGCGACCGCCTTCAGCTGCGGGTGAGCGAAGGCATCCGCAACGAGGAGGACGTGCGCGGCCTGCTGGTCAAGACCACCGGCGGGCGGCAGGTGCGCATGGCCGACATCGCCGAGGTGAGGCGCACCTTCACCGAGCCGCAGACCAACGGCTTCTTTGTCGACGGCACCCCGGCCCTGGCCCTCTGCATCGCCCTGCAGGCCGGTGTCGTGGTGCCCGATGTGGGCGAGGCGGTCGATGCCAAGCTGGCCGAGACCATGCGCCAGCTGCCTGCCGGCCTCACGACGGAGAAGATCTTTTTCCAGCCCGACAAGGTGAACCAGGCCATCGGTACGTTTGTGGTGAACCTGGTCGAGTCGGTGCTCATTGTCATCGTCGTGCTGATTTTCACGATGGGCTTCCGCAGCGGCGTCATCATCGGCGTGGGGCTGGCCCTCACGATAGCCGTGTCGTTCCCCATCCTGCTGATGATGGGCACCACCCTGCAGCGCATCTCGCTGGGCGCCTTCATCATCGCCATGGGGATGCTGGTCGACAATTCCATCGTCATCATGGACGGCATCCTGGTCGACAAGCGGCGCGGCCTGGGCCCGAAGACCTACCTCTACCGCATCGGCAACCACACGGCGCTGCCGCTGCTGGGGGCCACGGTGATTGCCGCCAGCACCTTCCTCAACTCCTACCTCTCGCCCGACTCTTCGGGCGAGTATGCCCGCGACCTGTTCCTCGTGCTCTGCGTCAGCCTGCTGGCCAGCTGGGTGCTGGCGCTGGTGCAGGTGCCCATCTGCGCCAAGTCGTGGATGCCCGTGCGCGACAAGAAGGCCGCTGCCGGTCCGGCCGGGGTCATGGACTCGCCGGCCCACCGCCTGGTGCGCCGCCTGCTCACGTTCCTCATCGGCTGGAAGAAGACGGCGGTGGCCGTAGCGGTGCTGCTGTTAGTGGCCTGCATGGCCGGTGCCGGAGGGGTGAAGAACCTGTTCTTCCCCGACTTCGACTATAACCAGTTCGTCATCGAGTACCAGCTGCCCCCGCAGGCCGGCGCCGACCGGGTGCGGGCGGACCTGCTGGACATCACCGCCCTGCTGCGCCGCCGCCCGGACATTGACCGCGTGGCGGTGAGCATGGGGGCCCCGCCCGCCCACTACTGCCTGGTGCGCCCCATGACGAGCGGCGGCGAGACCTACGGCGAGCTGATGGTGGACTGCAAGGACTTTGACACGGTGCGCAAGGTGATGGCCGAGGTGCGTCCGGTGCTGCGCGAGCGGTATCCCGATGCCTACATCCGCTTCCGCAACTACAATTTCTCCATCGAGACTTCCCATCCGGTGGAGGTGCAGTTCAAGGGGCCGGACCCCGCCGTGCTGCGCCGCCTGGCCGGAGAGGCCGAGCGCATCATGCGCGAGTGCCCGTATGCCGACCGCTACTCGGTGCAGAACAACTGGAAGCCGCGCAGCAGGACACTGGTGGCCGACTTCGAGCAGAAGA
This sequence comes from uncultured Bacteroides sp., assembly GCA_945833835.1. Classification (GTDB taxonomy): domain Bacteria; phylum Bacteroidota; class Bacteroidia; order Bacteroidales; family Bacteroidaceae; genus Phocaeicola. The sequence continues at coordinate 17,301 of CAMAFR010000024.1, forward strand.
ACGCCCTGCGGGCGGGGGTGGACCGCGGCAATGTGGCCGACGCCCTGCTGGCCGCCACCGACGGGCTGCCCATCGGGGTGGTGAACGACGATGACAAGCTGCTGCCCGTCAAGCTGCTGGTGCGCCATGAAGACGGCTCGCGCATCACCGACCTGAACGACATCCCCGTGTGGAGCCTGGCGGGCTTCAGCGTGGACGGTGACGACGTGGCCGGGCTGATGGCGGGCAGCACGACGGCCGACGACGTGCAGGACAAGATGTTCCGCAGCGTGCCCCTCAATGCGGTGACCCGCGAGATACAGCCCGGCTGGGAGGAGACGTTCATCTACCGGGTGAACGGCGAGCGCACCATCGAGGCCGAGTGCGACCCCAACACCACGCTCTATCAGGGCACGGCGGCCAAGGTGGCCGGCGACATCAAGGAGAAGGTGGAGGCCATCCCGCTGCCCGACGGCTACACCCTGCAGTGGGCCGGCGAGACCAAGGTGCAGGCCGACTCTACCGAGAACATCCTGCGCTACATGCCGCTCACCATGTTCATCGTGCTGGGCATCCTGCTGCTGCTGTTCAACAACTGGAAGCAGGTCCTCCTCATCCTTTCCTGCCTGCCTTTCGTGTTTGTGGGCATCATCCCCAGCCTCATAGTGTTCCGCCAGCCCTTCACGTTCATGGCCATCATCGGGGTGATGGGGCTGATAGGCATGATGACCAAGAACGCCATTGTGCTGGTCGACGAGATCAACCGCCTCTACCGGGAGGAGCGGCGCACGGCGTTCGACAGTGTCGTGACGGCCACGGTCAGCCGCGTGCGCCCGGTCATCATGGCCTCGCTCACCACCATCCTGGGCATGGCGCCGCTGCTGGGCGACCCCATGTACGGCTCGATGGCCATTACCATCATGGCCGGACTCACGATGGGCACGCTCATCACCCTGGTGTTCCTGCCGGTGGTCTACGCCACCCTTTTCCAGGTGGAGAGGCCCCTGGACAGACCGGCCGAAGAGAGTAGAAACAGACAATAAAGACGTAACCGATTATGAAAAAACGAATCTATACCTTATGGATCGCCCTGCTGGCGGTGGCGGGAGCGGCCGCCCAGCCTGCGGTGGTCCTCACGAGAGAAGAGTGCCGCACGCTGGCCTTGGCCTGCAGCGAGCAGCTCCGCCAGCGGCAGAACGGACTGACCGCCGCCACCCTCGACCGCAAGACGGCCCAGGCACAATACCTGCCCCAGGTAGACGGCAGCTTCACGCTGATTTACAGCGACGATATTGACATGGGGACATCGACCCTGCTGATGCGCGGGGTCTACGATGCCGGCCTCACCCTGCAACAGCCTGTCTTTGCGGGAGGCCGGATTGTGGCGGCCGGACGGCTGGCCCGCATCGGCGAGCGCACCGCCGGCGAACAGCTGCGCCAGACGCGCATGCAGGTGCTGGCCGATGTGGACAACGCCTACTTCACGCTGCTGGCCGTGCGCGAGAAGGTGAAGATGCTGGAGGCCTACCGCCGGCAGATGGACGAGCTCTACCGCTCGGTGGAGAACCATGTGCAGGCCGAAATGGCCATCCGCAACGAGCTGCTGCGGGTGGAGGCCAAGCGCACCGAGATAGACTACCAGCTGCAGAAGGCGCGCAACGGCGAGCACCTCTGCCGCATGTCGCTCTGCCAGCTCGTAGGCCTGGAGCTGACCGCCGATGTCCGCACGGCGGACTCGGTGCTGGCCGTCGCCCCGCCCGAGGGGCTCGACGAGAACATCGACGCACGCCCCGAGCTGCGGCTGCTCCACCACCAGCTGGAGGCCCGCCGGCAGCAGGTGCGCATGGAGCGCGCCGCATGCCTGCCCACCGTGGGGCTGGGGCTGGGCTACTCGTATATGGGCCACCTCGTGTTCGAGGGGACGGCCACCGGTGCCGACGGTGCGCAGGTGCCCTTCAAGCAGACCTATGACGAGGGGTACAAGTATGCCATGCTGTCGGTCAACGTGCCGCTCTTCCACTGGGGCAGCAACTGGCGCAAGGTGAAGAAGGCCCGGTTGGAGCTGGAGAACGCCCGGCTGGACCTGCAGCGCAACACGCGGCTCATGACCATCGAGGCCCGCCAGGCGGTGCAGAACCTCACCGACGGCTATCGCATGGTGCACACCGCCGTGCAGGGGCGCGAGCAGGCCGACGAGAACCTGCGGGTGATGCGGCAGCAGTATGACAACGGGATGGCGGTCCTCACCGACCTGCTCGACGCGCAGGCCCAGTGGCAGCAGGCCCGCAGCAACCTGATCGAGGCGCAGACCCAGTACAAACTGTACGAAACGGAGTACCTCCGCGTCACGGGTCGGCTGTAAGCGTGTCCTGCCCCGTGCTACGGGGGGAGGTACCGCCGAGGGGCGTACACCTCCCCCGCGGGCATCTTAGAAGAGCCCCGGTTTCTTATGGTTATGAGGAAGCGGAGAAACAACATTGAACGCCAATGAGGGTGTGGCAAAAACCCAACGATACATACCTTTATTGTCATTCTTCGCTTTCGCTCAGAATGACAACAGGGGGAGGGTTCAGAAGTTCCCGGACAGCCTGTCTGTCCGTCTGTCCGTCGGTGTACGGGGGTAGGTTCCGCCGAGGGGCGTATACTTCCCCTCGCGGACATCTTGGAAGGCCTCTGTCTTTCTTGTCATTCGAAAGCGAAGAAAGCCTTCCAAGACCCCCTACTCTTTGTCATTCTGACAGGGTGGGAGTTCAGAAGTACCCGGACAGTCTGTCTGTCCGTCTGTCCGTCCGTCGGTGTACGGGGGTAGGTTCCGCCGAGGGGCGTACCGCGCTCATGGGGCGGTCGTGCCGCCACGGTCATCGTCATCGAACACGTAGAGCTCCGAGGGGGTGGTGCGCTTCAGGGCCGCCAGCTCCAGGCCTTTCCCCACCACGATGCCCTTGGTGCGCAGGGCCAGCTCCACGGTCTTGTAGGCCAGTTCGGGGTGGTTGTTGTCCTTGCTCAGGTGGCACAGCCAGAGGTGCGTCAGCCGGGGCGGGAAGTGGGCGGCCAGGTAGTCGGCCGCCTCGCGGTTGCTCAGGTGTCCGTTGGGGCCGGCGATGCGCGTCTTCAGGTGTTGCGGGTAAGGCCCCATCTGGAGCATGGCCTCGTCGTAGTTCGCTTCGAGTATGAGGCATTCCGCCCGCTCCAAGTAGGCCGCCGCCGTCGGGGTGATGTGTCCGATGTCGGTCATGAAGACAAAGGTCCTGCCGTTGGTCTCGATGCAGTAGCCCACGTTGTCGGTGCCGTCGTGGGGCACCTCGAAGCAGGTCACGCGGAAGCCGAAGGTCTCTACCGGCGTGTCCTTCTGCACGAAGCGGGTGTGGGCGCTGTCCAGCTTCTCGGTCATGCAGTAGCTGCGGTTGATGCCCTCGTGCGTCAGGGGGGTGGCATACACGGGCAGCCCCAGCTTCTTGGCCAGGTGGCCTACGCCCTTGATGTGGTCGGCGTGGTCGTGCGTCACGAACACGGCCCGGATGCGCTCCATCTCCAGTCCGCGGTCTTTCAGAATCTTCTTGATGTTCCGTATGCCGATGCCCGCGTCTACCAGCACGGCGTCGGTGTCTGTCCCCAGGTAGTAGCAGTTGCCGCTGCTGCCGCTGGCCAGGCTTATAAAGTAGGTTTTCATGCTATTTGTTTTCTCGTCGGTTTTTTCGGTCGGCAAAGATATAAAATAAGTTGGTTCGGCAAGGCGTTTGGGGCCGTTAGTTTTTTCGGCGTCGGGGGCCGGCGGGCCAAAAGAGAGCCCCCTCGCTCCGTCGGCAGGCGGCGGGGTGAGGGGGCTGTGGCGGCTGTTGGCGCGTCCGGTGTCAGAAGTTGAAGAACCGCTTGGCGTTGTTGTAGCAGATGTCTTCCACCATCTGCCGCACGCGGCCCATTTCCTGGCTGGGTATCTCGCCGTTTTCCACGTCGGTGCCCAGCAGGTTGCACAGGGTGCGGCGGAAGTATTCGTGGCGCGGGTAGGAGAGGAACGAGCGCGAGTCGGTCAGCATGCCCACGAAGCGGCTCAGCAGGCCCAGCAGCGAGAGGGCGTTCATCTGCTTCTCCATGCCGTCTTTCTGGTCCAGGAACCACCAGCCCGAGCCGAACTGTATCTTGCCCGGCACGGAGCCGTCCTGGAAGTTGCCCAGCATGGTGGCGATGACCTCGTTGGCGCAGGGGTTCAGGTTGTAGAGGATGGTCTTGGCCAGCCTGCCTTCGGCGTTCAGGCGGTCCAGGTACTTGGACATGGCCTTGGCCGTGTTGAACTCGCCGATGGAGTCGAAGCCCGTGTCGGGGCCCAGCAGCTTGAACATCTTCGAGTTGTTGTCGCGGATGGCGCCGTAGTGGAACTGCTGCGTCCAGCCCGTGGCGTGGTCCATCTCGCCGAACACCACCAGCATGGCCGACTTGAACTTCAGTATTTCCTCGCGGGTCAGCTCCTTGCCGCCGTACACCTTGTTGAAGATGGCCTTGATCTCGGCGTCGGTGTAGTCTTCGGCATAGAACTCCTCGATGCCGTGGTCAGAGAGCTTGCAGCCCTGCCGGGCGAAGAAGTCGTGGCGTTTCTCCAGCGCGGCCACCATGTCGTCGAAGCTGGAGATGGGCGTGCCGCTCACTTCCGAGAGCTTCTCCATGTAGGCCCTGAAGTTGGCCGGCACCTCCACGGCCATGGCCTTGTCGGGGCGCCAGGTGGGCAGCATCTTGATTTCGAAGCCGCTCTCGCGCGTGGCGATGTGGTGTTCGAGCGAGTCCACCGGGTCGTCGGTGGTGCACACGGTCTCCACATGATAGCGGCGCATCAGGTTGCGGGCCGAGTATTCGGGGGTGGCCAGCTTCTCGTTGCACTCGTCGAATATCTCGCGGGCCGTGTCCGGGTTCAGGATCTTGTCGATGCCGAACGCCGTCTTCAGCTCCAGGTGCGTCCAGTGGTACAGCGGGTTGCGGAAGGTGTAGGGCACCGTCTCGGCCCATTTCTCGAATTTCTCCCAGTCAGACGTGTCCTTGCCCGTGCAGTAGCGCTCGTCCACGCCGTTGCTGCGCATGGCCCGCCACTTGTAGTGGTCGCCCCCCAGCCAGAGATCGGTGATGGAGCGGAAGCGGTAGTCGTCGGCCACCATTTTCGGGATCAGGTGGCAGTGATAGTCGATGATGGGCATCTTGGCCGCATGGTTGTGATACAGTTCCTGCGCGGTCTCGGTCTTCAGCAGGAAATTTTCATCCATAAACTTTTTCATGATGTCATTAAATTTTTTGGTGAGTGTTAATGTTATGTTTTTTCGTCTAATGATAAGCCGTAAGCAGGCTGTCGGTATGTTGGACAGCATAAAATTGCGGTCGCCGACCGTTATCGAACACGATAATTGCCGTTATCGAGCACGAAAGTAGAAAAAATATTTGGAAGAACAAAATATTTTGTATATTTGCAGCGATTATTTCATGAAAATAATCCCTCGCAGGGCGGACGGGAAAGGCAGTAAATAATGATAATTTACTGTCGGAGCCGCCTGCGGACACACCGAAGGACACACTCTAAAAAAGTATAAGATATGAAAGCATTGAACAAAGAGACTGCCGTCAAGACAGTCCGTCCCGAGAGAATCATTCAGTTTGGTGAGGGCAATTTCCTGCGCGCGTTCGTCGATTGGATTGTCTGGAACATGGACCAGAAGACCGACTTCAACAGCAGCGTGGTGGTGGTGCAGCCCATCGACAAGGGCATGGTGGACATGCTCAACGCCCAGGACGACCTCTATCACGTCAACCTGCAGGGCCTGGACAAGGGCGAGGCCGTGAACAGCCTGACCATGATTGACGTCATCAGCCGCGGGCTGAACCCCTACACCCGGCACGACGAGTTCATGAAGCTGGCCGAGCAGCCCGAGATGCGCTTCGTCATCTCCAACACCACCGAGGCCGGCATCGCCTTCGACCCCTCGTGCAAGCTCGACGACGCTCCCGCCTCGTCTTATCCCGGCAAGCTCACCCAGCTGCTCTACCACCGCTTCAAGACCTTCGGCGGCGACCCCACGAAGGGCTGGATCATCTTCCCCTGCGAGCTGATCTTCCTCAACGGCCACAAGCTGAAGGAGACCATCTACCAGTACATCGAGCTCTGGAACCTGGGCGACGCCTTCAAGCAGTGGTTCGAGCAGTCGTGCGGGGTCTACGCCACGCTGGTGGACCGCATCGTGCCGGGCTTCCCCCGCAAGGACATCGCCGCCATCAAGGAGCACCTGCAGTATGACGACAACCTCGTGGTGCAGGCCGAAATCTTCCACCTCTGGGTCATCGAGGCGCCCCAGGAAGTGGCCCGCGAGTTCCCCGCCGACAAGGCCGGGCTCAACGTGCTCTTCGTGCCCTCCGAAGAGCCCTACCACGAACGCAAGGTGACGCTGCTCAACGGCCCGCACACCGTGCTCTCGCCCGTGGCCTACCTCTCGGGGGTGGACATCGTGCGCGACGCCTGCCAGCACCCCATCGTGGGCAAATACATCCACAAGGTGATGTTCGAGGAGCTGATGGAGACCCTCAACCTGCCCAAGCCCGAGCTGGAGCAGTTTGCCGCCGACGTGCTCGAACGCTTCAACAACCCGTTTGTGGACCATCAGGTGACCTCCATCATGCTGAACTCCTTCCCCAAGTTCCAGACGCGTGACCTGCCGGGACTCAAGACCTACCTGCAGCGCAAGGGCGAGCTGCCCAAAGGACTGGTGCTGGGCCTGGCCGCCATCATCACCTACTACAAGGGCGGCGAGCGTTTCGACGGAGCCCCCATCGTGCCCAACGACGCGCAGGACATCATGGACCTGCTCAAGGACCTCTGGGCGACCGGCGACACGCGCCAGGTGGCCGAAGGCGTGCTGGGAGCGACATCCATCTGGGGCGAGGACCTGAACCTCATCCCCGGACTGACGGACGCCGTCCAGGCCAACCTCGACAGCATCCAGCAGGGCGGCATGCTCGACACGGTGCTCTCCATCCTCTGAGCGTTTGATTGTTAGAATTCCATAGTTTCGGGGCGGGCGTATCCATCAGCAGGTGGAGGGCCCGCCCCTTTTTTGTGGGGCAAAGACCTTGCGCGACCCAAATATATATATTGTCATCGTCACCCGGGCGGACACGCAGGTCCGCCCCTACGGCGTCATCATCGAATCGTTTCGCATTTTCGCCGTAGGGGCAGACCTATGTGTCTGCCCGGCAACATCCGCCCGGCAACATCCGCTTCGGCATACCGGGCGGACACGCAGGTCCGCCCCTACGGCGTCATCATCGAATCGTTTCACATTTCGCCCGGCAACATCCGCCTGGAAACATCCGCCCGGCATTGCGGGCGGACACGCAGGTCCGCCCCTACGGCGTCATCATCGAATCGTTTCGCATTTCGCCCGGCAACATCCACCCGAAAAGGGTTCTCGGACAGCCTCCCCCCACACCCAAAAGTACGGGCAAAAAAAGAGGGAATCTTCACAGACTCCCAATCTTTATTAACCTTAAAATCTAATACCATGAAAAACACAGTGCAAAGATAAGGATTATATGTTATGCAACATAATTGAAGGGCATAAAAATGCTTGTTGTTAACAAATATTAGCAGAACGGGCAACAAAATCCGCTTTTTTTCAGAAGATATGAAAAGAATCGCTACTTTTGCGTCGTCCGGACCCCGCATCCGTCCGCCCCACACGGCCCGGCTGCGGAGGTTCCCCCCATTTGTTGTACGACTTTAGATAAAACCTATGCACGTATTTTATACTCCCGACATCGCCTCCTGTCCCGACATGCCCGAAGAGGAGGCCGCCCACTGCCTGCGGGTGCTCCGCCTGGGCGAGGGCGACGAAGTGACCCTCACCGACGGCAAGGGATGCTTCTACCGGGCGGTCATCAGCGCGGCCCAGGGCAAGCGGTGCCGGCTGCGCGTCACCCACACCCTGCCCCAGGAGCCCCTGTGGCGCGGACACCTCCACCTGGCGATGGCCCCCACCAAGAACATGGACCGCATCGAGTGGCTGGCCGAGAAGGCCACCGAGATTGGCTTCGACGAGCTGACCTTCCTCGATTGCCGCTTCTCCGAGCGCAAGGTGGTCAAGACAGACCGCATCGAGAAAATCGTGGTCTCGGCCCTCAAGCAGTCGCTCAAGGCACGCAAGCCGGCGGTGAACGGCATGACCCCCTTCGCCCGCTTCGTGGGGCAGGACTTCGGCGGACAGCGCTTCATAGCCCATTGCCACGAAGGCGAGAAACCCCTGCTGGCCGACGTGCTGGCGCCCGGACAGGACGCCGTGGTGGCCATCGGCCCCGAAGGCGACTTCAGCCCCGAGGAGGTGCGGATGGCCGTCGAGGCCGGATTCCGCCCCGTGAGCCTCGGACGCTCGCGCCTGCGCACCGAGACGGCCGCCCTCGTGGCGGTGCACCTCATGAACCTGGCCGCCAACCGCTGAGGCGGACCGGGCCCCTGTTTTTTTTCTGTACGTCCAACCCAATTAAAAAAGACAAGCGATATGAACATCCGGACATGGACCGGCACCGGCCTCTGCGCGGCGTTGCTGCTGCTGGGGGCCTGCCGCCGGCCCGCGAATTACGAGAACGCCCTGCCCCGCGACGCAGCCTTGGTGGTGCAGGCCGACCTGGCCTCGATGGTGGGCAAGAGCGGCCTCGGCACCCGGGCGGGACAGACCGCCCTCGACCGCCTGAGCAGCGCGCTCAAGAGCGGCATGGAGGGCTCTGAAGAACTGATTGACAAGATGGTGCAGTCGCCCGCCGAGAGCGGCCTCGACCTCCGTGCCGGGGTCTACGTCTTTGCCGAGCCCCGCCTGGAGCGCAAGGGGCTGCTGGCCAAGGTGGCCGACGCCTCCCGGCTGCTGCGGCTGCTGGAGGCCCTCGGGCGGCAGCGGCTCTGCCAGGAGCCGCGCACCTCGGGCGGATGCACCTGGACCGTGCTGGGCAGCGTGCTGGTGGCCTGCACCGACGGGGCCTGCTTGGTCATGACCCCCGCCGCCGGCGAGGAGCCGGCCGACCTGCTCCCCACGGCCGCACGGCTGCTGCGCCAGCGCGAGGGCGAAGGCTTTGCCGCCACCGAGGACTACCGCCTCATGCGCCGCCAGCAGGCCGACATCGTGGCCTTCACCTCGATGGAGCTGCTCCCCCTGCCGCCCGAACTCACGATGGGCCTCTCTGCCGAGCTCCGGCAGGACGAGGTGAAATACATCTCCACCGTGCGCTTCGAGCCCGGCAAGGCCGTGGTGGACATCTGCCGCCACACCACCGACACGCTGATGAACGCCTTCACCGCCCGCTGCCTGGAGGCCACCGCCCCCGTGCAGGGCTCCTACCTCGACCGCTTCCCGGCCAACACCTTCTGCTGGATGACGGCCCGCGCCGACGGCGGACGCGTCTTCTCCCTGCTCACGGCCAACCCGGCCTTCAGGCAGCTGGCCGAGAACCCTGCCGTGCCGGTGGACATCGGGGCCCTGTTCCGCGCCGTGAAGGGCGACATGGCCCTGGCCCTGACCGACCTCTCGGGCGAGCATTTCATCGCCTGGGCCGACGTGACGGACGACCGCTTCCTCGCCACCTTCGAGGAGCTCAAGCCCTTGCTGGCCCTCACCCGCGGACAGGTGCGGCTCACCGGCGGCGACACGCCCCACTACGAGCTGCGCCTGGCCCCCGGCTTCCTGCCGGACCTGCCGGCCCCGTGCCGCAGCCTGTGGTTCGGCGTGAAGGACCACCGGTTCTACTTCACCAACGATGCCGACCTGAAGGAGGCCCGCGTGCTGGGACTGAGCCTGCGCGACAATCCTTGGGGGCCGCAGGTGGAGGGCAGCTATTTCTTCTTCGCCCTCAACGCCAACGTGGTGCACCGCACCTTTGCCGAGACCTTGAAGGGGCAGGGGGCGGCGGCGCAGCTGCTGGCCATCCTCGCCGGACTGGATTATCTGACTGTCCGTTCGTCCGACGGCATCAACGCCCGCGTGGAGCTGGTGATGAAGGACAAGAGCCGCAACTTCCTGTTTTAAATGAAGAACCGATTTAAATCGGTTCTTCATTCATCTTCTCGGTTGGTAATGTCTTGTCCCAGGCTGTTGTCTTATTTCCTATTTGCCCCAAAAAGTTCAGAAGGTGACCCCAGACGAACCAGGCTGATAATGTCTCCGTTCATCCAAATCAGGAGAAAATCACCGCCTATATGGCATTCCATACAACCCTTGTATTGACCGGTCAACATGTGTGGTCGGAAGTTTTCCGGAATGGGTTCCTCGTTGGCCAGGCAGCGAAGTATTTCAAGCAGGGCTTCCATTTTTTTTCTCTGGTTGGCATACCGCTTGAGGTCCTTTTTATATTGGGTAGTAGGAAATATCTGCTTCATAGACCCATTGATTTGAGCATGTTGTCAACGCTGGACAGGTCGATGGGCTTCATGTCGAGTTTTCCTTCGCTATAAGCCTTCTGTTGTTCTCTTGCTTCTTCTACGGCCGCTATCGTAGTGCTTTCTGCTGTATCATGATACATTACATTCAGAAGAATGCTTTCCACGAAGTTGTTCAGACTGCGGTTGCTTGCCTTGGCGGCCACCTTCATTTTTTCTACCAGTTCCGCATTGAGACGGAAGGATGTAGATACCTTTATCCCTGTTTTCACAACTGTCATATTATTGTTGTATGCGAATGTAATACAAAGTATTTGATAATACAACATTTTATGATGTCTTTTGTTTGCAGATTCCGAAACATCCCTTATTTTGCATGACGGAGGACTACAAACCTACGGACAATGCCCGCGGTGTTTTTCATCATTTATTTGCATGGCCCGAAAATGTGATTACCTTTGCGGCTAAATGAAGAATCTTCTTCCGCCCTTGTCATCCTGAGCGATAGCGAAGGATCTGTCCACACAGCGCAGCGAACACCGTAACGGTCTACAGATGTTTCGCTCCGCTCAACATGACAGACGGGGAGGCATAATAAATAAAAACGAAAAAGACAATGAAAAAGGAAACGGCTTTTTCCATTCAGCGCATCGAATGGAGGCAGGTGTCGCCGCGCGTGTTTGCCGGACGCGGCGACCTGCGGTCCGACATCTGGCAGCGGCAGGTCACTTTCGAGCGGGGCCGCACGTACCTCATCGAGGCGGCGTCGGGCACCGGCAAGTCGTCGCTGTGCGGCTTCGTCTACGGCTGCCGGCGCGACTACGACGGCACCCTGCTGTTCGACGGGACGGACATCCGCACCCTCACGACCGCCCGCTGGACGTGCCTGCGCCGCGGCGCGCTGGCCATGCTCTTCCAGGACCTGCGCCTCTTCCCCGAGCTCACCGCCTGGGAGAACGTGCAGCTCAAGAACCGGCTCACCGGCTGCCATACCGACGAGACCCTCCGCCATTGGTTCTGCCGGCTGGGCATCGACAGCCTGGCCGACCGGCCTGCCTGCCGGCTGTCTTACGGGCAGCAGCAGCGGGTGGCCTTCCTCCGTGCCCTGTGCCAGCCCTTCGACTTCCTGTTCCTCGACGAGCCTGTGAGCCACCTCGATGCCGGCAACGCCGCCGCCATGGCCGACCTGCTGCGCGAGGAGGCCGGCCGCCGCGGGGCAGGGGTGGTGGTCACCTCCATCGGCCACCGCCTGGAGCTGGACTACGACACGGTCTTTGCCCTCTGATGCCAGCTCCGCCGCCACCGCCACAAGAATAACAACGAAAAAAAAGAAGAAAACGCATGATGATTTGGAAACTATTGAGGCAGCACGTCAGCCCCGGACAGCTGGCCGGTTTCACCCTGGCCAACCTCTTCGGCACCGCCGTGGTGCTGCTCGGACTGCAGTTTTATGCCGATGTGTCGCCCCTCCTCACCGGGGGCGGCAGCTTCATGAAGAAAGACTATCTCGTGGTGAGCCGCCGGGTGAGCACGCTCGGCACCCTGACGGGCACCGCCGCCACCTTCGGTCCGCACGAGGTGGACGACCTCGCCGCACAGCCCTTCGCGCGCAGTGTGGGCGCGTTCGTGCCCGCCCGCTTCAAGGTCACCGCCGGCGTGTCGGTGCAGGGGCTGGACTTCGCCACCGAGCTCTTTTTCGAGGCCGTGCCCGACCGCTTTGTGGACCACCGTCCCGAGGGCTGGGGCTTCCGCCCCGAGGACGACACGCTGCCCATCGTCCTGCCGCGCAGCTACCTGAACCTCTACAACTTCGGGTTCGCCCGGAGCCGGCGGATGCCCCAGCTCTCTGAGGGGGTCATGGGGCTGCTGGACCTGCGCGTGCTGGTGCGGGGCAGGGGCGGCTCGCGCCGGCTGCAGGGGCGCATCGTGGGCTTCTCTGACCGCCTGAACACCATTCTCGTGCCCGAGGACTTCCTGCGGTGGGCCAACCGCACCTACGGCGACGAGGCCGACCCGCGCCCGTCGCGGCTCATCGTTGAGGTGGACAACCCCGCCGACGACCGCATTGCCCGCTACTGCAAGGCCAAGGGCTACGACACCGAGGACGGCCGCCTCGACGCGGGCAAGACCACGTGGCTCCTCAAGACGCTCACGGGCATCGTGCTCACGGTGGGGCTGCTCATCAGCCTGCTCTCGTTCTACCTGCTCCTGCTGAGCGTCTTCCTGCTCCTGCAGAAGAACCTGGCCAAGCTGGAGACGCTGCTGCTCATCGGCTACTCGCCGGCGCAGGTGGCCCGCCCCTACCAGCTGCTGGCGGCGGGGCTGGGCGCAGTGTCGCTCGTGGCGGCGGCAGCGGTGGCGGCGGCGGTGCGGGCGGTGTGGCTCGACACCCTGCAGGGCGTGTTCCCGGCCTTGGCGGCGGGCTCGGTGCTGCCGGCGGCGGGCGCGGGCGTGGCGCTGTATGCGCTGGTGTCGGCGTTGGCGGCCTTCCTCATCCGCCGGCGGGTGGACCGCCTGTTCTGACCGCCGCTCCCCCTCAGCGGACGGGGCCGGTGCCGAAGAGCGTCACCTCCAGCGTCACGGGGGCGCCGGTGCGCCAGGCCTCCTGCAGCAGGGCCCACAGCCGCCCGAAGGCGGCGCGCGAGTCGCTGAGTCCGGCCACCAGCCGGTAGCGGCGGGTGCCCACCAGGATGCAGCCCTGCGTGTCGGCCACAAAGTTGCCGGTGTGCAGCATCACCCCCTCGAAGTGGGGCACGTCTGCCAGGTAAGGCATCGGGCGGTTGAACCGGGGCGAGTGGCGGAGCTCCACGGCGTAGGTGCCGCAGGGGATGGCCGTCTTGCCCCTCACTTTCTTCTCGCGGGCCCAGTCGATGGTGCGGGGCTCCAGGGTGTCGCACAGGTAGTGCCCGTCGGCGTAGAGGCGGCCGATGGTGGCCGTCGCGGTCAGTTCTTTTCTAATCAGTCTTAATTCCATAAAGCATTGTCGTTGGTTAGGGTTTTGTAAAAAAATAGGTCTTTTCTCGGAATGGGCGGGGGCTGTCCGAGCACCCTTTTCGGGCTTTCCTTTGTGTCCTGTCATCTCAGGTAAATGAAGAATGAAGAACGAAGAATGAAGAATCTTCCTCCGAAATTGTCATCCTGAGCGAAGTGAAGGATCTGTCCACACTGCGCGGCGAACACCGTAACGGTGGACAGATGAAGCGTGTGAAGATGATTCTTCATTTTTCATTTTTCATTCTTCATTTAAAGGTCTGTCGGCATCCAGTGGGTGTTTACAGATGTTTCGCTTCGCCCGGCCTGACAGAAGGAGCGTTCTTCTCAGGTCCTCGGGACAGTCTGGGGGGGCGTCACAGGTCGGTGCCGGACATGCGGTTGGTGATGTCGCCGTCGGGCGACTCATAGTCCACATAGCCCCGTTTGCGCCACACGCGCAGCAGGTCTCGCGCGTTGCTCACCTGCCGCCCGTTGGGCTTGCGCAGCCGTTCCAGGTCGGCCAGGCGGAAGTGCGGCGGCAGTTGCGAGAGCAGGTTCTGCTGGCGGCACACGCGCGCCTTGCATCCCTCCTCGTAGAGCTCGCTGTCCAGCTGCGGCCCGAAGATGCGCATCTTGCACCACAGGTCGTAGCGCAATGACCAGGCCACGTACTGCTCTATCTGCCTGGACCACCGGCCTCCGCCGAGCAGGAAGAGCACCATGCCCTTGAGCCAGGCTATCACGGTGGCGCGGTAGCTCAGCACGAGGTAGGCCTCCGAGTCGTAGAGCGAGGCCAGCCGCTCGTTCTCGTCGGCCAGGCGCAGGGCCAGCCGGTTGGCCTGCGGGCAGAGCACCAGTCCGCTGGCCTTGTCGAGGCGTTCCACGTAGGTGCGCACCATCTCGGCGTAGGCCTCGTCATACTCGCCGAACTCGGGCAGGCGGGCGTCCACCGGCTTGACGATGGTAGAGAGCGAGAGGCGCGTCACGGTGCCGTCGTTCACGCCCCGCCCGAAGAAGCGGCGGCAGTTGGCCAGGGTGGTCGAGGCGTTGAAGTTGAAGCGCAGCGGGGCGATGCCCGTCACCGCGTCGGGGCCCACGCGCTCCTGTCCGTGCAGGGAGTTGTCGAACGCCTTGCGGATGAGGATGCTCACCTGTTCGGGGGTGCCGCGCGAGGTGATCTGCTTGAGCGTGTCGAGCTCGTCACACTGGGTGTAGAGGTAGCGTCCGCCGTTGCGGGCGGCGTCGGCCACGCGCTGGTTGAAGACGGCGTCCGTAAGGTTGTCGATGAGCACCTGTATGCAGATGTCCGTGGGGCGCGGCTGTCGGTTCTGCTTGGACGAGGGGTTGCGGGCCTTCCACTCCTGCTCGCGGTCGCGGCTGGTGCGGTCGCGCTGCAGGAGGTCTTCGAGCAGGAAGGCGATGGGGCGGCGGATGCACCCCTTGCCGATGGACATGGGGGCCACGAGCACGTTCATGAAGGTGGCCTCGTGCTCCACGTTGTCCCAGTAGCGGAAGCGCACCCCGTGCAGGTGGGCGGCCAGGGCGGGGAACACCGCCTCGCAGATGGCCGGGCGGTAGTAGTCGGGGGCCTTGGCCGAGAGCGAGCGCAGTGGCTCGGGCAGGGGGTGGGGCAGTGCGGGCGGCACGTCGGCGGTGAGCGAGCGGCTGTCGTCGGGCAGCGGCGGGCGCTGCTCGTCGAGCGCCTGCAGCACCTGCCTCATGCGGAAGGACATCCCCCGGCGGGGCTCGTTGTTGGCGTTCTCAAGGGTGCGGGCCCACTCGTCGGCGGGCAGTCCCGCATAGCGGGGGATGAGGGCCCGCAGTCGGTCGATGCGGTAGTCGCAGATGCAGCGCAGGGCCTTGGCCAGCTCGAAGGTGAGCACGTTGCGGTTGCCCTCGATGGGGGTCTCGCCCCCGTTGTAGAGCCCGAAGTACTTGTCGATGATGGCGGCGAAGGTGTGTCCGCGGTAGGTGGCCGTGGCGGCCTCGGGCGTCACCTCCCCCGCCGGCTCCTGCGGCGTTTCCGGCGTGGCGGGTTCCTGCGGCGTGTCGGGGGTGGCCGTTGGCGTTTCCGTTGGCGTGGCCGTTGTCGTCGGGGTGTCGGGCATCGGCGTCGGGGTGCCGGTCAAGAAGAGTCGGTCGTCGAGGTAGAGGAGGTCTTGCGGGTCGGCGGTGGTGGTGAAGAACACGCGGGTGATGTCCTTCGCCCCGTGGTCGAACTCCACGCCCAGCAGGCCGGCGGCCCATTGCAGGTTCTGCTCCTGCGTCAGTGCGGGGCGGCGGCGGAACACGATGTGGAATCCCTTGCGGGCCGAGCGTTCGAGCAGCAGCAGTCCCAGCTCGTCCTTGCGTGCCAGCACGGTGGCGGGCAGGGCGGCGGTCTTGGCGGCGCAGTCGGGGTCGTCGGGGCTGAAGTCGAGGTCCATCCCCACGGTGTCCGTCATCTGTGTGGCCCCCTTCAGCCGTCCCCCTTCGGCGGGCAGGCACGAGTAGTTCATTTGCAGCAGGCGGCGTTTGGCGGCCTCGTCGCCCTGTCGGGCGGCCTCCGTGTGGCGGCGGTTGGCGGGGTCGTTGCGCAGGGCCAGGTATTCGGCCCTGCTGGTCACGGCGCGCATCAGTTTGGCGCCGTTCTGGTAGTAGATGCAGTGGCAGCTCATGGTGTGCGGTGTGTGTCGGGGTTGTCAGCATCGGTCCATTCGCCAGCATCTGTTCTCCTGCACGTACAGGCAGCGTCCGTCGTGGGTGTTGAAGGCGCGCACGGTGGCGGTGTAGCCCACGTCCACCAGGTCGCCCTCCTGTATGCCCTTCACGGTGGCGGTGCGGTCGCCCGTGCAGCGCAGCAGCAGTTGGTTGGGATATTGCACGTCGGCCAGGTCTTCCACAATGATTTCCTGGCTCTTCCACTCTCCCCGCGCGTTCGTGCCGCTCTGCAGGGGGAGGATTTTCTTCACTCTGAATTTCGTCATGGTTCTTTTACAATTTACAATTTACAATTTATAATTTACAATGAAGAGCGTTTGAAAATGAAGAATGAAGAACGAAGAATGAAGAATCTTCCTTCGCACTTGTCCACATTTTCTCACCCTTGTCATCCTGAGCGGGAGCGAAGGATCTGTCAGCCTCAAGCGGGTGTTTACAGATGTTTCGCTTCGCCCGGCATGACAAAAGGACCGCCCTTGCAAGGCTTGCGGATAGCGTGGGGGCAGGCGGGCGGCTCAGCACTCTGTCGGGAAGTAGGGCGTCTGTCCGTCTGTCTGTCCGTCCGTCTGTCCGATTACGCCGAAGAGGCTCAGGAAGTAGGCTTGCCCTTTGCCGGTGACGAGCGGGGTGACGGACACCTGCCAGCCGTAGCGGGTGCGGATGTGCGTCTCGCGCAGGGCCAGGATGCCCCGCTCCACCCACTCCTGCCGCGGCTCGCGCGAGCGTTTGAAGAGGTAGGCGTGCTCCCGCATCCAGCGGTAGAGGCGTATCCGTCCGGTGGGCACCCCGCCCGCCGTCAGCAGTTTGGCCAGCTGGCCCAGGGTGATGTCCGAGTCGCGTCCCGTCACGGCCCGTCCCAGCTCGTACAGCTGTCGCCATCCCGGTGGCGGTGCCGTCACCGTCGGCGGGACGGGGTGCCGGCGGTCGGCGCACGAGTAGCTCCCGGTGCGGCGCAGGCGGGGCAGCACGTCGTTGAAGATCCAGTCCTGGAAGGCGCGCGCCTCCGCTTTCGTGGAGCGGAAGATGCAGCGGTAGAGGTTGGGTTCGCCGATGAAGGTCGTCTTGGTGTAGAGGGTAGAGGAGCCGCCGAAGCGGTTGGTCAGCGTGCTACGCACCTCGACGGTTTCGAGGTACGTAGGGTCCAGCCGGCGTTTCACGTCGGTGGTGTTGGCGATGCCCAGTGCGTGGCATACGTCCGTGAGGCAGAACAGCGGTGTGCCGTCCGTGCCGAGGATCACCCGCAGGTGTCCGAAATGTTCGTCGGTATAGGTTTCTGTCAGCATGATAAGATGGTTTAAAAAAAGTAAGATGAATGTAAAAAATAGGTGTGTGGGGGGGGGTAGAGGTTTCGGGTTGGTTACAGCAAGTCAAGGAACGCGCCGCCGTGCCCCTGTGGCGGGGTGGCAGTGCGAAGGTAAGCAGGATGTTCCGTCTGCCGAAACTTCGTGGGGGGGATGCCGCTCCTGCCGCCGTCGGTACCGGTGCCGCCGCCGGTGGTGCCGGTGGTTCTGCCGGCGGGGTTCTGCCGGCGGTGGGGCGTGCGTGCGCTTCGTGTTGTGTTGTCTGTCTGTCCGTCCGTCCGGAAATGGCGCGCTTCCACCCCGTTTTGCGATACGCTCCGGGAGCGGCTCATGGGGCGGCGAAGACAGGTGGCAAACCATCGGGACAAGCGTGGCAGGAGAACCGCTGCCAGGCCGTGGCATACCCTCCGACGAAGTCCACCCGTCCACTGCGGGACAGCGGTTCCGCCGCCCCCTCAAAAGCCATCTGCACGTCTGCCTGCTTGTCGCATTCCATACATTCTTGCTGCTTGTCCGTACAGGAACAAACCAAAGCGACAGCTGTCATGACAATTGGAAACAAAAAAAAGCGGATGGAAGCCTTTCAAGCCCCTCATCCGCTTCTTTTGTCAGGTCTGGATTGTCCTCTACTCCTTTTTCTCCCTCTTGTCCTTCTTCTTGTCGGTGGTGAACCGGTTGATGACGGTCGTCTTGCCGTCCTTCGTGTGGATGTATTGCACCACCTCCTTTACGTTTGGCATGATCTGACAAATCCCTCCGTTGATGGTGATTGTCACATTCCCCTTTTGATGCTTTTCTTTCATTGCGGTATCTATTATGTTATGTCATGATTGCCAGGATTGAGGATCGATAGAGATATAGTTGGTCGTTTCGTCCCAGATGCTTCCCCGAATATCCTGATGTGAAGATAGGACATTTATTTAGAAACTG
Organism: uncultured Bacteroides sp.; assembly: GCA_945833835.1. Classification (GTDB taxonomy): domain Bacteria; phylum Bacteroidota; class Bacteroidia; order Bacteroidales; family Bacteroidaceae; genus Phocaeicola. Next base: position 35,571 of record CAMAFR010000024.1, read on the forward strand.
TTTTGAAATCATCGAAAATATTTGTTAAGCATCATCTGAATGCA
>CAMAFR010000025.1 GCA_945833835.1 uncultured Bacteroides sp.
ATATAAACATTTTAGAATTCGACCTCCAATTTAGTAATTTTGTGACAGTGAGCACGTAGGAGGGGACAGGAAACAAGGCGCCAGCCTTGGTTTTTATTCTGCCGGTGTAGAATCTCATGGATTTTATCTACATTTGATGCACATATAACATATCCCTCAAAAGAGCAGGCAGGCGCTCTCTTTTGAGGGATATGTTATATGTGCAGGAGGTTCTAGCACTTGATTTTCAGTGAATCAAGAATCTTCTTCATTTCTTCAAAAGTCGTGATACGTGTAGGTACCAGCGGCAAGCGCAATCTGTTCTCAATCATTCCCATCATATTCAGCATCGCTTTTACACCGGCAGGATTTCCGTCAACGAATAGTAGTTTGAACAGCTCGGTAAACTTATGATGGATGGTCAAAGCGTTGTTATAATCGCCAGCCAAAGACAAACGGGTCATACGGCTGAACTCGCGTGGAAAAGCGTTGCCGATGACAGAAATAACGCCCACAGCCCCTAAGGTGATTAGCGGGAACGTAATGCCGTCATCGCCCGAGATAACATCAAAATTCTCCGGTTTGTTCTTGATGATATCATCCATCTGGGTGATATTGCCTGATGCTTCTTTAATAGCAACGATATTCTTGAAGTCACGGGCCAGACGGAGCGTTGTTTCCGCGGTCATGTTCACTCCTGTGCGGCCGGGTACGTTATAAAGTACGATGGGAACTTTACTTACCTGCGCAATGGCTTTATAATGCTGATAGATACCTTCTTGTGACGGCTTATTATAATAAGGTACGGCCACCAATACAGCATCAACACCCGTAAAATCATCGTTTGTCAGTGTGTCGACCACCGTCTGTGTACAGTTACTGCTGACACCTAATAAGATAGGAATACGCCCGTTGACGCGTTCTATGACAGTATTCTTGATTTTTTGTTTTTCTTCAGCCGTCAGTGTCGGAGTTTCGGCAGTAGTACCCAGTACACAGAGAAAATCCGTACCGTTCTGAACCTGATACTCTACCAGCCGAACCAGTGCATTGTAGTCGACACTTCCGTCATTATTGAAAGGAGTAATCAGCGCTACTCCCATTCCTTTTAATCTTCTATGTATCATAAAATGAAATATAAACGCTTTGTTGCGTGTGCAAAAGTAGTAATTATTTCCATGCCAAGTATGAATTTTATCATAAAAAAAACATTTCTGACGCAATTTGTCAATCTTCTTGTATCATCTGTAAAAAATCGTCTTCGCTTACAATCGGAATACATAGGCTTTTAGCCTTTTCCAGTTTGCTGGGTCCCATATTGTCACCTGCCAAAATAAAACTGGTCTTGCGTGAAATACTGCCAGCATTCTTGCCTCCGTGACGCTCGATAAGGGCTTTGTATTCATCGCGTGAGTGGTGTGCGAAAACACCGCTGATGACTATTGACTGCCCTGACAACCGGTCGGTACAGCTGTTTCCCATTTCGGCCGATGCCTCCATACAAACACCAGATGTACGCAGACGTCCAACCAATTCCTGATTTTGTTCATTGGAAAAATATGCCAGAATGCTTTGCGCTATTTTTTCGCCAATCTCATCTATAGCCGTCAATGCCTCAAAAGAAGCACTGGCCAAGGTATCTATGTTGCGGAATGCCTTCACTAACTTCTTGGCCACAGTCTCTCCTACAAAACGGATGCCAAGGGCAAAAAGCACTCGCTCAAAAGGAACTTCCTTCGAACGTTCGATACCTTGCAGAATATTGGTAGCACTCTTCTCTCCCATCCTATCCAACTGACAGATGTCCTCTATCTTCAACGCATAAAGATCAGCGACATCGTGTATGAGTCCCTCTTGAAAAAATTGGTCTACCGTTTCGGGGCCTAATCCCTCAATGTTCATAGCACGGCGGCTGATAAAATGTTCGATACGTCCTTTTATCTGTGGTGGACAAGAAGTATCATTTGTGCAATAATGGGCGGCTTCATCTTCATAGCGAACTAAAGGACTGCCGCATTCCGGACAAACGCTGATGAAGCCGATCGGTTCACTGTCTGTAGGACGTAACGATGTGTCGACTCCCGTGATTTTTGGAATAATCTCACCTCCTTTCTCTACATAAACCGAGTCGCCCACATGCAGATCCAATGAAGCGATGATGTCTGCATTGTGCAGGGAAGCACGCCGTACGACTGTACCAGATAGTTGTACAGGCTGCAAGTTGGCTACCGGCGTGACGATGCCCGTACGTCCCACTTGGTAGGTTACTTTGAGCAAACGTGTCAATGCCTGTTCTGCTTGGAACTTATAAGCTATGGCCCATCGCGGAGATTTTGCTGTATAACCCAAATGGCGTTGCTGTCGCAAAGAGTTTACCTTCAATACAATACCGTCTGTTGCTACAGGAAGTTTTTTACGTTCCACATCCCAATAATGAATGAAATCCATCACTTCTTGCAGATTGTTGGCTTTGCGCATAGTGTCGGATACCTTGAATCCCCACCGTGCGGCTTCCTGCATGTTTTCGTAATGGCCGTCTGTGGGCAATTCAGGTCCCAGCAGATAATAGAGGTAAGCATCCAACTTACGTTCGGCTACAACTGCAGAATTCTGCAATTTGAGGGTGCCAGAAGCCGCATTTCGTGGATTAGCGAAAAGAGGTTCTTCACGCTGTTCCCGTTCGCTGTTTAGCCGCTCAAAAACAGTCCACGGCATCAGTATCTCTCCTCTTATCTCAAACCTGGTAGGATAACCTTCGCCATGTAATACCAATGGGATACTACGGATAGTCTTTACATTGTCAGTCACGTCATCTCCTCGTACTCCATCACCACGTGTAACGGCCTGCACCAGCTTCCCGTCTTCATAAATAAGGGAAATGGAGGTACCATCGAATTTCATTTCACAGCATATTTCAAAATCTTCATTGAGGGATTTCCGGATGCGCTCATAAAAGTCAGCTACTTCTGCTTCCGAATAGGTATTGCCCAACGACAGCATAGGATAGTGATGTTCCACCTGTCGGAAGTCCTTGTTGATATCGCTACCTACACGCAAGCTGGGAGAGTTGCCGTCGTAATGTTCGGGATGTCGGGCTTCCAACTCCTGAAGTTCGCACATCAGGTGGTCGAATTCTTGATCAGAAACGGTAGGTGAATTAAGAATGTAATATCGGTAGTTATGAAGATGCAGCTCTTCACGCAATCGGTCAATCTGTTCTATCTCAGTCATGGTCTTGTGAATGGGTTTTATGGCAAAAATACAAATTTTGTATCAGTTGGCTAATGTATGAACGAGGGAATATTTGTACTTTTGCAAAAAATAACAAGCGATTATGAGAATAGACATTATCACCGTTTTGCCGGAAATGATTGAGGGCTTTTTCAATTATTCTATCTTAAGCCGTGCGCAGAAGAAAGGAATTGCTGAGATTCATCTGCACCATCTGCGTGAATACGCTTACGACCGCTACCGCAAGGTGGATGACTACCCCTTTGGTGGTTGTGCCGGCATGGTTATGAAAATAGAGCCGATAGACCGGTGTATCTCGGCGTTAAAGGCAGAACGCAATTACGATGAAATCATCTTTACCAGTCCCGACGGCGAACAATTCAACCAGCGCATGGCCAACGCGCTCTCTTTATGTGACAATATCATTATTCTTTGTGGACACTTTAAAGGCATTGACTATCGGATTCGCGAACATTTCATCACTAAAGAAATCAGTATAGGAGATTATGTACTGACAGGAGGAGAACTGGCGGCCGCGGTCATTTCGGATGCCATTGTACGGATTATACCGGGTGTCATTTCTGACGAGCAATCGGCTTTGTCGGATTCTTTTCAAGATAATTTACTAGCCCCTCCTGTCTATACACGCCCGGCAGAGTATAACGGATGGAAGGTTCCTGACGTGCTTCTTTCAGGGCACGAAGCCAAAATTCGCGAATGGGAATTTCAGCAGTCGTTGGAGCGGACACAACGTTTACGTCCCGATTTGCTGAGGGGTTCCGGCTTCGAGGAGCCTACGGTCAACCGCCGAATACGGAAGTGACGATGCCTCCCTTAATAGCTAAAAAAAATAGCCCTCGGTTCCCATGCGTAATTCTGTACTTTTGGAACTGGGGCTACTTTTTGTTAAAGGCTTTGCACTCCTTCGTAGAATTGGTAAAGCTTAAACCTCAAGTGCACCGATAATGTCATTGACAGAAGCAAACCCGTGGCGATCCAGGTAAGCGTTGATGCCCTCAGCCACTTTGACTGTGATAGTCGGATCTATGAAATTAGCCGTACCTATTTCAATGGCGGAAGCACCAGCCAATAGGAACTCTACCGCATCTCGCCAGTTCATGATACCTCCTAAACCTATGACAGGAATCTTCACCGCTTTTGCCACTTGCCATACCATACGTAAGGCTATGGGCTTGACGGCTGCACCACTCATACCACCAGTGATCGTAGAGAGTATCGGCTTGCGTTTCTCGGCATCAATAGCCATCCCCAACAAAGTATTAATGAGCGACACGCTATCCGCTCCGGCCGCTTCAACCGCCACCGCAATCTCCGCTATATTCGTCACGTTAGGTGACAATTTTACAATCAATGTCTTGCCATACACTTTGCGCACCGCACTGACTACTTCTGCCGCTCCACAAGCGGTCACTCCAAATGCCATTCCTCCTTGCTTAACATTGGGACAAGAAATATTCAGCTCAATTGCTGGAATATTCTCCAACTCGTTAATGATGCGCGCTGTTTCTGCATAGTCTTCAATCTGCGACCCAGAAACATTCACAATCATATTCGTTCGAATATCCTTGATTTGAGGATAAATATTTTCTACAAAATAATGTACCCCCTTGTTTTGAAGTCCCACCGCATTCAACATTCCCATAGGCGTTTCTGCCATACGGGGGTATGGGTTACCTTCACGGTGATGGAGTGTTGTCCCTTTTACGATGACACCACCAATTTGCTCCAAATCGACGAAATCCTGAAATTCGAGACCATATCCGAATGTACCCGATGCTGTCATCACCGGGTTTACCATCTGTAGTTTTCCTATACTTACGCTTAAATCTGCCATAACAATTTCTCAATATTAAAAACTGGACCTTCTTTACATACACATACGTGCCCTGTCGTTGTGTTCTCAACACAACAGAGACAAGCCCCTACACCACAGGCCATTGTGTTTTCCAGCGACACCTCACAATCGATATGATGCGCACTGGCATACTTCGCTACTGCTACCATCATGGGTTTGGGACCACAGGTGTATATTCTGTCGAATGTCTGTGCACTGAGCACACTATGCATGGTGACATAGCCTTTTTCGCCTTCACTGCCATCTTCTGTCGTCACGAATACATCACCTAATGCTTTAAATAGTTCCAATTGTAAAAGGTCTTTGGCTGAACGAGCTCCAAGCAAAAATGTAGGGCGGATTCCACTCTTCAGCAATCCATCACCCAGCATCAGAAGAGGGGCAGTACCTACGCCTCCCCCTATGAGCAGTGGGCGGCATCTTGCGCTTTCGGGTATTGTGAAACCATTCCCTAACGGTAATACAACACTGACAACATCACCTGGAGCAACTGTGGCCAACTTACGTGTTCCATCTCCTACCAGCTGTATAAGAAACCACACTTCGTTGGTTGTTCTGTCCACGTAATGAATGGAGATAGGACGACGTAAGAAAGTAGTGCTCGACCCATCGATACGGATTTCTGCAAACTGTCCCGCCAACATGTCTGGGAGATCATCGTCCTGAGTCAATTTGAGGAGAACATAGTTGTCATGCAAACGAGTGTTCTCTGTTACGGTCAAATCTAATAGGTATTTTTTCATATAGATGAATTAAACGTTCTAATGACAAAGATACTAATTCTTTTTCAAAACGACTATTTATCGGGCTTGAATACCTCAAAAGTACCGTTATCAAAGAAAATACGTATTTCAGTTATCTTTGGCAGAGGCTTGTCGATGTGTCTAATATCTTCTTTTTCAACATTTTTAGATGAAAATTCTGGAGAGGGGACATAGTTCTCTTTATGATTTTCGGAATCTCCCTGGTCTTCGGACGCAAATTTTGCATTCTCAGCGGCTTTAAGCTCTACTCCCGCTACAGATGGAACTGCAACTTCCATTTCTCCATCGCCATAAAGCAACCAGTCAAGTCCAATAGTTGGATACGCTTTGTGGATGCGCATCACTACCTCCAAGCTGGGCTTATTGCGACCATTATAAATATGTGATAGCGACGAAGTTGAAATCCCAATCTTTTCAGCGAACTCCATGTTACTCATACCTGCTTTTTGCATGATTTTATAGATACGGTCTTTCATTTTACAGATGTAATACATTATAATTAGACATTACAAAGATAAAGCTTTAAATTTTCATATGCAAACTCTGGTTTAGAAATCTAAAACAATACATTTACAATCTGTGATTCATAATTGTAAATTTACACTTAGAATCTTGTGAGCAACGCTCTATATCGCTGATTCGACTATGATTGAGTTAAATTACCCTTTTCTCTGGCTTTGAAAACATTATAATGTATATTCTGTCAATTTCTACATTAATGTTACATTGTTAAACCATCTATCTTTCATATCTTAAAGTATATTCTATATTTTAATGATAAATATATTGGTTTTTAGATATTTATAGCTTACTATATATTAATGAATATCTATATGTTTAACGTATATAGTTGGAAAAACACAAATATAAACAACTTAATTATCACGAGATTAATGGAATACAATTGTAAAACGCTCAAGGAGAAAACTTGCTCTAAAAGGTTGGCTACAATTGTAAAATTCACAAATGAAAAAATCCTGTTGGCTGAACTATTATGATATTCCTTTTATATAGGCTTATCTATTGCTACTGTAAAATTCATATTATTCATACTAAATTGAACAACACTTCAGGCAGCAGCAAATTTCACAGGAGATTCTAATTCATACTAAATGTGGTGTATGGACTAACTGACAAACGTCTAAAGAATGCTTGTTATCTTTGTATAGGTAGCCTATTATCAATAACATAGTTGTCAAGTTTTGATTGGGTATAAACATAGACTGTGCCGGCTATATCCATATATCGAAGCATAGAGCCATACGGAAGTGTGAAATAGAATAGTTTAGGAGAGCGGGCTTGATTGCTTATCATCCGTTATATATGAAAAACAGACAGCACTCCAAAGGCGATGAACCACTATACGGAAAGTGTGTATAGTTTGAGTATAACAGTATGGGGGGCATCTGAAAAAGAAACCAGCGAAGTATTCGTTAGGCTGGTATGTGAGGAAAGGAGCCTATACGAATGCTGCGCTGGTTCTGACAGTCGAGGTCACTTAAGAGTAAGGAAGATTATTGGAAGAACACATCGTCCAGACGGCCTGCATTTTCCTCTTCCATTTCAGTTAATTTGTCTTTACAAGGATCAAAATCTTCTGGAACATCAAATTGTTCCTCTTGTTTGTAAGGGAGCGATGGGTCAGCATATACCTGCTGCATATAAAGCCCCCAAATAGGAAGTGCCATTGAGGCTCCTTGTCCTTCTTGCATACGGTCAAAATGGATATCACGTTCGTCGCCGCCTACCCAGCACCCCGAGACCAGCGAGGGGGTAAATCCCATGAACCATCCGTCAGAATTGCGGTTGGTAGTACCGGTCTTGCCACCCATGTCAGCCGTAATATGATACAACCGACGGACACGTCCGCCTGTACCTTCGTTAATCACGGCCCGCAACATCACCAGCATTTTGTAAGCACTGGTTTCACTGATGACTTCATCTACCTGCGGAGTAAAGGTAGCTACCACATTGCCTTCATTATCTTCAATGCGTGACACAAAAAGAGGAGCGGTCCGAATACCACGGTTAGCGAAGGCGGTGTAAGCACTTACCATTTCGCCTACTGAAATTTCGCAAGGTCCTAAACAGAGAGAGACAGTAGGTTGTATATCTTTATTTAGCACGCCAAACGAATGTATCAGCCGTACCAATGCATAAGGGCTCAGTTTGCTCATCAGATACGCCGATATCCAGTTATTCGAATTGGCCAATCCCCACTTCAGGTTGACCATTTCTCCGTAGTGAGACTTTGAAGCGTTTCGGGGCGACCATGCCTTACCATTCTCATCGAACAATGTCTGTTCTACGTTACGGACCGGATCGCAGGGTGAGAATCCATTCTCCATCGCCAGAGCGTACACATAAGGCTTGATGGTAGACCCCACTTGTCGTCGACCAACCATCGCCATGTCATACTGGAAATAATTATAGTTGGGGCCACCCACATAGGCTTTCACATAGCCAGTAATGGGATCCATGGACATGAAGCCGGCACGCAGGAAATGCTTGTAATATTTTATAGAATCCATTGGAGACATCAGCGTATCTTTTTCGCCTTCATAGCTGAAAACGCTCATCTCGTATTTTGTATCAAAAGCTTTCCTGATTTCCGCATCCGAACAACCGGCGGCTTTCATACCCCGATAACGATCGGTCTGGCGCATGGCACGGTCTAAAATCTGGTTGACTTCATCGGTCGTCAGTACGTTGGTATAGGGAGCCGTTTTACGTCCTTTCTTCTCTTTGAAAAAACGCGGCTGCAGATATTTGGCCACATGGTCATAGACGGCCTTCTCTGCATATTGCTGCATACGCGAGTCAATGGTGGTATAGATTTTCAGTCCATCGGTGTACACATTATAATTTGTGCCGTCCTTCTTTTTGTTTTTTGCACACCAGCCATAAAGGGGATTTGTCTTCCACCCCAGTGAATCTTCATAATACTGCTGCATCTGCCAGCCTCGGTAATCACTTTTCTTGGGCTCTCGGGCGGTCATGATACGGCGTAAGTATTCACGAAAATAAGTAGCCAAGCCCTCCTTATGGTCTACGGGCTGGAACTTGAGTTGCAGCGGTAGTGCCTTCAATGAGTCGTATTGTGCTTGTGTCAGATAGTTGGCCTTACGCATCTGGTCGAGCACTGTGTTGCGTCTGCCTCGTGAGCGTTCGTTGAAACGGCGTGGATTGTAGAGCGACGGGTTTTTGCACATCCCTACCAGCGTTGCGGCCTCTTCAATGTTCAGGTTCTTGGCCTCCTTGGCAAAATAGGTTTTGGCTGCTGTCTTGATGCCCACCGCATTATTCAGGAAGTCGAACTTGTTAAGATACATCGTCAGAATTTCCTCCTTGGTGTAATAACGCTCCAATTGTACGGCAATCACCCACTCGATGGGTTTCTGCAACAATCGCTCCAGCATGTTGTCAGCCGTTGGCGAATAGAATTGTTTCGCCAGCTGCTGGGTAATTGTACTGCCTCCTCCGGCATTTTTCTGCATAAAGACCCCTCGTTTGATTAAAGCACGGAAAAAGGCCCTCATGTCAATGCCCGAATGATCGGCGAACCGTTCGTCTTCGGTGGCAATTAATGCATGCACCAGATTAGGTGACAAATCCTCGTAACCCACGTACACACGGTTTTCTTTACTGAGCGACCATGTGCCGAGCAGCTGTCCATCGTCGGAAATAATTTGGGTGGCAAATTTGAGGTTCGGATTCTCCAGTTCCTCTACCGGCGGCACATAGCCTATCCAACCTTTCGCAATGGCGGTGAATACCGTTGCTACGGCAGCCACTGCCAATACCAGCACTGCCCACAGAATGATGATGAATTTTTTTCTCATATTGACTAATAATGAATATCCATACTATACGAGCACAAAATTAGGGAAAATCAATGGAAAAAGATGAATAAAGTGTGAAAAAGCAGCTGTAGTTCCGTTTTTTTAAGTACCTTTGAACTCCGGTATTATAAATCAATTCGTAGAACCGCAAATATGGAAAATAGAAGTTTAGTTACAATTGCGAACCATTCCAAAGAACGAATCATGTATTTGTTGGAAATGGCCAAAGAATTTGAGAAGAAACCCAACCGGCATCTTTTAGATGAAAAGGTGGTTGCCACGCTTTTCTTCGAGCCTTCTACCCGTACCCGCCTGAGTTTCGAGACGGCCGCCAACCGACTGGGAGCCCGTGTCATCGGATTCACAGATCCCAAAGTGACCAGCTCGTCAAAAGGTGAGACGTTGAAAGACACTATTATGATGGTAAGCAACTATGCAGATATTATAGTGATGCGGCATTTTCTCGAAGGTGCGGCAAGATATGCCAGTGAGGTGGCTCCTGTTCCGATTGTGAACGCGGGCGATGGAGCCAACCAGCATCCTTCACAGACCATGCTTGACTTATACTCCATCTATAAAACTCAGGGCAAGCTGGAAGGATTGAACATTTATCTGGTCGGTGACCTGAAATATGGACGTACGGTCCATTCATTGCTTATGGCCATGCGTCACTTCAACCCTACCTTCCATTTTGTGGCACCCGAGGAATTGAAGATGCCTGAAGAATATAAATTATACTGTAAGGAACACGGCATCCGATATTATGAGCATACCGATTTTACTGAAGAGACCATTGCCGATGCAGACATCCTGTATATGACGCGTGTTCAGCGCGAGCGTTTCACGGACTTGATGGAATATGAGCGTGTAAAAGATGTGTATATCCTGCATAACCGGATGCTGGAACATACACGGCCAAATTTGCGTATTTTACACCCGTTGCCACGTGTCAATGAGATTTCTTATGATGTTGATGACAACGAGAAGGCTTACTACTTTCAGCAGGCTCATAACGGATTATATGCCCGCGAAGCCATTTTGTGCGATGTGTTGGGCATCACCCTTGATGAGGTCAAGGCAGACACCTTAAAATAACATTCGTTCATCAATCCAAAATAAACATGAATATGAATAAAGAATTACAAGTGGCGGCCTTACAGAATGGGACCGTCATTGACCATATTCCTTCAGACAAACTTTTTACCGTGGTGTCCCTGCTCGACTTGCATCATGAGGAAACCAACATCACGATTGGTAATAATTTTGTGAGCAAGAAATTGGGACGGAAAGGCATCATCAAAATAGCGGACCGCTTTTTTAGTGAGGAGGAGATCAGCCGCCTGTCGGTCGTTGCCCCTAACATCAAGCTCAACATTATCCGCAATTATGAGGTGGTAGAAAAGAAGATTCTGGAATTGCCTGACGAACTGAAGGGTATCGTCAAGTGCAACAATCCGAAATGTATCACAAATAACGAACCGATGCAGACCCATTTTCACGTTATCGACAAGCAGGTCGGTGTACTGAAATGCCACTATTGCGAAAAAGAGCAAAGCATGGAAAACATTAAGCTTATCTAAGCGGATGAAACAGGACTGGAAACCCGGAACAATGATTTATCCTCTACCAGCCGTGCTGGTGAGTTGTGGCAGTACGCCCGATGAATATAATATTATCACCGTGGCGTGGGTGGGTACGGTATGCACCAATCCACCTATGTGTTACATCTCAGTGCGCCCCGAACGACACTCCTATCCTATTTTGAAGAAAAATATGGAATTCGTCATCAATTTGACCACACGATCCATGGCACAAGCCACCGACTGGTGTGGTGTCCGATCGGGAAGCGATTACAATAAATTCAAAGAAATGGGTCTCACTCCTGGCAAGGCTTCGGTCGTCTGTGCACCTATCATTGAGGAATCCCCTCTTTGCATCGAATGCAGGATTAAGGAAGTCATTGCATTAGGCTCTCACGATATGTTCATTGCCGATGTAGTCAATGTGAAGGCGGATGACAGTTATCTGGATGCAGAAACTGGGAAGTTTGAACTGGCGCAGTCGGATTTGCTCGTTTATGTACATGGAGGTTATTACGGACTTGGCGATAAAATCGGAAAGTTCGGCTGGTCTGTAGAAAAAAAGAAAAAGAAATGAAGAAGGGAACCGTCATGCTGCTGGCTCTGGGATGGATGGCTGAAACAGCTTTTACACTACACGCCCAAAACGTGAGCTTTTATCGAAACGCACCGAAAGAGCCTAAAGTGAACTTAGGTGTGAAAGCCGGATTCAACTCGACCATGTTTTTCATTGGCCGGCTGACGGTAGACGGGCACCCGATAGAGCATTTACAGAATAATTATAAGGTGGGAGTGTTGGGGGCCTTTTTCGTGCGTTTCAACATCAGGAAACATCATTTCCTGCAATCGGAGCTGTCCTACAATTTGTCAAACGGCAGTATTGCGGCAGCCGATAAAGAAGAGAATACAGACCTATTGGACGGAAGTGCGTCGGTCAAATCAAAAAGCCACTCTATCGCCATACCGTTATTATATGGATACAAGTTTGTCGATGCCTATCCTTACCAAATGTCTTTCTTCGTGGGGCCACAAGTAGCTTATTACTGGAAAAAGCACATGCACAATGAGTACAGCGGTTTTTTCCAGCAAGGCATCAATGAGCGAAGACATTTGTTCGGGGCAGCGGCTGTTTTGGGCCTGGCAGTCAATATCACCAACCTTTTCATTGACTTCCGGTATGAAATAGGGTTGCATAACCTTGCGAAGTCGGTTGTCTATGACACCGTTGCCACCCCCTCACCTTACAACGAACAGGAACTTTATATTAAGCGGCGTAAAAATGTCCTTAGCTTTTCGTTAGGGGTTATCTTCTGACTTTTACATCAAAAAACAAAAATAAACTGAAAATGAAAAGAGACAACGTAATTTTTGACATCATTGAAAAAGAACATCAGCGACAGCTGAAAGGTATCGAATTGATTGCCTCCGAAAACTTTGTCAGCGACGAAGTAATGCAGGCTATGGGCTCTTGCCTGACCAACAAATATGCCGAGGGCTATCCCGGCAAGCGTTATTATGGCGGATGTGAAGTGGTGGACGAAAGCGAGCGCATCGCGATAGATCGTTTGAAACAGATTTTCGGAGCTGAATGGGCAAACGTACAGCCCCACTCGGGAGCGCAGGCCAATGCCGCCGTATTCCTGGCCGTGCTGAATCCGGGAGACAAATTCATGGGACTGAACCTCGCCCACGGCGGACACCTTTCCCACGGTTCATTAGTCAATACCTCCGGTATCATCTATACTCCCTGCGAATACAATCTCAACAAAGAGACAGGTCGTGTGGACTATGACCAGATGGAAGAAATCGCCCTCCGTGAACAACCTAAACTGATTATTGGCGGGGGGTCCGCTTATTCTCGTGAATGGGATTACAAACGCATGCGCGAAATTGCCGACAAAGTGGGGGCTATCCTGATGATTGACATGGCACATCCTGCCGGGCTGATTGCTGCCGGACTGTTGGACAACCCGGTGAAATATGCCCATATCGTGACTTCTACCACACATAAGACCTTGCGAGGGCCGCGTGGCGGTGTCATTATGATGGGACACGATTTCCCCAATCCATGGGGCAAAAAGACACCCAAAGGAGAAATCAAAATGATGTCACAGCTGCTTGATTCGGCCGTATTCCCCGGCATTCAGGGAGGTCCGTTGGAACATGTCATCGCAGCCAAGGCCGTAGCGTTCGGAGAGATTCTCCAGCCCGAGTGGAAAGAATATGCCGCTCAGGTACAGAAAAACGCCAAAGCATTGGCACAGGCTTTGATGGACCGCGGCTTCACCATTGTGTCAGGTGGCACAGACAACCACTCGATGCTGGTAGACCTTCGCACGAAATATCCGGACCTGACCGGAAAGGTGGCCGAGAAGGCGCTGGTATCAGCCGACATTACCGTCAACAAGAATATGGTACCGTTTGACACCCGTTCGGCCTTCCAGACTTCAGGCATTCGTTTGGGCACTCCTGCCATTACCACACGTGGCGCTAAGGAAGAGTTCATGGCCGAGATAGCTGAAATGATTGAAACTGTATTGTCGAATGTTGACAATGCGGAAATTATTGCCGGTGTACGTCAGCGCGTCAATGAAATCATGAAGAACTATCCTCTTTTTGCTTATTGAGGAAATGACCGTATTTTTAAAACTAAATATAGACTTATGAGAACATTGAATTGTATGGCTGTCCTGCTGAGCGGATGCTTGCTGGTCAGCAGTTGTGGGACAATGAATAATACCGCTAAAGGTGGTCTGATAGGCGGTGGCGGTGGTGCCGCACTGGGCGCCATTATCGGTGGCATCGCCGGTAAAGGTAAAGGTGCGGCAATCGGTGCTGCCGTAGGTGCTGCGGTAGGTACGGGTGCCGGTGTGCTGATTGGTCGTAAGATGGACAAGGCAGCCCAACAGGCGGCCCAGATAGAGGGAGCTCAGGTTGAGCAGGTAACAGACAACAACGGTCTGCAAGCTGTGAAGGTGACCTTTGATTCAGGTATCCTGTATAATACCGGAAGCGCCACTTTGAGTCAGTCGGCAAAAGCTTCTTTAAGCAAGTTCGCCAATAATGTGCTTCGGCAGAATGCTGATATGGACGTAGACATTTACGGCTATACCGACAATCAAGGTTGGAAGAACAGCACGGCTGAACAGAGCCGCCAGAAAAACCTGAACCTTTCGCAAGAACGTGCCCAAAGCGTAGCCACATACCTGCTGCAGTGTGGCGCGTCAAGCAACCAGGTTAAGGCGGTGGTAGGCAGAGGCGAAGCTGATCCTGTGGCCGATAATGCCAGTGAGGCAGGCCGTCAGGAAAATCGGCGCGTAGAGGTGTATATGTATGCCAGTCAGGCTATGATACAGCAGGCAGAGGCAGGCACCTTGAGATAAATGCATATCATGAAACATGTCCTTCTCTCCTGTCATGCAGGTACAGCCTGACGGGAGGACTCCATACAAAAGAACGCAAAGGCACAACGAATTATGATGGATGAATAATCCTTAATAATGCAGTTGTGTCTTTGCGTTTTTCTTCTCCTTTTATACAGGGAGGTTTCCCTTAGGAAACGGTGATGACAATCCTGTCAGCCAATATGGGGACTATGTTCATCTCCTTTCAGTATCGGTAGAGTCAGATGGTACTTCACAGCCAAAATACGCACCAGAAAGACAGCACAGCCACCGACAATTTGCGAACCATAGGATTCCATACCCGATTGCAGGCAAAGCCAATAGATAAATCCGCCCACTACGCATGCCATTGCGTAGATTTCCTTTCTGAATATCAGTGGTATCTCGTTAATGAACACGTCGCGCAACACACCTCCGGCCGCACCCGTAAAACTGCCCATGATGATGGATATCCAAAACGGATATCCTTCAGCCATACTTTTGTCGAATCCTACCACCGTGAACAGTGCCAGACCGATGCTGTCAAACAGGAAAAATGTGTTGTTCAGATGGATAAGGTATTTGCCAAAGGCTATCACAAACACCATGGCAATCGCCGTACATATCAAATATATTGGATTGGTCATCCATACCGGCGTGACATCAAGCAACACATCTCGGATAGTTCCGCCGCCGATAGCCGTGACAAACCCGATGATGTAGGCACCAAACCAATCAAATTGTTTGGCCGAAGCCAAACGGATGCCACTGATAGCGAATGCGAACGTTCCGATAAAGTCCAGAATGTCCACAAACGAAGGCATCAGCCAATTTTCCATAATTCCCATTTTACTCTTATGTTTTTCAGTTCATATCCGATGAAGTGTCACCATGTGTACGACAGACCCAAGCTCAACTGTTCTTGCAACTGGAAATAGCTGTCACCCTCTTCACGGGCAACGGCATCGTCAAATCGGCCGTGTATGAACAGTTTGGTCGAGAAATACCGGTTGAAAGCGAAACTGAAGGTGTTCTCCCATTCACTCTGTACTTTCTTGTAGTCAGTGATGTACGAGAAGCGGGATTCCCATGTCAGGTTTTGCATCAACTTCCATTTCAGAGTCGATTCAATACGCGAACCAATCTGGTTTTTTACCTTATGCCCTTCTTCTATATTGAACTTGGTCGGATCCACCTTATTGCTGGCCACACTGTAACGGGTGTAGTTGGCAGGGTTAATCAGCACAGACAGGTTCAACACTCCGTTCTTCACGTATTTGAAGTCCATACCAAGACCGATATTGAGTTCGGCCGGAGAAAAGAAGGTGGATATAAGGTCGTTCGAGTTGGTCACATAGCTGGAGGATAGCTGCGTCTTGAACTCGCCAGACAGGGTATAGTACCAGTTCTTGAACGCCTTGACACCCAGTTTGGAACTTAGTCGGAGCAAGTCGTTGTTGGCGCGATAGCTGTGCACGGTGTCCGAAGGAGTAGAGATGAATCCCAATTTCCATTCGATTTTGTTCTCAAACTGGATGTTTTGCCTGTCGTCGTAATTGAACTGCCACTCTACCTGTGCAAAGAGCGAGTTGGTGCTTTCGCCACCCTTGTACCAGTTGTCCGACAAGTAGTTCTGCGAGAACTGCAGGTCTGATTTCCCCACGATAGTCCAGAAATTGGGTTTTACCACGAGCAGGTCTTTCTCCTCCATTTTCGTCACGAGTGAAGTAGGTGTCAGCAGGTCGAACACTTTCTCTTTTTTCGGTTGTGTCGGCACCATCGTGTTGGCAAGCGGTTCCAGTCCTCTCAACTGGGCTTCGTTCTTCTTGACCAGCTGCGGATAGGTCAGATAGAAGCTAAGGAGTTGGCGGTTCAGCTGACGGTCTATGTTCTTCGAACGTTCCAGGTCGGGCAATTGTTCAATCATCTTACGGAGAGTATCCTCTTTGACAAAGGGAATGACCGGTTTCCAATCGTCAATGCTGACCGCCTGATAGAAAGGAGCTTCATAATACGTTGCAGGCATACAGAGTTTGTAATAGTCAGGATTGGAACGGATATATTTCGGAGCTGGGAGGTAAATGTCATCCCAACGCTCCATAAACGATTGGTACTGGTTACGGAACCTCTGCAGAAAGGCCTTGAAATGAATGACCGACTGCGACTCTACAGGGGCTTTCTTTTCCTTTTGCTTCACTACCGTCACCGGATCTTGAGGTGCCGGGACCGTATCGCGCAAAAATTCTTCCAGCAACTGTACGCCGTCAATGGTTATGGTCGAATCAATAGGAAGGTCTTCTTCCACGCTTTCGGGCTCCGTCAATAACGAATCTTTTTCCAACAGGACTTCTTGAATAATCTGAGCTTTTGCCTTGCCCGACAAGCAGAAGGCAAGTGCTATGCCCATCATCAATTTATTCATCGTATTCATATATAAAATGTATCAGTAATTGGTGCAAAATTAGTATATTTTCCATTAACGGGAAACAAACTAATTCTCTTTTTAACAGAATGTCTGGAACGAAGCTTGCCCATCAGTGTCAATTTCTTAGAAAACAGAAGAATTCAGCGATTAAAAAGGCCGTAATAGTGGCTGTTCCAGCTTTTTTTCATAAATTTGCGGCTCGAAATAGAAACATACAAATATAACTTCAAAATTATCTTATTGTGGCAGAAACAAAGTACATTTTCGTAACAGGTGGTGTGGCCTCGTCCCTTGGGAAAGGCATCATCTCATCATCTATCGGTAAGTTGCTGCAAGCCAGAGGCTACAGTGTTACAATACAAAAGTTTGATCCGTACATCAACATTGACCCCGGAACGCTGAATCCTTACGAGCACGGCGAATGTTATGTAACGGTGGACGGACATGAAGCCGACCTTGATCTGGGTCACTATGAACGTTTTCTGGGTATTCAGACCACGAAGGCCAACAACATCACGACGGGACGCATCTACAAAAGTGTCATCGACAAAGAGCGTCGCGGCGACTATTTGGGGAAGACCATTCAAATCATTCCCCACATTACAGACGAGATAAAACGTAACGTGAAATTGTTGGGCAATAAATACAAGTTCGATTTCGTCATTACCGAAATCGGAGGTACGGTAGGCGACATCGAATCATTGCCTTATCTGGAAAGCATTCGCCAGCTCAAATGGGAACTGGGCCGCAATGCCTTGTGTGTACACCTGACCTATGTCCCCTACCTGGCGGCTGCGGGTGAGTTGAAGACCAAGCCTACCCAACACTCGGTGAAGGAGTTGCAATCCATAGGTATCCAGCCAGACATCCTGGTGTTGCGCACCGAACATGAGCTGAACGCCAACTTGAGAAAAAAGGTTGCCCTTTTCTGCAATGTGGACGAGCATGCTGTCATCCAGTCAAAGGATATGCCTACCATTTATGAGGTGCCTTTGCGTATGCAGGAACAGGGGCTGGATGCTACTATCCTGCAAAAGATGGGACTGCCTGTCGGAGAGACACCGGCACTGGGGCCGTGGCGGGGTTTTCTTGACCGCCGATACCGTGCCACTGAGAAAGTGCACATTGGTCTGGTGGGCAAGTACGACCTGCAAGATGCCTACAAGTCCATTCTGGAAGCCCTGTCGCAAGCCGCGACCTACAATGACCGCAAGGCGGACATCCACTTCATCAACAGCGAGCAACTGACCGATGCCAATGTCGAAGAAAAGCTCAGCGGGATGGATGGCATTATTATCTGTCCGGGCTTTGGCCAACGGGGTATTGACGGAAAATTCGTGGCGTTGAAATATTGCCGCACCCACAATGTCCCTACTTTCGGCATCTGCCTCGGTATGCAATGCATGGCCATCGAGTTTGCCCGCAATGTGTTGGGCTATGCTGATGCCAACAGTCGGGAGATGGACGAGAAGACCCCTCACAACGTCATCGACATCATGGAGGAACAGAAATCTGTCACCAATATGGGCGGCACCATGCGTTTAGGAGCTTACGAATGCGTAGTCAATCCGGGATCAAAAGCGTATGAGGCCTATCAGAAAGAGCACATACAGGAACGCCACCGCCACCGTTACGAATTCAATAACGGATACAGGGCCGAGTTTGAAAAGGCCGGCATGAAGTGCGTGGGCATCAATCCGGAATCTGATTTGGTGGAAATCATTGAGATTCCCGACTTGAAATGGTTCATCGGTACGCAGTTTCATCCCGAATACAGCAGTACGGTGCTGAAACCGCATCCGCTGTTCCTGTCGTTTGTCAAGGCGGCCATTGACAAATAAACGCAGGTTTCACAGGAAACGAGTTGCCGGGTCTTTTATGTCAAGTGAAACGTCAGTCTCCCTACGAAAGCCGGTTCATGGTTGTCTGACCGACAGGCAGCTCGTTTCAACGCCCGAATAATACAACTAAAACAGACATTGATTGATAAACAACTTAATTCTATAATCTCTAACTAACTACAAAAAAGAAGAAAAATGGACAAAAACTCGTTAGTGGGCTTTGCCCTGATTGGCGCTGTCATCGTAGGTTTCAGCATTTACAACCGACCCAGTCAGGAGGAAATGGCACGCGCAAAACAGTATCAGGACTCTATCCAGGCCTTGGCCCTACAGCAGGAGGCCCAGGAGAAAGCCCAGGCCGAGGCCCAGGTACAAAGTTTACGCCTTGATTCTGCCTCGACTTTCTTTCAGGCGGCTACCGGCACCGAACGTTTCACAACGTTGGAAAACGAACTGGTACAGCTCACACTGACCAACAAAGGAGGCCGCATCAGCAAGGCCGTGTTGAAGAACTATAACGACCAGCAGCAGCAGCCTTTGGTTTTGTTTGATCAAGCGGACGGTAACATCTGTTTTGGTTTTGACGGCAAACAGGAGAATATCCTTACCGACCAGTTGTATTTCGACATCCAGGAAACTACCGACAGCACTGTCACCATGCGGTTGAATGCGGCCAACGGCGGACAACTGGACTTCAGCTACCGGCTGCTACCCCATTCCTATATGGTAGACTTGACGGTCAAGGCGAGCGGCATGCAGCACTTCTTCTCGCCATCGGTGAAGACCATGAACATTGACTGGACCCAGCGGGCCCGCCAGATGGAAAAAGGCTACACTTTCGAACAACGCTACACCAGCCTTACCTATAAGCCGGTTGATGACGGTTTTGACTATCTGAGTGAGACAAAAGACGAAAAAGAATCTATCCCGACGGCATTGGAATGGGTGGCCTTCAAGAACCAATATTTCTCTTGTGTCTTCATGGCCGAAAAGAATTTTGAGAATGCCGTGCTCGAATCGCGCATGGAGAACAAAGGCAGCGGTTACATGAAGAACTATTCTGCCGATATGGTGGCTGCTTTTGATCCGACCGGCGCACAACCTTCCCGTTTCCAGTTCTACCTGGGCCCGAATCATTTCAAGACCTTACTGGCCAGCAATGACTTGAGTTTTGCCGAAAAGGACCCCGAACTGGAGGATCTGGTATATCTGGGATGGCCCATTATCCGCTGGATTAACCGGTGGTTCACCATCAACCTGTTCGACTGGCTGTCTGGCTGGGGGTTGAGTATGGGTATCGTCATCCTGTTGATGACCATTATCGTCAAGATACTGGTACTGCCCACTACCTGGAAGTCCTTCATTTCCTCGGCCAAGATGCGCGCTTTGAAACCATACGTGGATAAAATCAGTGCCAAGTATCCCAATAAGGAAGATGCCTTGAAGAAACAGCAGGAAACCATGGCTCTCTACAGCCAGTATGGTGTCAGCCCGATGGGTGGCTGTCTGCCGATGCTGATACAGACACCGGTTTTCATGGCCCTGTTCTTCTTCGTGCCGAACGCCATCGAACTGCGTCAGCAAAGTTTCCTGTGGGCAGACGACCTTTCTTCTTATGACGACCTTATCAGTTGGAGTGCCAATATCCCGTTGCTGGGCAATCACCTGAGCCTGTTCTGTCTTTTGTTCAGTGCGGCTACGGTCATCAATCAGATTGTCATGATGAGACAGCAGAGTATGAGCATGGGTGGTGATAACCAACAGATGGCAGCCATGAAGTGGATGATGTACATCATGCCAGTCATGTTCTTTTTCATCTTCAACGAATATGCCTCCGGACTGAGTTATTACTATTTTATCTCCAGCCTTATCGGTATCCTCACCATGTGGGTGATGCGTCGGATGACCGACGACAAGAAACTGCTGGCACAGCTGGAAGCCAACAAGAAGACTCCTTCACAACAGAAAAAGAGTGGACTGATGGAGAAACTTGAGGCCTTACAGCGCGAACAGGAACGCATCCAACAGGAACGCCAGAACCGTATGAGAAAATAACCTTTCCACCCTTACGGGGAATGGACTAAAAAAGGATTTGCCAGACAAGGATTGTCCGGCAAATCCTTTTTTAGTTTTTATCTATTTTGTATTTTTGTCGGACAGAAGAACCTTGAGACAATATCCATCTAATAAAACAATTTACCATGAACAAAAATCTTATGACAATGACAGCAGCCATGATGATGGCCGCCGTATCGGCTACAGCTGCCACCACTCCTGACGGAACTGAAGCCGCACCAGTCATCGGCAAGCAGGAAATCACCGTCCATGACGGAAGGCTCACTCCCGAGGTGCTTTGGGCCATGGGCCGCATCGGCTCATCGGCTGTATCACCCGACGGGAAACGCATTGCCTACACCGTTTCCTACTACAGTGTGAAGGAAGACAAGAGCCACACAGTCATCTATGTGATGAATGCCGACGGTACCGACAACCGCCAGCTGACCAACAGTGCGGCCAGCGAAGTGGAGCCTGCCTGGATAAAAGGAGGTGGCAAGATTGCTTTCTTGACATCTGCCGGAGGCAGCCGACAGCTGTGGGAAATGAATCCCGACGGTACCGGTCGTCGGCAACTCTCCCACTTCGACGGTGACATTGAGGGCTTCAAGTTCTCACCGGATGAAAGCAAGGTCTTGTTCATCTCACAAGTAAAGTATGGAACCCGCACTTCCGACCTCTATCCGGATCTTGACAAGGCCACCGGAAAAGTCATTGACGACTTGATGTACAAACATTGGGACGAATGGGTTGAGACCGTCCCGCACACGTTTTACGCTGCTTTTGACGGGGAGACCGTAGGTGTTGCCACCGACATATTGGCAGGTGAACCGTATGAGGCACCGATGAAGCCTTTCGGTGGAAGCGAACAGTTGGCATGGAGCAACGATTCGAAACAGATAGCCTATACTTGCCGTAAGAAGACCGGCTTGGCCTATTCTGTCTCGACGGACTCGGATATCTATTTGTATGACACCGAAAGCAAGACTACCCGTAATCTGTGTAAGGAAGACAGCTCCGACCAGAACCTGGGTTACGACATCAATCCTCGCTTCTCACCCGATGGCAACAGCATCGCCTGGCAAAGCATGGAACGCGACGGCTACGAAAGCGACCGTAACCGCCTCTGCGTAATGAGCCTGAAGGACGGCAAGAAAACTTATGTCACCGAATCATTCCAGTCGGGGGTGGATGACTTCTGCTGGGGTCCCGACAGCAAGACATTGTATTTCGTAGGTGTGTGGCACGGCACCAGCATGATTCACAGCACCAACCTGAAAGGAGAAGTCAAACAGCTGACTGATGGCATCTACGACTATGCTTCAGTCTCCATGTTGGGCAATAAGCAACTGCTCACCAAACGCCACTCCATGAGCGAGGCCGACGAACTGTTCACCCTGAGTCTGAAGGACAATGCTGTAAAACGCATCACGTCTGAAAACGACCATATCTTCAGTCAGCTGAAAAGAGGGAAAGTGGAACCGCGATGGACAAAGACCGTGGACGGCAAGGACTTGCTTTCGTGGGTCATCTATCCATCGGATTTCGATCCCAGCAAGAAATACCCCACCCTGCTGTTCTGCGAGGGAGGCCCGCAAAGCCCCGTCAGCCAATTCTGGAGTTATCGATGGAATTTCCAGATAATGGCAGCCAACGACTACATCATCATCGCTCCCAACCGTCGCGGTCTGCCCGGTTTCGGTATGGAATGGCTGGAGGAAATCAGCACCAACTACGGCGGACACTGCATGGACGACTATCTGAGTGCCATTGATGACATCGCCAACGAACCTTACGTGGACAAGGATCGTCTGGGTTGTGTAGGTGCCAGCTTCGGTGGATATTCCGTTTACTGGTTGGCCGGCCACCACAACAAACGTTTCAAGGCTTTCATCGCCCACGATGGCTTCTTCAATATGGAACAGCAATACCTCGAAACAGAAGAGCTCTGGTTTACCAACTGGGACTTGGGTGGTCCGTATTGGGAGAAAAACAATCCGGCGGTACAGCGCAGCTATGCCAACTCACCCCACCTGTTTGTAGACAAATGGGATACCCCCATCCTCTGCATTCACGGTGAGAAGGACTTCCGCATTCTCGGTTCGCAAGGTATGGCCGCCTTCAATGCTGCTAAGTTGAGAGGAATCCCGGCCGAACTGCTCATTTATCCAGATGAGAACCATTGGGTGCTTCATCCGCAAAATGGTGTGCTGTGGCAACGCACCTTCTTCCGTTGGCTCGACAGATGGCTGAAACCCACCCGCTGATAGCGTGATGAGTTTTCTATAAACGCAAATGGCATGTGATGATGAAGCGATTGCTTATCTCACATGCCATTTGGATGTTTATGTGGAAAAGGATCCAACGTTTATGGCATCAGTTCCGCCAATTTGTCCAAGAGCTGCTGCCCTCTCAGATTACGTGCCACAATCGTGCCTTCTTGATTGATGAGCACGGTAGCCGGGATGGAACTGACGCCATACAAGGCTGCGCCCTCACACTGCCAGCCCTTCAGATCCGACATCTGTGGCCACGTGATATGAAGGTCCTTGATGGCCTGCTTCCAGGCTTCAGCCTTATTGTCGAGCGATACTCCCACAACGCCAAACCCTTTCGACTGGAAGGTTTCATACGCCTGCACAACGACCGGCATCTCCTCTCGGCATGGCTTGCACCAGCTGGCCCAGAAATCCACCAACGTGTACCGGTTGGCTGCCACTATGTCACCCAGCCTTACCGGTTTGCCCTCGGGTGAGTCCAAAGTAAAATCAATGAAGGGCTTGCCTTCAGTCGTCTTTTCCACTAATGCCAGATGCTCTTTCACCTCCAGTACATCGGGACGTGAAGCGAAAGGAGCAGGTATTTGTCCGGACAACAGTATCATCTGTGCCGGAGAGAAAGCTCGGAAATACGCGACAAACAGCTCCACTCCCACTGCATTGCCGATATTTTCGGTCATCGTACGCAGGACCATGTCCATCGCGGCATCATTCTTGGCTTGCAACTCTTGCTGCAAGGAAGCACGTTCCTGCTGGGTGAGAGTCGAATCGGTCTGCATCCGCTGGTATAATTGGCCCATCTCATGGTGGGCAGCCAGGAACTGGTCAGAGAACTGCTGGAACGCGTCATTACTCGGGGTTCCCGACACACGGTTTTCGCCACCTGTACCCATCGACACCCGGATAGTACCTTTTTCCAGAAACACCTGTGCCACAGCGGGAGCGGCCTCTGGTCCACAAGTAATATAATGGCTACCCATTATAGAATCGGGTATGCCTGCAAACGTAAAACTTCCTTTCCGGACAATGGTCGAATCCAGTTTCACCATCCATCCGTCCGCTTCTTTTTGAAGATAGACCATTTCACCATCTGACACTCCCTGAATGGTGCCTTCTATCACATACCCTGCTTGCTGCTGGCAAGCTGCCAATGCCATACATCCGGCAAAGGCCCAACTAATTGTCCTTTTCATTGTAGCTGAATGATAAAATTTGCACAAAGGTAAGAAAATATCACCTGAAACAACGATCTTGCAACCTATTTTCCCCCGTTCTGCGACAAATCAGACAACAGCGGCCACAAAAGCGACAGACAACACAAACTGTAAAGACGCTCATACACTGCATCAGACAGGCCACAGCAATGCGCCAACCCTGCATACTGAAAAGCCGTGAAAAACTGTACTACAAAAAACAGCGTCACCAAATAAGGAGCCAGACAGACACAACCATAGGCCATGCCCTCCACAATGTCCATATCTGAATTATAGCTGTCGGCAGCATAGGCATAAACCACAGCGAAGAGTCCTGCCCCAAATGACAGCAGAAAGAAGGCACCGTCCTGCAACGGCGAGTCTGTCAGTGTCCCCATAATGCTGCGCACACCATTCCAAGGCCCCCAAGCCAGAAAAGCACAGGCCAGGGCATACAGAGCGGCTACAATGGCTGTCAGCGTCAAGGCCCTCCGTTCTTTGCGTGTCAGATGTCCCGTACGTTTCCATAAGCGGAAACACAGGGACCATAATCCCGAATGAAGACACAGACCCACCCCAAAACTCACGACCAATATACTGCCCAAAAACGGTGCGTGCAGGTAATCGTCTTCAAGATGGCGGAGTTTCCAGCGAAAGCCTTCTGGGCTCAACAAGTTTTGCACTCCCTCCCAACCGTAAATACTGCCTACCCACGAAAGGAAGGCCACCAGTACCGTGAGCAGAAAAAAGATGGTGGTCCAACGGAAACTGCGCTTATTCTTCATCCGGCTCCAGATGATCAATGTCCAGAATGCGTAACTCAAATGCCCGGGTCACCAGGCGGCAGGCATTCACTCCGGTCCGTTCATCAGGACGGAACAAACGGTTAATCAGGTCGTTCTGCCGTTTCTCGACCGACTTGACCCCGAAAGGCATTGCCTTAAGGTTCGTAATCATTTCTTTCGTGTATCCCAATGCCAGATGACGGAGCAGGCGCTCGTCGTATTCGTCAATGTCGTAATGGATGACCGCTTCCTGACGCCGCTGTTCCGCACTGACCGACTGCCTGAAACGGCCGATGATTTTCTCCAGAATAGGTTGGTTGAATACCAGTTCCCTACCTGCCATGACCGCTTCAATATCCATTGGGGTCAGTAGTTCTCCGGTCTTGAGAATAATGCCCTTGGCTCCGGCATCGAGTGCGTCCACCCATAGTTTCTCATTCAGGACCTCTCCGGTAAAAATCAACACTTTCAGTTCGGGTTGCTCCCGGTGGAGCCGAGCGCATATTTCCACACCGATGGTGGTTGAACCGCCAAGCCCCAAATCAAGCAACACAAGGTCGGGGGTCAACGTCTGCATCAATGTCCAGAATTCTGCTTCTGTCATTGCCGTACCGATGACTTCGGCATTGGGTATCTCGTGGCGGAATATTTCTTCCGTACCTTTTAATTCCAATTTGACGTCTTCCACAATAATCACTTTACACTTTTCCATATCTTCGGTAGTTTTATATATCAATATCTCATCGGGAGGGTCCACCATACGGTGAATCCCCCACCGGGCAAGGCAGTGGCATTGATACGACAGCCACGACGGCCTGCATACTCGTCATGGTCACGCACAATCTGCTTGCACACCAGATATTCGGTTCCACTCAGTCCTTGACCCGCATCTGTGCCCATCCTTTGCCGGTCCGGATAAAACAGCTGGTTCAGTGCCTCCTGTGAAGGTGAACGGCGAAAATCCATAAAATCAAAACGGACAAACCCATCCGGCTGCGCAATGGCTTTCAGGCATAGCCTTCCTGACTGGCGGTGGAGCATGGCTTCATCCATTAGGTTACGCAACAGGTAATCGACCAACGTCCTATCGGCCGACACTTTCCAACCTACAGCCGGCTGCACCTCCAACTCTGCCGTAAACGGCAGTTTGCCCTGCCGCTTTTTCCAATACCTGCCTGCCGTTTCCAATAGGGTTCCTACTTCCACCTCATTGCGTCTGAAAGTCACTTCGTCCAGCTGACGTGCGGCACATGAGCTCAGTAACCCAAATATTCCTTTATAATAATGCACTAACTCCTCCATTGTCTGTAACTGCTGTTGCTCCTCATCGGCCGATAGCGCTCCTTCCCGGTCGAGCAATTCTACAATACGGCGGATACGGTTGGGGTAATACACGGTTTCGTGTTTGATGGTGGACAGGCAGTTATCAAGCACCATGTTCTGTACGTGCAACAGGTTTTCTTCGTAGGCAATGCGACAGGTCTCGTCTTGGGCCAGCTCAATGTCATACTGCTTGCTACGTACCCTGACGACCGCATTATACAGAACCACGGCCAGATAGCCCGCTGCCAGTTCGGCCAGGAGCAGATCTTCTTCGTGTGGCAACGCCTGTGCCAGCTTCAGTGCCAGCACGCCCGTACAATGCCGCTCGCCGCCGGCTTCCACCCACAATGGCAGGAAACTCCAGGTCTGTTCTTTGTTCCACACCGCTTTTGCACGGTCCTGATACAAGGCCATGAGTTCCCGAAGTGTGTCCTGGTCGCTGTTTTCACGGACAAAGGTATAGTGCAAGCGATGGCTCTCCTCTTCACACACGGCCAAAGCCATATCGGCTAACGGCAACAGCTCGTTCAATTCGGCAAACAGCCGGTCCACCCACTGCCTTGTCAAAACAGCGGCTCCCGTGTCGGCAGGTTTGGTGGCAGCAAACAGTGCACGGTTGATGGCAAACACTTGCTCCATGTTCATGCGGTAATGCAAGCGATGGCGGAAATACAGGATATAATAGCCTGCCAGTCCTCCGGCCAGGAGCAGTCCCAGCAACGACAGCCCTATCATCTTGTTGGTGGCAGAGTGTTGCATCTGCTCGCAATACTGCTGTAAATTACGGTCACGGCTGATGAGCCTGTAAAGTGTGACATACGCCGCGTTGTTGTAGGTGTATAGTGGGAAATCATTCAAGGCCAGCGCAGCTACAGCCACTTCATTACGTACATCGAGCAAGATATAATAGTCTGTATCAAATTCCTGTTCCAACCAAGTCTGTTCGGCAGCGGCGGTGTCACCCATCAAGGCAAGCTGGGGACTGTCCTTCCCTGAATACCGCACATAGTGTCGGTTCAGGCATTGCAACACGCTGTCTGCGTGGACCAAGGCCTCCTGAAAACGTGCGTTCACATTGCAGAAATAAACCTGATTGGCATGACGGTTGGCTTGTGCCAGCAACGAGTCATCAGACGCAGTTGCCACAGTCGGTGCTGATGACTGATGGTCGGCAGTGCAGGATGCACCGCCCGCCCCTACTGCCGTCCAGACCCCTACCGCCAGCAACAGGCGACGTACCCCTTTGGGTAACCGGAAGCAGAAACGGCTTCCTTGGCCAGGCACACTCTCAATAAAGAACCGGCACACGTCGAATACAGCATTGGTCTTGCGGTATTTCTCAATAATCCCTTTACAGTTCATCAGCCCGAAACCGTGTCCTTTCTGCTTCCGAAGTTGTTCAACATCCGGTGCGGTCGACCATCCGATTGTTTCCGGCTGATAGACTTTTTCTTCCAGAATATGGCGGACGTCCGTTTCCGATAGCCCCGGCCCGTTATCCGTGACCGCTATTTCCACGTAGTGTGCCGTTTCATCGGCGGTAAGAGCAATGGTTCCTCCTGCCTGCGTGTATTTCCGCGCGTTTTCCACCAACGTGTTTATCATAAACAAGGTCAAAGCTTTGTCGGCTTTCACAATGGCTGCCGTCTCATCCACTTTCAAGGTCAGACACTTCTGTTCGAATGATCTTTTCCCTTTGGCAATAATCCGGAAGAGCTCCTCCAATTCAAAATTTTCGATATTCAGACTTAATGCACCTTGCCGCATCTTTATCCAAAGGGCCAGTATATCATTGTATTCATTGATTTTGTCAATCAGCTCACGTATGTACGCATATTTTCCCTTCCTGACCTCAGGTTGGCGGGCATAGTCGGCCGCCTTGAGTTTATGCACCTCATTGGCTACCCGGTCAATGTAGGGCAGGATACCTGTCACGATGGAGAAACAGGCTTTTTTCGCCGTATTGGCACATTTGTTGTCCGCAAGATGTTGGGCATGGATATAACGTTCTTTTTCCAGTTTGCGGCATTCATCATCCAGCGATACCAGATTCCCTCCGTTCTGAACGGTCCACGCCACATAAGGTATGACCAGTCTCAGTAGCGGCAGTACTTCTTTGGACAGCGGTGCAGACAGGTACAGCGCCACTTCGGCCACCGGAGTCTCCTGGCCCGGAGGAACCAACGGGAATTTGACAGGTCGCTTCGCTCCTTTGTTGGCCGATGGCTCTTCCTCGGCTGCCAGCAGAATACGTACCGCTGTGGTATGGAACAGTTGTGCAAACTCCTTCTGCAATTCCGTTTCGATGGCCGCCACAATGTCCTCCAGCTCATGTGCCTGAGGCGGTACGGCCGCCGTAATGCGGCGGCAGAGCTCCAGCACTCTTTTCAGCACCGCCAGGTATTGCTGGTTGCGTTGGCGCCACCTGCTGCTCAGCCATCCGGACACTCCTATCCATACCACACAGCCTGACAACAGCAATGCCAGCATCAGATTGAGTTGTCTGCCCTCTGCCTCCAACGCTGCAAAACGAAGCTCCAGCTCCTTATCCTGCCGTGTATAATCCAGCAAGTCCAGGTAGATGTTTCGGTTGTAGTCTGATTCGTTCTTTTTGCCCATTGCGGAATAGGTAAGACTGATTTGTTCGCGCAATCGGAGAATCCATTCGGGTACGGTGCAGATACCGTCTTTCTCAATCCACTTCATCTCAATGGATTCGCCGGTATCAGTCTCGAAGGTACGCAGACGGTGGGTGGTGTCGTTACAATGATAATAACGTTCGTGGTGAATATTGACGTACTCCAACGCCTCGGCAAGACAGGACAGTGCCATCTCCGGAGAGTGGACGGAATTGTAGTAGGCAGCCAATGTACGATAGGTGCCCGAAATCTGATACCAGTCCCCATATTGCTTGAAAAGAGACAGTGCCCTGCGCCCGAAAGCCAGCGGCAGACTGTCGGTCGGCAAACCTTCCACATTGACCAGACGCAGCAATCCCAACCGTCTTTCTTCCAGCCGTTTCCTTTTGCAGGTATCCGTCAGCAACTCGGCCATTCCCTGCAAGGCATTGGCTTCAAAATAGGTATAACCGTTCCTTTTGGCTACCAGCAGACAGTTTGCCAGATGCAGGAATTCGCCTTCGGTCTCTTCATCGGGAGTGGGTGCCTCATACATGTCCCCCGACCCTACCATGTACTCGTAATACAGCCATTGGGCCGTATCGGCCGCCACCATATCCTGTGTCACTGCATGGATGGCCCGCAGCGAGGCGTCATGCTGCTGCAAATAGTAATAATAGATGGCGGAAACAATGTAGAACTCCGACAGCGCATAATTGAGCCGCCTCACCGCATGTTCATCGGTGATCAGCGCTTCGTCTTCCTGAATACGTCTGATGCGCCGCATCGCATCATTGCGATAGTCATAAAATGCTTTGTTGCGCGAGGTACGTTGGCATATTTTCATGCGTCCCACGTCCGCCACCAGTCTTTCAATCTCGTTGTTACTGAGCCGCGCCGCCTGTTGATACAATCGTTCGGAACCCTCGAAATCCATTCGCATGAAAGCGTAGTAGGCCCGATTGTTCAGCGCTTCGGCCCGCAATTCCGGGAAATCCTCTGTCAACTCATAGGCCCGTCGGGCAGCCCGTGCCGAGACATTCAGGTCCTTGTATCGCCACCTGTACGACACCTCGTTCAACGAGTCTGCCTCATGCAACCGCACAGCTGCGGTGTGTCTTCCCCCGCAGGCAGTCATCAGCATCAACGGGACTGTAACCAATCCACCGCAACACACCGCCCAACATCTGCCTATCGCCTTCATACCCCGCTGTTTTACAAAAAGAAAGGGATGTATCTTTGAAAACCACATCCCCTTCAATTTCTAAAGAATAGAATTTATTTCTTTGCTTCTTCCAAAGAGACCTTTCTAAACTCCTTCAATAACTTTTCAAGATCCAAAGAAGCCTTACGCGCCCGCGTACCAGCTGTCTTGTTTCCCTTGGCGGCTTGGAGTTCAGCATCGGCGAACAACGCTGCGCTTAACTCCTTCATCTTTTCAATCAGTTCATTCATAATAATGCAGATAAATCAAATTATAGATTCAAAGTAAATAGAAATCGCTTAATAAACCGTCGGTGGCACTGCTTTTTTTGCAAAATTTAATATTATAGTGTCAAAAAAGCCGCAGAAAAGGAAAATTCTGCGGCTTTTTTGGTTTATGTTACCTCAAAGGATGCTATACATTCATCAGTTTTCGGCCTTTTTGGTGGTTTTCTTAGCGGCTGTCTTTCTGGTCGATGTCTTTTTCGGAGCTGCGGCTTCCGATTTCTTCAGCTCTTCGCGCAGTCTGGCCACTTCATTGTTCAACTCAACCAATTCTTCACCCTGGTTCTTGATGGTCGTCAGCAATGAACTCAGTTCTTCGTTGTCCATATCCACCGGATACAAGGAGTTCACACGGCTGATGAAATCGCCTACGATATTCATGTAGTTCGTGAATGCATCATAAGGAGAATCATAGATACCACGGTTCAAGCCCACACCGGTTTCCTTGGTAGTCATGAAACGGAAGTTATTGCTGGCCTGCAGATAATCCCAATCCTGCTTGATGCGGCGGTCTGTACAAATACGTACACGGTCGGCCACACTATACAGCTTGTGGAACGCCTCACGCTGCATCAGGTTACCCAACCAGCAGCTGGTATCTCTTTCTTCGTCCACCCATGACATCGGATACGGCACGTCCACCTGATCCACTGATTTCAGTTTCGTCACGATTTCGGTCGGTGTAGAGAAAGTGATGCCCTTTTCCTTGGCGCAAGCAGGCAGTGCTTTCAGGAATTCCAGGATATTGGATGACAACGGCTGTGCCATACCCAGTGCCGACAATTCCATGAAGATGTTGATGACCTGTTCTTCCTTCGGTGTAGAGTCAATCCAGTTGATATATTTGTCTGCCAACAACGGGTATTCACTCCATTCAGAGTTAGAGAAGCGGAGGCTGATGTCATCAGACAACTTGAAGTCACGCAACAAAAGCTTCAGGTCGGGATTGTAAGCACAGTGATATACATAGTGCGGGCTCTTCCATCCTAAAACGTGCTTTGCACCTTCTGTCAGCATTCCCTTGAAACCCATATCTGCTACGATACCGCCGATTTCATTGTCGTATATCAAGCTGGAGTTGCGGAACACCTGCGAAGTCTGTCCGAATACCTGTTTGATTTTCTGAACCATGCGCTGTACTTCTTCGCGGAAGCATTCTTCGTTGGCCAACGAAGACAGACCGTGAGAATACGGTTCGGCCAAGAATTCCACGCAGCCGGTTTCATTCAGTTCGTGCAGCAATTCTACCACTCTCGGTGCATGGATTTCCAGCTGCTCCAGTCCTACACCCGACAGTGAGACGGCAATCTTGAAGGCACCCTTATTGTCTTTTGCCATCTGAATCAGCGTTGTCAAGGCGGGGATGTAACTACGTTCCGCTATTTCAGTGATGCTACGGTCGTTTTCATAATCATCATAATAATAGTGGTCACGGCCTATGTCGAAACAACGATAGCGTTTCAAATGAATAATTTGATGTATCTCAAAATAAAGACAGATTGTTTTCATATCTAATTAGTGTTTTTTATTTACCATAGTTTTTTATTACATCCTCATAAAGGGCACGGATGCGCAGCCCGACTTTTTCCCATGTAATTCCATCGACCTCCTTCTTGCCTTCTTCCTGGAGATACTGGAAGAGTGCCTGATTGGTACAGATGGAGTAAATGGCGTCAGCCATTGCGTTGATATCCCAATAGTCGGTCTTGATGACCTTTTTAAGGATTTCGCCGCAACCGGACTGCTTGGAAATGATGGAAGGCGTACCACACTGCATGGCCTCCAACGGAGCGATACCAAACGGTTCGGAAACAGAAGGCATGACAAAGACATCACTGTTCTTATAGGCTTCATATACCTGGCGTCCGCGCTGGAATCCCGGGAAGTGGAAACGGTCTGCAATACCGCGGGCAGCGGCCAGCTCAATCATGGCATTCAGCATATCGCCCGAACCGGCCATCACGAAACGGATGTTGCGGGTACGTTTCAATACGAGAGCGGCAGCTTCGACGAAATATTCGGGACCTTTTTGCATGGTGATACGTCCGAGGAAGGTGACAATCTTTTCTTTCGGATGTTCCACACGGGGGATGTCCTGTAAATCCTGAGAAAGAGGATATACGGCATTGTGCATGGCAAAACACTTGCGTGGATCCTGATGGTATTCACGGATGACGGTCTGACGGGTCAGCTCGGACACACACATGATGCAGTCTGCGTGATCCATACCATCTTTCTCCATCGCATAGACGGTGGGGTTCACCTTACCGCGGGAACGGTCGAAGTCAGTGGCATGTACATGGATGCACAAGGGTTTTCCGCTGACCATCTTGGCGTGCACGCCGGCCGGATATGTCAACCAGTCGTGGGCATGGATAATGTCGAACTCCTGCGAGCGGGCAATCACACCTGCTATGATGGAGAAGTTGTTGATTTCATCGTGCAGATTCTTCGGATAGCCGCCGGCAAACTCCATACATCCCAAGTCGTTGACATGCATATAAGAGAAATCTGCATAGATATGGTCACGATAGGCATAATACTGTTCGGGCGTCATGGTCGTCAAGCGGGACTTCAGATAGTCATAATCCACATCACGCCATACAATAGGCACCTGGTTCATGCCCACGATATTCAAGAATCCTTCTTCTTGTCCGCAGGGTTTCGGCAGACAGAAGGTTGTTTCCACGTCACCTTGCACGCTCAAACCTTTGGTAATACCATAAGAAGCGACAGCAAGACCACCATATATTTTGGGAGGAAATTCCCATCCAAACATCAATACTTTCATACAGGCTCCTCCTTTTAATAATCGTATTTACTCAACATATATAATACTCGCAATATTTCAGCCACGTTCATGGCGAAGGATACGGCGCCACGTCCTTTGAACGGAGGATTGCCGTCAAACAATTCAGGAATAGAACCGACACAATGTGAAGTCATCTCGTCTTCGTAGCCAATCAGCTGACGTTCGATAAAGCCCAACGCACTGTTGCGATAGATGCGCAGGTAAGCCTCGAAGTAGAATCCTGCCAGCCACGGCCATGCGGTACCCTGATGGTAAGCATAGTCACGCTGCGTCTGCGGACCTACGTAGTTAGGGTTGTAGCCACCGCTCTTCGGGCTGAGTGAGCGGATGCCCTTCGGAGTCAGCAATTCTCTGGTCACAATGTCGACCACTCCCTTCTTCTGTTTCGTATCGAGCGGAGAATAGTCGAACGCTGCGGCGAAAATCATGTTCGGACGCACACTCCAGTCCATCATATAGCCGTCTACATAATCCAACAGATAGCCGTATTCGTTCAAGAAGACTTTCACGAACGATTCTTTGGCCTTTTCGGCAACCTCTTTGAGGCGTGCGGTCAGTTCGGCGTTTTCTCCGTCCTCTTCCAACAATTCGGCCACAAAGAGCAGTGCGTTGTACCACAAAGCGTTGAATTCTACGATATAGCCGCTACGCGGAATCACCAGACGACCGTTGGCCGTAGAGTTCATCCATGTGATGGCCCGGCTATGGCCTTCGGCATATACCAGACCGTTATCATGCACCTGCAAGTTCGGATGCTGTCCCTCTACGAGGTACGTCATGATATCCGTCAGCAGTTTGCCATAGTTTTCCTTTGCGTCCTCACGAGACACCATCTTGGCATATTGCTGAATGGTCCATACGGCCCACATCAGCACATCAGGATGTTCAATCTCCGTCATTTTGAGTGCCGTCTCTTCTCCGTTCATAAAGGCGTAGATAGCTTTGGTAGCGGTGTCCATCACCTCTTCAAACTTTTCCACTTCGTCATTGGCCAGCATCAGACCCGGCAAGGAAATGAACGTATCACGGGCACGGCACTTGAACCACGGATAGCCAGCCAGCACGTACGACTCGTCATCCTGCTTGTTCAAGAACTGGTGGGCGGCATTGATCAAACAGTGCTTGAAATTGTCGCGCGGAGTACGTTCTTCCACCTCGTCAGCAAACAGCTCGTTCAGTGATGCGGTGTCGATGTCTGCCACACCTCCCGAGAACACAATCGATTCTCCCGGCTTGATTTCCATCTCGAAATAACCGGGAACGTACAGATCTTCGTTGAAGTCATAGCCACGTTCCTGTTCTTTCGGGTATTCAAAGCCACGATACCAGTCGGGAGCGAAAACGAACTCGTTTTCCTTGCTGAACTGCATGTACAATTCGGGGTATCCGGGATACATGCAGGTCTTGATGCCGTTCTGCACCACGTCATAGTGACGGTTGGCCTGCGCATTCTCATGCGTGTACTGCCGCACACTTCTGAACGCCAAGAACGGACGCAGACGAAGCGTCGTCTTGGAGTGGGCCGCCATCAACGTGTAACGAATCAAGATACGGTTTTCATAATGTACGAATACACTCTCCTTCTTCAGGATGACACCGCCTACTCTATAAATGGTAGTAGGCACTTTTTCACACTCAAACTCACGAATATATTTATGACCGCGAGGACTGAAATTATCACCATGATATTTATGCAGTCCCAAATTAAACTCTGCTCCGTGCTGTATGACTGTTTCATCCAAAGAGGATAGCATCACATGGTTGTCGTCGTCCAGTTCAGGAACCGGAATCACCAACAATCCATGGTATTTGCGAGTATTACAATCTACAATCGTAGAGCAATGGTACGCGCCTGAACGATTGGTTCGAAGTATCTCACGCGGGAGGGCTTCTTCCAGGTTCGTCATCAGCGTTTTGTCAAATCGTAAATAACTCATAGCTGTTATATTAAGGTTATAATGAATAATTCTATAATTTTACAAT
>CAMAFR010000026.1 GCA_945833835.1 uncultured Bacteroides sp.
AATCTATGCATTTTTATTCATCAAACTTAAGTACATCTGTTGGGGCATATTGGTTGACCATCGCCAACTGCTGCTTCAGCCATTGTTTGTATTGAGCCACACTGAGTTGCCCAGTTGGCAGTTGGCTACGCAACTTTCGCTCCTTGGGCTTTGGTTGCGGCTGCGGATTGGGATCTCCAGGACCTGGCTGTGGTTGGGGCTGAGGTACTGGCTTCGGATCAGATGTGCAAATTTCTGTTTCCATCACATCCACGTCAACATTCTGTTGGGGCAGCATATTGATAGCTCCCACGATGTCACGAAGCTGAAGGTGGCAATTGGAGCAACGAATCTCGTAGTCCTGCAATCGGATTTTTGAGATAATGTATTTTTTGCATACATCTTCCTTTTCCGTTATCTTGGAATAGAGGCGTGTGTTCCATTCTGTTGGATATTGCCCAGCATTTTTCTTGATAGCTTCTATGCGGGTCAGTAAGTCTCCATATCCATCAATCATCTGCTCTGCCTGATGATCCATGTATTGGTAGTACAGGTCCTTGGCGTTCTGGTACGCTTTCTTCATCTGCTGATAATTGTGTACGGGGTCGCTATCGAGCATCTGCAGGTAGGATTCATGTAATTGGTCAAAGGTCTGCATAGGCAAGCCAACGAACTCCAATTCGCTCTTCACATCGAGGAAGTATTCCTTCTGGTATTCAATCTCGCGAATGTTAGAATCAATGAAACGGATATCTGCCTCTATCTTCTCCACCGCCTTGCAGAACTCCTCGTTTTCGTTGTCGCCAAGGAAAGTTCTGGCCGTATTGAAATAGTTGTATTCCGTGACTGTTCCCGCATATTGCCGAAGTACCTCTTTTGCTGCAATGGAACGGCGGAAGATGCGCTCGCGCTCAGCATCGTTGCAAATCTGATTGTTGACTTTATGAATCTCAGCAACGGCAAGTGACTGGATGGCAGCAACCAGTTCAAATTCATTCATGTTGTAGCTGAGATTGTTGCCTGTCAGTTCCTTATAGCGGCAGTCTTTCAAAGTGTCAACTATGTCACGCTTCTCATTATAGGTCAGGCTCTTGGTGATGGCCTTGAATGAGGCACGTTGGAAGTTGCGGGAATTGGCAAACGGTTCCTTCGCTCCTTCCTGTTGCCAGGAATGGTAGTCCTGATTGTTGTACTTGATAATCACCTTACTTGCACGGAAAAGTGCCGCTAAGGTCGAAAATACCGTACCAAAGCTATAGCCGGTAGGAGCGGCTGCAAGGTCGCGCTCCAAATCAGCACCATTCTTATAGGATGCCATTTGTGCCATCATTTCTGTGACAACCGGCAACTGGTCGCCTATAAACTGACCAGTAGTGTCGAAGAACAGGAAGTCTGGTTGCTGACCAATGATATTCTGGAGCTGATTCTGAGCCGCTTTCAGCAACTGAAGAGCTACGCTGTCTTTCAATGAACCACCCAAACGTTTGGTATAGATATTGCCATACATCTTCAACTCAGCTTCCTTGATAACAGTCGCTGCATTTTGTGGGGTCATGATGCTGGCATTATAGAGATACACAAGCATACCATTAGCATACGAGTTCATGATGACCTGCTCAAATTGAGCCGTTTTACTCTCTAAAGAGCTGACTATCTCCTCTACAACCTTTTTCTCCTCAGGAGTGAGGTTGGACTCTCTCTCGATATTATTGATACGGAGAATATCGTCTGCAATCTTTTGTGCTTCAGTCGCATATTCACAAGAGGGAACAATGCTGATGATACCCTTCTGTGACTGTGTTCCCTCCTTGATGTATTCGACATACTCATAAAATGAGGGCTTGACACTAAGAATATCATGGAAAATAACCTTCATGCCAGGGTCGCCACCCGTACTGAATGTCTCGCCACTATCAGATTGAACAGTGAACGATACATTCATTGAGTCAACGGAAAGATGCTGTGCCTGGCGCACAAGCTGCATTCTCTTGACTTCCTTGGTGATCTCGCCTTTAATGCAATAGGGGGATATTTCATAGTTGGCCATCCTCTCAAAGATACGCTGCTGTGTCTCACTGGTAATGCGATATTCGTCACCGGATAGAATCAGAATTTCATCATCAGAAAGCTTCTTGCAGGCCTTCTTGACTTCTTCGAGCACTGAAAAATAATCATCCGGACAGTTGACGTAGGCACGGCTGATATTCTCTGCCGTTGTCTTGGCCCCTGAATTTGTCAGGAAATGAATCGTTTGCAGCATGTCATGTCCCTTGACGAATTGAAAATTCAATTCTCTGAGATGTTCATCGGCCTGGTCATACCGTTTACGCAGCGACTCCGACACGGCTTCTTCTGCCTGTCGGCAAAGTTGTGCAGCGTTGACGTGAGTGTGGTAGTTCTTGTCAGAAAGCGCCTCATTCTTCAACACGTCGAACGCAGAAATCAACATACCACGGGTACCCACCTGTGTCTTGACAAGCTTTTGGGTGCCAAACAGGAAGTACTGAAGCATCTTGAACTGGTGCTCATAGAACGGGAAATAGTCAGCGTATGTCTGCGCGTCGGTTGTCTGGCTGAGACCCGTACCGACAATATGGGTGATGTCGGAAATCTTTCCGCTATTCTTCTTATAGTAAGCCTGCAAGAGGTCGTTACCGTCAGCAGTCTTGGCCAAAAGGCGCTTTCGGATAATCATATCAACTTCCTCGGCTGCAATAGGAATGCGCTTCTTGAAACGGTCGATAATCTTAGTCAGCAGACTGCGATTGACATTGGTGCCATTGATGACATCATCCAACTGAAGCTGGGCAATGGCAATCGTCCAAACTTTTCGGCCAAGGGCGGCGAGTGCTTCTGCCATTCCTTCAAGGTCAAGAATATTGATCTTTTGCTGAGCAATCGCCTCGCTCACCTCATCAATCATGAATACGATGCGAATGTCCAGATTCTTTTCAAGATAACGCGTCAAGTCATCTTGCAATTTTACCGCATCATAGTCCTGTATGCGCAGCTTTGCAGCCTCACGCATTTCATCGAAAGCACTCTCCGAGCAGAAACCATCGAGCAGGGTGTCCTCCAAGGTGTCATACACTTCATCCATATTCTTGCGGCGCTTCAGCCATGATTCACCAAACTTCTGCTGGACTTTATCGCAGAAAGCCTGATAACGACCACTCATCAGCAAATTGAACTCGATGATGCCCACCCAGTCATCGTTCAACCCTAACGATTTAAGGAAAGCCCCCATCATCATATAGCTGATACCATGATTACCCGTGGTCTTTGCGGCATCGAAAAGCACGATATGATTGTTAGTGCGTCCCAGTGCGTTGATGCTGTTCTGGAGCAGGCCGGCATTAGGCAATCCTATCAGCTTGTTCCGGAAACGCTCACGGACAGAAGTGCCTTGAAGAGTAGGGTCCTTCAGCAGGAAACCTATCATCTTGGAGAAATATGACTTTCCGGAACCATAGAAGCCGCTCAGCCACAACCCTGGTTGGGCGGTGTTTGACGTAAAGAAATCACAAAAGTCTGCCAGGTGCTTGGCAAGGCTCTCTGTCAGGATGAATCCGTCAAGTTCATCCATAATGCTACGCTCGTCCTGCTGGTTGAGGTCAATCACACTCTTGATGTCGTCTTCAAGACGGATTGAAAGTATATCTTTTATCTTTGTCATATTCGTGATGCTTCATTTATTACATAATAACCACACAGCGATCCTTAGAGGCAGGCTGCTGGTCGAGAAAATAGATAGTCTCATTTCTTATCACCGCGGGGTAGAAAAACACCAGCGGCTTTTGGAATTTCATCACATCCGGGTCTTCCATGATATTCTGGTTGGAAAATCCCATCTTGTAGATGACACCCGTATGTATCAATATCGGAGAGACTCCCTTTGCGGCAGCATCCACTATGCGTTTCATCAGGAAATAATAGAATGTTCCCTCAGTATAGTTCTGGCTGACAAAAACTTCCGTTCCCATATTCTTGAATTGGCGTTTGAACTTATCAAGCCCTTTAGAATCGACAAACTCCACAAACAATTGCCGGAGATCTACGAACTCATAGCCATCGGTATATCTTTTCTTAGCCTCCTCAATATACTTCTCTTCGTCAACTGGAGGATAGACAAACAGAATACTCCTTCCACCATTGGCCTCGGAAGACAGGTGAGCAAGGTCACGACCCAGCGAAGCCGTCAGGTCACCGAACAGTCGGTTATGCTCTTGTATGTAAGTAGATGTCATATTATTTCAAGTCTATCGTTATTTCTGTTCCAATTTGCGACACATCCCAATAAGGGATGTTTTCTATCCGCTTCAATCGGCGAATCAAATTCGGCTCTTCACTGAACGAAAAGATGATGAACGGATTGTGCAGGGTTCTGTCATCTGATACAGTCTGGATGAAGTGAATAAAGTAAACAAAGAGATGGTTTGTGATGACGGGGTGAACAATACTCTTCTTGACAGTACCCTCCGCAAGACCAAGCTTTTTCATGATAGTGAGATACTTGCTTCCGGAAATCTTAATGGTATCTTCGCTCCAATCCAACTCACCTTCCTCCGTCTCTTTTATAAAACGCAGGAAACAGGTGATTTCTTCTGCCTTGATGGTGACACGTCCTGAATAGACAGCCTTCATGAACACCTCTGCCGATATACGGGAGAAAAGAAGATTTGAATAGGTCAGTTGCCAGAACAAGATGAGCAGCCTCTCCTGCACTGAAAAGGTTTCATCTGCAATGGCATCGAAGAATAGCTTCTTATGAGTATCATTCCTAAATTTGAGAATACAGGATTCTATGGCAGAGACAAATCGTCGCAAAGACTTCTCTGTTCTGAATTCAAAGGCACCGGTACTGCCTTCAGTGTTACCATATGTATCACTGATATAGTCAAGCATCACATTGTAGTTGGGCACACTACCCATGATATTGACCCCTGAATCATATTTGCCGTTATTCTTCTTCACCATGAATACGCTTAATTCTTACAAGTTTGTATAAAAATCTTTTTTCTCTGCCATCGTATATGGGGTTTAATAGTACAAAAATATAAAAATACAAAAATATAAAACTATAAAAACACAAAAAACATTTCACCTATACTTCAATAATTTACAAAACCAATAACTTATTACGTCACAAATTGAAATATTTTCATTTTTACATCCTACTGCTGGTTATATTTGGCAAAGTTATCCCAGTAAAGGCAGTTTTCTTGGTTCATCCGACATCTTGATTGACAGATGTCATTCACGTAATTCTTCCCCTCAAGAAACTCCCTGCAAACGGCAGCGGAGAAGGGAAACCACCGCACGTGCAGAAAAAAGCTGGCAATGGTGTCAACTTTTCAGAATTAGTCACTATATTTGCCCCGACAAACCGGCTGTGCCGCTTGCCTCTATCGCCGCGCCACGGCAGGCAGAACTGTCGGGACACGTCATCTATCAAGCAACAAAACGAGAAAAAGGACCTTTACAAAATACAAGACGGCGCGGACGAAGAAAGGAAAACAACCATGTGCGGAATCGTAGGCTACATCGGCAGCCGCCCGGCTGCCCCCATCCTGATAAAAGGATTGCACCAACTGGAATACCGCGGATATGACAGTGCAGGAATTGCCGTCGGCGGACCAGACCACCCACAGCTGCAAGTGTTCAAAGCCAAAGGAAAGGTGGACAACCTCGAAGCGAATGTCCACCGTGCGCTCCCCTTGCCCGACACTCCCCTGACCACCGGCATCGGCCATACCCGTTGGGCCACCCACGGCGAACCCTCGGAAACCAATGCACATCCCCATTTGTCCATGTCGGGAGACCTTGCCCTGGTACACAACGGCATCATCGAGAACTACCAGCTCCTCAAAGAGCAGCTCACGGAATTCGGATATACGTTCAAGAGCCAGACCGACACGGAAGTGCTGGTGCAGCTCATCGACTATTTCTACCAGAAAAACGGCAGACAGCTCACCAAAGCCGTCCACCAGGCGCTTGACAAGGCCATCGGCGCCTATGCCATCGTGGTCATGGAGAAGGACGACTGCCGCCACCTCGTCGCCGCCCGCAAGGCGTCACCGCTTGTGATAGGCATCGGCAAGGACTACAGCGAGTTCTTCATCGGCAGCGATGCCACCCCCTTGGTGGAATACACCCACAAGGTGATTTACCTGGACGACGAGCAGGTGGCCGACATCCGGATAGGTCAGGAGGTGCAGATCACGAACCTCGACGAGAGTTCCGCCGATGTCACCATCAAGGATGTGGACCTCGACATCTCGGCCCTGAGCAAGGGCGGATACCCCCACTTCATGCTGAAGGAGATATGCGAGCAGCCCCATTGCATGGAGAACAGCATGCGCGGACGTGTCATCTGCCGTGAGGACGGACTGTATGAGATCAAGCTCTCGGCGTTGAACCATTTCAAGGCCAAGCTCATACGTGCCCGGCACGTCATCATCGTGGCCTGCGGCACCTCGTGGCATGCGGGGCTCATCGGCAAACAGCTCATTGAGGAGATGTGCCGCATCCGCGTAGAAGTGGAGTATGCCAGTGAGTTCCGCTACCGCAACCCGGTCATCGAGAAAGATGATGTCGTGATAGCCATCAGCCAGAGCGGGGAAACGGCAGACACCCTGGCCGCCATACAGCTCGCCAAAGAACAGGGGGCGCTGGTCTTCGGCATCGTCAACGGGGTTGGCAGCAGCATCGCGCGTGCTACAGACACCGGCATCTATATCCACGTTGGCCCGGAAATCGGTGTGGCCTCCACGAAGGCTTTCACCGGACAGGTGACGGTGCTGACCATGCTCTCGTTGGCCTTGGCCCATGCGCTGGGCACCCTCTCGGACGAGGCTTTCCAGCAGACCTGCCACGAGCTGGCGGCCATCCCCCGGAAAATGGAAACGGTGCTGCAACAGAACGACCGTATCGAACAACTCTCCGGCAGATTCACCTATGCGAGGAACTTCCTTTACCTGGGACGCGGCTACAACTATCCAGTCGCCCTGGAAGGGGCCTTGAAACTGAAAGAAATCAGCTACATCCATGCAGAAGGGTATCCGGCCGCCGAGATGAAGCACGGCCCGATAGCCTTGGTGGACAAAGAGATGCCCATCGTGTGCCTGACCGCCCACGACCAGCTCTACCGCAAGGTCATCTCGAACATGCAGGAGGTGCAGAGCCGCAACGGCCGCATCTTTGCCGTGGTGACCGAAGGGGATGATGAAGTAAGGCGGATAGCCGAGGAAGTGATTGAAATCCCCGACACGATGCCTTGCCTCCTGCCGCTGCTCAGTGTCATCCCCATGCAGCTGCTGGCCTATCATGTGGCGGTGAAGAAGGGGCTGGACGTGGACATGCCGCGCAACCTGGCAAAGTCGGTGACGGTAGAATGACCCATAACAAGCCGGAGGGTGTGCCCCTCTTCCGAGTGACACACCCTCCGGTCTTTTCTATCGAGAGTGCCACCGCCTTACATGCGGCTGTCGCTGTACCAGTTGGGTTCGTGCTGATTGGCTTTCAGCCAGCGGCTCCACCCTACCGCCTGGTCGAACTTCAGGATGGCGTAGGTCTGTTCGCCCGTCGCTCCCCAGGTGGCCTGTTCGAAGGGTGCGTCCGCCACTTGCAGATAGGTCAGCCCCTGCTCATCGGTCGTCTGGGCTGTCAGATAGCTGTCTACCGTTCCGTCCCAATGGTAACGCTCCACGTAAGAGATGGCGTTCTCATCGCTCTCATCCGCCCACGTATAGACGCTATACGTGCCATTGACTCCCAGCAGAACGGTCATGTCCACCTGCTCGTCATCGTTCTCCAGTATCGGGCTCGACCGCTGCTGCACGATGCATCCCTCGTAGGCGGCCTTCAATCCGTCATACAAGTCGC
Source organism: uncultured Bacteroides sp. (assembly GCA_945833835.1). Taxonomy (GTDB): domain Bacteria; phylum Bacteroidota; class Bacteroidia; order Bacteroidales; family Bacteroidaceae; genus Phocaeicola. The sequence continues at coordinate 7,864 of CAMAFR010000026.1, forward strand.
CGAACACCTGCGGCAAGGCCTTGGCGATGTTCTCCGTATAGTCGATGTCGTAGTACGGTGTATCCAGGAACACCTTGTAGGCCTCTTCCGTTTCCTGGTCAATGGCCGTCTTGGCCGTCGCATCCTTGTCATAGATGTCCACCAGCTTGTCTGTAAACGTCTTCAGCTGTGCCGCATAGGCCGTCAGTCCGCTGGTGCGCACCACCGCCATGTCATGGTAGTCGGAACTGCCTTCGATGGCGGTCCATTGGTCGACACAGGTGTTACAATAAGCGGTCAGCTTGTCCTCTATCCCCCGTTTCCCGTCGGCCAGCAGGTCCACCAGCGTGTCATAAGACCCTCCATGTCCGGGCACTATGAAAGAAGAGGCGATGATGTACGGACAATGCTCCTTCAGCTGGTAATGGATTTCCATCATATTCATCAGGCAGGCATCGAAATAAAGCACTTCCGGCTTCACTGACAACTGGCCCAGCACTTCGTCCAGCAAGAAGGCCGTAAAATGCCGGTCGCTGTCGGAGTCATCATAGAGGATACCGCGTGAAATCGTTGTCGGCAGGTCATCGTGCGGCGCGAAGCCATAGCCATGATCCGAAATGACCAGCACATACTTCTTGGCGGGCAGGTGCTGCACCCCCCATTCATAGAAAGCCTTCAGCGACTCGCCAGAGGCAAAGGGCACCCCCTGCTTGTCGAGCTCGTTGGCAGCGACGAACTGATCTTTTAGCGTCAGGTCGCCGTCTACCGCAAAGCGGTACGCCTTGCCGGCCACGGCATTACACGGCACGCCCATGGACTCCAGCTTCTCAGCACCCTCCGACAGGTCTTGCGAGAACTGATACTGGACGGCTGCCTTCACTTTCTTGAAACTCTCGGGTTGGGCATTGTAGAACTGGCCGATATTCTCTACGATGCCATCATCCAGGTTCTTGCCCCCATGGGCGTAGAACAGCACCGTGTAGTCGGCCTCCGTCACTACGGGCTCTACTGGATCCATGGAATTCTCGTCAGACTCCGGCTCTTTCTGTTCCCCCTGTTCAGGTTTGTCCGCCGGTGTAGGGTTGTCATCACTACAGGCTGTCAGGCATACACAGCCTATGAACAGCATCCCCATGAACAACATCCATTGGGAGGCATGCGCATACATTCGTTTCATCGTTGTTTTTTTATAATTATGGATAGGTTTGTGCAAATATAACAAAACCATCTGAAAGGAAGTTCACTCGAATGCGTGTTTTTTGGGTCTGTTCTGCACCAAAACAGATGGGAAAGCACTCTTGCTGCCCCTAAATTGTCCTGCCGATTCCCCGTCACACGGCGTGACAGGGAACCGGCAGGACTAAAGGACAGGCCTTCTCCGGCGACGGATAAGGCTCAGCGGAACATTCCCCATTCGGTGAGGCGCATGTCCCCCTTGTCCAGGAACACCTGGTGCATCCCAAAGGCTGCCGAGAGGCAATGGGAAGTCTGTCCTTTGGTGGAAATCTTCAGGTAATCCCACAACAGCTGTTTATAGTCGGGGTGCGCACAGTTCTCGATGATGATTTTGGCACGCTCCATCGGACTCTTTCCGCGCAGGTCGGCCACGCCCTGTTCGGTGATGATGACATTCACCGAGTGCTCGCTGTGGTCCTGGTGCGACACCATCGGGACAATGGAGCTGATACAGCCGCCTTTGGCCGTAGACGGACAGGTAAAGATGGAGATGTAGGCCGAACGTGTGAAGTCGCCCGAGCCGCCGATGCCGTTCATCATCTTGGTGCCGCAGATATGGGTGGAGTTCACATTGCCGTAGATGTCGGCCTCAATGGCCGTATTCATGGAGATGACCCCCATACGGCGCACCACTTCGGGGCAGTTGGAGATTTCGGAGGGGCGCAGCACCAACTTGTCGCGGAAGAAATCCATGTTCTCGTAGATGTCCTGCAGGCAGTCGTTGGTCACCGTCAGCGAGCAGGTGCTGCCGAACCGGATGCGGCCTTCCTGGATGAGCTTGATGACGGAGTTCTGAATGACCTCCGTGTACATCTCGAAGGGCGGGATGCTGGTGTCACGCCCCAAGGCCCCCAGCACGGCATTGGCGATATTGCCCACCCCCGACTGCAACGGCAGAAACGAGGAAGGGATGATGCCCCGCTTGAGGTCGGCTGCGAGGAAGTCGGCCACATTCTGGCCAATCTTGTCCGTAATGGGGTCGGGAGCCTGGAACTTGCGGGCCTCGTCGGGCAGGTCCACTTCCACCACCCCGACAATCTTCTTCGGGTCTGCCTGGATATAGGTCTGGCCGATGCGGTCACTGGGGCGCACGATGGGGAGAGGACGCCGGTGGGGCGGACGCTCCATCTCATACAGGTCGTGCATGCCTATCATCCGCTTGCTGTGGGCGGCGTTCAGCTCGATGATGATGCGGTCGGCCAGGCGGGCGATGGTAGGCGATATGCCGCCTGCCGCCGTGAGGTAGATGCGGCCGTCTTCCGTCAGCTCGCAGGCTTCGATGATGGCCGTAGTGACATGGCCCAAGAAACCCGACCGCAGCCGCTGCGCCACCTGCGACAGGTGGATGTCCGTATAGTGTATCTTGCCGCTGTTTACGGCCTTACGGAAATCGACATTCGTCGTATAAGGCGCACGGAAACTGATGCTGTCCGTACGGGCCAGCGCCCCGTCGCACGAGTCGCCGGTAGAGGCACCCGTGATGATGCCCACCTGGAAGTGTTCGCCACGGGCATGTCTTTCTGCGGCCAGGACGGCCAGGGCAGCCGTCACGGCTTTCGGACTGCCGGCAGGCGTAAAGCCGCTCAAGCCCAGAATCTCACCGTCTTTTATCAGACCGGCGGCCTCGGCCGCCGTCATTCTTGTATAGCTCATAGTGTTAATAGTTAGATTATCGTTGTTGTTATTCAGTCATTCAATAGTTGCGCCGGAAAATCTCTCCATACAGAAACGCCTTGCGGGCATCGTCGGCCGTCTGCAGCCGGATGCCGTGCGAGGGTTGTTCCTTCGGAGCCTCAACCGGACGCGGTGCCGCTGACGGGTGCGGCCCCGCCGGCTGCCCGGCTGCCCGCTGTTCCTGAACGGAGACCGCAGCAGGCTGCCCTGCCGGTTCGGGAGCAGGCTGCTGCCCGTCAGGCCGGGGGGCCTCATCGGCAGGAGCGGTCAGCACACGTTTCATCCGGAAGATGGCCGTAGCCACCCACACACAGAGAATCACCGACACCATCCAGAAATCAAATCCCAAATCCTCCATCGTCTTTCTTGTTTTTGGCCAAAGATACAAATAAAAACCATTCGTGCCACTTTTTCGAGAAACATAACCACAGATTTCGACTGACAGACCATTCTTCCCGCCGCTGGCAACCGCCGTCTTGCCCGCCCGACAATGGTCTTACAGCTGCCGCGAAAAAGGCTTTCATGCCGGTCGCTACCCCTTAAAATCTCCGTCCCAATCCTTTGAACGTACATTCAAAGCTTATGAACGAACATTCAAAGCCTCTGAACGGCGGTTCAAAGGTTTGGAACGGAGGTTTTGAGGGATAGGAAGACGGACAACTATGTAGTCCGTGGTCGAAACAGCGTTCTCCCGGGTAACCACCTGCACTGTATCTGACCGCCGAATGACTCGCTGTGCCGCACGTTCTCTTCCTCTCCCAAAGAGACGTGCGGCACTCGCGCACCGCGTGAAAAAATAAAAAAGGCCAGGGAGGAATGGAACGTGAGTAGAGCCTACTTTCGGGATTTTTATGTACTTTTGCAGTCGATATGAAAACAGGATTCGACAACGAGAAATACCAGCGCATCCAATCGGAGCACATCCGGGAGCGCATTTCCCAATTCGACGGAAAACTATACCTCGAACTGGGCGGAAAACTTTTCGACGACCATCACGCCAGCCGCGTGCTGCCCGGTTTCCAGCCCGACAGCAAGCTGCGCATGTTCCAGAAACTGAGCGACAGCATTGAGATAGTCATTGTCATCAGTGCCACCGACATGGAGAAGAACAAGAGGCGTGCCGACTTGGGCATCACTTATGATGAAGATGTGCTGCGCCTCCGCAGCGAGTTCCAACGCATGGGCTTCCTGGTAGGGTCGGTAGTCATTACCCACTACTGCGGACAGCCTGCCGCCGACGCATTCCGCCAACGGCTGGAACGCGACGGGATTACCGCCTACTATCACTACCTCATCGAAGGATACCCCCACCATGTGTCGCTGATTGCCTCTGATGAAGGCTTCGGCAAGAATGACTATGTGAAGACCTCGCGTCCGCTGGTCATCGTCACCGCTCCGGGACCGGGCAGCGGCAAGATGGCCGTCTGCCTCAGCCAGCTCTACAACGAGCACAAGCACGGCGTGAGGGCCGGCTATGCCAAGTTCGAGACCTTCCCGGTATGGAACCTCCCCTTGAAACACCCCGTGAACATCGCCTACGAGGCGGCCACCGCCGACCTCAACGACGTGAACATGATTGACCCCTTCCACTTAGAGGCCTACGGAAAGATTGCCATCAACTACAACCGCGACATCGAGATATTCCCGGTGCTCAACGCCCTCTTCGAAGGCATCTACGGGTCCAATCCCTACAAGTCGCCCACCGACATGGGGGTCAACATGGTAGGCTTCTGCATCAGCGACGACGCCGTGTGCTGCGAGGCCTCGAAGAACGAAATCATCCGCCGCTACTACGACGCCACGAACAAGCTGGCCAACGGTGCCTGCAACGAATCAGAAATCAGCAAGATACAGCTGCTCTTCAACCAGGCACGGATTTCCACCTCCTTCCGCCGCACCACCGTGGCCGCCAAGCAGTGCCAGCAGCAGACGCGCCACACCTCGTCGGCCATCGAGCTGGAAGACGGCACCATCGTCACCGCCCACTCCAGCCCCTTGCTGGGGTGCAGCGCCGCCCTGCTGCTGAACGTCACGAAGCACCTGGCTGGCATTGACCATGCCACGAAACTCATCCCGCAATCCATGATAGAACCTATCCAGCACACCAAAATCAATTACCTCGGCGGCAACAACCCGCGCCTGCACACCGACGAAGTGCTGGTGGCCCTCTCGGTACTGTCGAAAGACGACGACAACTGCCGCCGGGCCCTGGAGCAACTGCCCAAGCTGCGCGGATGCCAGGTGCACTGCACCGTGATGCTGGGCGAGGTGGACCGCAAGATTTTCAAGAAACTCGGCGTGAACCTGACCTGCGAACCGGTGCTGAAGAAATCGCCGCAAGACATGGACAACCTCGCCTGAACGCCATGGTCACCGCCGATGACATCATAGCCGCCCTCTACAGTATGCGCGATGAACGGCAACGGGACATGCTGGCCCGGTTCTTCAAGACAGGACCGGGCCAGTATGGCGAAGGAGACCGTTTCCTGGGACTCAAGTGTCCGCAGACACGGCAGGTGGTGCGCGAGGCCCGACGGCAGACACCGCTGACTGAAATAGAACGACTGCTCTACTCCGAATGGCACGAAGTGCGCCTCTGCGGCTTCCTGCTGCTGGTGGAGGAGATGCTGGCCGCCCTGCCTACCCGCCGCCGGAATACGCCTGAAATGGCCCTCCGCCGCAACGAGGTGGCCCGCTTCTATCTGTGCCATGCCCGCCAAGCCAACAACTGGGACCTGGTGGACATGTCCTGCCCCAAAGTGTTGGGCCACTGGCTGCTCTATCCCCTGCCCGACGGCACCCTGCCCCCACGCGACCTGCTCGACCGGCTGGCCGGAAGTACCTGCCTCTGGGAGCAGCGCATCGCCATCGTCACCAACTGGACCCTGATACGGCAGGACCAGTATGCCGACACACTGCGCATTGCCGACCGGCTGCTGCCTCACCCACACGACCTGATACGCAAAGCGGTAGGGTGGATGTTGCGCGAGGTAGGCAAACGAGACCGGGCGACGCTCGAAGCCTATCTGGAAGCGCACGTCCGCGACATGTCACGCACCACCCTGCGGTATGCCATCGAGAAAATGAGCGGACCCGACCGCCTCTACTGGATGCAGAAAGGGTGACACTCCCCGCCAACGATTTTTTCCAACTAAATAACCGAACTTATGACAAGGAATGAAGCGGACTTTAAATCCGCAACTGACAAAGCAATGAAAAAACTGTTCATCGAAACGTACGGCTGCCAAATGAACGTGGCCGACAGTGAAGTCATCGCCTCCATCATGCAGATGGCCGGGTATGCCCCCTGCGACACGCTGGAAGAGGCCGATGCCGTCTTCATGAATACCTGCTCCATCCGCGACAACGCCGAGCAGAAGATTCTGAACCGGCTGGAGTTCTTCCACTCGCTGCGGAGCAAAAAGCGCAAGCAGCTCATCGTGGGCGTACTGGGCTGCATGGCCGAACGGGTAAAGAACGACCTGATTGAGCATCACCACGTGGACCTCGTGGCCGGCCCCGACGCTTACCTGACCCTGCCGGAACTGATTGCCGCCGTCGAGACCGGACAAAAGGCCATCAACGTAGCGCTGTCTACCACCGAGACCTACCGCGACGTCATCCCCTCACGCATCTGCGGCAACCATATCTCGGGCTTCGTGTCCATCATGCGGGGCTGCAACAACTTCTGCCACTACTGCATTGTGCCCTATACCCGCGGACGCGAACGCAGCCGCGACGTGGAAAGCATCCTGAACGAAGTGCACGACCTGGAGAAGAAGGGCTACAAGGAGGTGACCCTCCTGGGACAGAACGTCAACTCGTACCGCTTCGAGAAAGACGGGACGGTCATCACCTTCCCCACCCTGCTGCGCACGGTGGCACGGGCCGTGCCCAGCCTGCGCATCCGTTTCACTACCTCCCACCCCAAGGACATGAGCGACGAGACCCTGCACGTCATTGCCGAAGAGCCCAACGTGTGCAGGCACATCCACCTGCCGGTGCAGAGCGGCAGCTCGCGCATCCTGCACCTGATGAACCGTAAATATACCCGCGAGTGGTACCTGGAACGGGTGGAGGCCATCCGCCGCATCATTCCCGACTGCGGACTCTCTACCGACATCTTCTCCGGTTTCCACAGCGAGACGGAGGAAGACCACCAGCTGAGCCTGTCGCTGATGCGCGAATGCCGCTACGACTCGGCGTTCTTGTTCAAGTACTCCGAACGCCCGGGCACCTACGCCTCGAAGCACCTGCCGGACGATGTCCCCGAAGAGACCAAGATACGCCGCCTGAACGAACTGATAGAGCTGCAGAACCGGCTCTCGGCCGAAAGCAACGCCCGCGATGTGGGAAAGACCTTTGAGGTACTGGTAGAAGGTGTCTCCAAACGGTCGAAAGACCAGCTGTTCGGCCGCACCGAACAGAACAAGGTCGTAGTGTTCGACCGCGGCACCCACCGCATCGGCGAACGGGTCAACGTCAGAATCACCGAGAGCAGCTCGGCCACCCTCAAGGGAGTGGAAGCGGAGTAAATCCCACCTTATTATATATAAGAAAAGGGTGCGGCGGAACATCCGGACTTATCATTGTGTGCCGGATGTGCCTGACGCACCCTTTTTCGGCTGGCCGCTACGAGACCTCAATACTTCCTGTATTCAGGCATGATAATCCAGAGGATGATGTAGACAATGCTCCCGCTGAAGGCAGTCAGCAGGGTGGCCAACGCATAGCCAATACGTACAGCCGTAGGATCCCATCCTAAATATTCGGCAATGCCGGCACATACGCCGGCAATCATCTTATTACTCGAACGAGTCAGTTTTTTATTTTCCATAATGCATTTCATTTAGTCGCTGCGAAGGTAGTTAAAAACTTATAAAGAAAAGGCCTATCAATCCATTTTATTTGTTATTTTGCAGCAAATTAGGGAAAGAAGTGAAGGTATTCAACATAACTAAATGTCCGCTTTGCGGGAAAAGCCGTTTCAAGAAGGCCATGACCTGCACGGATTATTTTGCCACCGGCGAAACGTTCGACATCTGCAGCTGTACCGACTGCGGACTGCTGTTCACCCAGAACGCCCCAGCCGAGGACGCGATGGGACGTTACTACGAAAGTCCGGACTATATCTCACACAGTGACACCGACCAGGGGCTGATGAACCGTGTCTATCACTGGGTGCGGCGGTTCATGCTGGTACGCAAGTGGCGGTTGGTGCGGCACAATGCCGGCAAAGGGCAGGGCACCTTGCTCGACATCGGGACCGGCACCGGCTACTTCCCCCACTTCATGCGGCGGAAAGGATGGACGGTGCAGGCGGTGGAGAAAAGTCCCCAGGCACGGCAGTTCGCCCAGACACGTTTCGGGCTCGACGTGCTGCCGCCCGAACAGCTGCCCTCTCTGGCGGAAGCCTCGCAGGATGTCATCACGCTGTGGCACGTCATGGAGCACCTGGAACACCTCAACGAGACCTGGCAGCAGCTGTACCGGTTGCTGCGGCCCGACGGCATCCTGGTCGTCGCCGTGCCCAACCCGGCCTCGTATGACGCCGCCCACTATGGCAGCCATTGGGCCGCCTACGATGTCCCGCGACATCTGTGGCACTTCACGCCGTCGGTCCTCCAGCAGTTCGGTGCCAAACACGGCTTCATCCTTGCCGCCCACTACCCGATGCCGTTCGACGCCTTCTACATCTCCATGATGACGGAGCGGCAACAGGGACACCGGGCCGCTTTCCTACGGGGTTGCCACACCGGGATACGTGCATGGCTGGCCTCGCTGGTCAAGAAGGAACGCAGCAGTTCCATGATATACATTTTCAGGAAAAAGGAAAATATGCAATAAGACTATGAGTAAGAAATCAGGTTCGCTCTTTAACATGCAGTTCATGACCTCCTGCATCAGCACCACACTGGTATTGCTGCTGCTGGGACTGGTGGTCTTCTTCGTACTGACGGCCAACAACCTGTCTGTCTACGTGCGCGAGAACATTGCCTTCACACTCGTGCTGAACGAAAACGCACGCGAGGCGGACATCCTCACCTATCAGAAAGAGCTGGAGCAGAAACCGTATATCAAGCAAAGCACCTATATCTCAAAAGAACAGGCCCTGAAAGAACAGACCGAAGCCATGGGTACGGACCCTGCCGAATTCTTAGGCTACAACCCTTTCTCGCCCTCCATCGAAATCAAGCTGAACGCGGACTATGCCAACAGCGACAGCATCCGCTGGATAAAGACCGAACTGGCGGCCAACAAACAGGTGACCGACATCGACTATCCGCAGGAACTGCTGGATGCCGTCAACAGCAACATCCGGAAAGTCAGCCTTTTCCTGCTGGGACTGGCCGGACTGCTCGCCTTCATCTCGTTCGCCCTCATCAACAACATGATTCGGCTGACGGTCTACTCCAAACGCTTCCTCATCCACACCATGAAGCTGGTGGGTGCCAGCTGGGGATTCATCCGCCGGCCGTTCCTCCTGCGCAACGTCTGGCTGGGGCTGCTGGCGGCGGCTCTTGCCGATGGCCTGCTGATGGGATTCGCCAGCCTGCTGGTGCGTTACGAGCCGGACCTGCTGGTCATCGTCACCCCCGAGGTGATGACCGTGGTGATGAGCGCCGTTTTCTTGTTCGGAGTCCTGATCACGACCCTCTGCGCCTACGTCTCCATCAACAAATACCTGCGGATGCGCGTCTGTGAGCTGTACTACCAGTAGCCTCCGCCCTCAACAACTGCCAATCAACGGAACATTACAACCCTAAACAAAGCAATGGATAGAAACAATTTTGCCTTCGACAAGACCAACTTTCTCCTTCTGGGGATAGGCATGGCCGTCATCATCATCGGCTTCCTGCTGATGACCGGTCCCGGATCGACCGAAACGGCTTTCGAACCGGACATTTTCAGCGTACGCCGCATCAAAGTAGCTCCCATCACCTGCTTCGCAGGATTCGTATTCATGATTTACGGCATCCTGCGCAAGCCGCACCATCAGCAAAAGGAGGAAGCGGAATGACGGAATTGGAAGCTTTATTATTAGGACTGATCCAGGGACTGACCGAATATCTGCCGGTAAGCAGCAGCGGACACCTCGCCATCGGCTCCGCCCTCTTCGGCGTGGAGGGGGAGGACAGCCTGACCTTCACCATTGTGGTACATGTGGCCACCGTGCTCAGCACACTGGTCATCCTGTGGAAAGAAATCGACTGGATCTTCAGAGGCTTGTTCAAGTTCCGGTGGAACGACGAGACCCGATATGTCCTCAACATCCTGGTGTCCATGATTCCCATCGGCATCGTAGGCGTTTGCTTCAAGGATTATGTGGAGGAGATTTTCGGGTCGGGCCTGCTCATCGTAGGCTGCATGCTGCTGCTCACCGCCGCACTGCTGACCTATTCTTATTACGCCAAGCCCCGCACCAAAGAGACCATCAGCCTGAAGGATGCCTTCATCATCGGTCTGGCCCAGGCCTGCGCCGTGATGCCGGGTCTGTCACGTTCGGGCTCCACCATCGCCACCGGCCTGATTCTGGGCAACAAGAAAGAGTCGCTGGCACAGTTCTCGTTCCTGATGGTCATTCCTCCCATTCTGGGCGAGGCGTTGCTCGACGGTATGAAAATCATGAAAGGAGCCGCCGAGGCCGATGCCAACATATCGGTACCGGCCCTGGTCATCGGCTTCCTGGCGGCATTCATCTCGGGATGCATCGCCTGCAAATGGATGATCAGCATCGTGAAAAAAGGGAAACTGGTCTACTTCGGCATCTACTGCGCGATAGCCGGAGCCGTGACACTGCTGTGTAACTTCTTGTCATAAAGCCCGCCCATGAATTTCAAGGAAGGAGAAGTATTGTGCTTCAACAAGCCCCTGCGATGGACCTCGTTTGCCGTGGTCAATAAAATAAGGTATCACCTGTGCCGCAAGATGGGCGTGAAGAAACTGAAGGTAGGTCATGCCGGCACCCTCGACCCCCTGGCCACCGGTGTCATGATTGTCTGCACCGGCAAAGCCACCAAACGCATCGAGGAGTTCCAATACCACACCAAAGAATATGTGGCCACCCTGCAACTGGGTGCCACCACCCCCTCGTTCGACCTGGAGAAAGAGATAGACGCCACCTATCCTACCGGACACATCACCCGAGAGCTGGTGGAACAGGTGCTCCAACGCTTCGTGGGCACCATCGAACAGATACCACCGGCCTTCTCGGCCTGCAAGGTGAACGGCAGCCGCGCCTATGAACTGGCCCGCCAAGGCGACGAAGTGGAACTGAAACCGAAGACCCTCGTCATCGACGAGCTGGAACTGCTGGAGTGCCACCTGCCGGAAATCAAGATAAGGGTGGTGTGCAGCAAAGGCACCTACATCCGGGCATTGGCCCGCGACATCGGCCAAGCACTCGACAGCGGCGCACACCTGACAGGGCTTATCCGTACGCGGGTGGGCGACATCACCCTGGCCGACTGCATGGAGGTGGAGCATTTCCCTGAATGGCTCGACCATCAAGATATAGAAACAAACAACGATTAAGGACAGAAAGGAAGAAAAGATGAAATTGTCACAATTCAAATTCAAACTGCCGGAAGAGAGAATCGCCCTGCATCCGGCCAAGTACAGAGACGAATCCCGCCTGATGGTGGTCAACAAATCCAAGGAAACCATTGAGCACGTGCTTTTCAAGGATATCTTGAACTATTTTGATGACAAAGACGTATTTATCTTTAACGACACGAAGGTCTTCCCTGCCCGTCTGTATGGCAACAAGGAGAAAACCGGTGCCCGCATCGAAGTGTTCCTGCTGCGCGAACTGAACGAGGAGCTCCGCCTGTGGGATGTACTGGTAGACCCGGCCCGCAAGATACGCATCGGCAACAAGCTCTACTTCGGCGATGACGACTCGATGGTGGCGGAGGTCATCGACAACACCACCTCGCGCGGCCGTACGCTGCGCTTCCTCTATGACGGTCCGCACGATGAGTTCAAGAAAGCCCTCTACGCACTGGGCGAGCCTCCCTTGCCACCGTTCATCCACCGGAAAGCCGAACCCGAAGACACCGAACGCTTCCAGACCATCTTTGCCCGGAACGAAGGTGCCGTAACGGTGCCTGCCTCCGGACTGCACTTCAGCCGCGAACTGATGAAACGTATGGAAATCAAAGGAGTGGGATCGGCCTTCATCACCATGCACGCCGGATTGGGCAACTTCCGCGACATTGATGTGGAAGACCTGACCAAACACAAGATGGACTCGGAACAGATGTTCGTCAACGCCGAGGCGTGCCGCATCGTCAATGCCGCCAAGGACGAGGCCCACAGGATATGTGCCGTAGGCACCACGGTGATGCGTGCGGTCGAGACGGCGGTAGGAGCCGACGGCCACCTCAAGGAGTTCGACGGCTGGACCAACAAGTTCATTTTCCCGCCCTACGAGTTCTCACTGGCCAACTGCATGATCAGCAACTTCCAGATGCCGCTCTCCACCATGCTGATGCTGGTATGCTCGTTCGGTGGCTATGACCTGGTGATGGATGCCTACCACACCGCCCTGAAAGAAGACTACCGCTTCGGCACCTACGGTGACGCCATGCTTATCCTGAACAAATAAGGTCATGCCGAACGTCTATTTAGGATTAGGAACGAACCTCGGCGACAAGGACCGCAACCTGCGCCGGGCCGTCGGTCACTTACAGAAGAAGATAGGGAACGTGCTGTCCCTGTCTTCTTTTTATGAAACGGCCCCCTGGGGATTCGTTTCCGAACACTCGTTTCTGAACGCCGTGGCCTGTCTGGAAACAGAGCTTGCTCCGGCCGATGTGCTCCGCCGCACCCAAGAAATCGAGAAGGAGATGGGGCGCACCCATAAATCAGTGGACAATGTCTACACGGACCGCCTCATCGACATCGACCTGTTGCTCTATGACGGACAGATACTGGACAGCCACGAACTGATGCTGCCTCATCCCTATCTGGCCCAACGACGTTTTGTGCTGGAACCGCTCTGCGAAATCGCCCCCACCCTCCGCCATCCGGTATTGGGCAAGACAATCCGCCAACTGCTGGAGGAGCTGGAGCAACAGGGCTGACACCTCTTTATATCACCACCCGATAGACACCGCCGGCCAGGGAACGGACCAGCCCTTTCATCTCCAGTTCCAACAACAACGCCATCACGCGGCCCACCGGCATCCCGCTGGCCACCACCAATGCGTTCAGTTGCATTCCCTCCTCTGCCTGTCGCTGCAACACTTGTACCAAGCGTTGCTCGTCTTCGCTGACTTCCGGGAACAGTTGACGCTGTACAGCCCCATCGGCCGGCAGTTTCCGTACCACATTCCAGTTCAGTTCCGACACCAGCTCCTCGGCCGATTGCAGCAAGAGGGCCCGGTTGGTACGTATCAGCTGGTTGCAACCGGCCGAGAAGGCATCGCCCACCCTTCCCGGTACGGCAAAACACTCGCGCCCGTAACCGACGGCCATCTCGGCCGTAATCAGTGCGCCGCCCTTGGCGGCAGACTCCACCACAACCGTCGCATCTGCCATACCCGCCACAATACGGTTCCTGCTGATGAAGTTCTGGCGGTCCGGACTCGTACCGCTGGCAAACTCGGTCAGCAGTCCGCCTTGTTCCAGCATCTTCGCTGCCGTCGACCGGTGCACATACGGATAGATACGGTCCAACCCGTGTGCCAACACACCGATGGTAGCGGCCCCACACTGCAAGGCCGCCCGGTGGGCGGCAATGTCAATGCCATAGGCCAGCCCGCTGACCACCAGGACATCGGGCACCAGTTCCTTCAATTCGCCCACCAACCGCTGGCAGAGGTCTTGTCCGTAGGCGGTCGCCTTACGGGTACCCACCAAGCTGACCACATGCAGTCGGTTCAGGTCGGCATTCCCCCGGTAGAACAGCACGACAGGCGCGTCCGCACATTCACGCAGCCGCGACGGGTAGGCCTCCTCCTCATCGGTGAGACAGGCGATGTGGTTCCGCTCGGCAAACTTCAGTTCGGCCTCGCATGCCCGGAGCACCTCCGGACAATCCAACGCCTTCACCAGTTTCGGCGACACATCGGGCAGCAAGGCGGGCAACTCTTTGCGGTGGCCGAACAGCCACACGGCACTTCCCGCCGCCTGCAAGAGCCGACGGGCGGTCATGATTCCCACACCGGGCAGGCGGGTCAACGCCAGCCGGAACAAGCACTCCTCGTTCATGCCTCGTCAGTATTCAGGTAGCGGACAAACAACTCATCGAACAGGGAGGAAGCCGACAGCTTGCCGTGAATGACACACACCGTCTCCACCGTGGCCTTGATGACAGGCTTCATGTCCGGCAGGCGGAAGATATCCTGATAGAACACATATTTGATGCCCTCCTTCTTGAGATAGAGTTTCGACACAAACTCATCCCCGCTCTTCAGCGGTGTCTTGAAGGCCATGGTCAGCCGGGCCACCACCGGGTCGACCCCTGCTTCGTGCAGACGGGCAAAGCTGGCCCCTGCAGCCGTCAGGAACTCATGGCGCGTGTGTTCCAGGTAGTGCTGATAGTTGGCGTTGTTCACAATGCCTTGCAAGTCACATTCGTAATCCCTCACTTTCAGAGGGAGCTCGAAAATATATTTTCCCATAATGGTCTGTTGTTGGTTTCTATACAAAAGTACACTATTTTGCCGAACCCTTGGCGGCCCGACGGAAATATTCCTACGGCTGCCGCGCCGCCTTGAGATACGCATACCCGAAACGGCAGTACAGGCATTTCTTAAGGTCACAATAGTTCTTCTTCAGCTGTATCAGTGCCTGGCTGTCGCCGGCGTGCTCCACCTTCAGGCCACACTCCTGCCACATCCGGATGATATGGTTGTCCTCGGGTTTCAGTTCCTCCATCAACGCCTTGGCCCGTTCGCAGAGCGACTCGTCGATCCGCCATTTGCCATAGGCATACAGAAACGGGACAACGGTATTGATGAGCAACAGGTCGATGGCTTTCCGGCTCAACGACTTCGGCCGTGCCTCTGTCGGGGGGCCGAAGGTGTAATGGGTCACCCAATAGTCCGAAGTGCCTCCTTTCAGGAGTGCCTGCCACTGTGAGAGGCCGTCAGCCTCCAGCAACTGCGACAACAAGCCCTGCCCCCGGTGATACAGACAGGCCAGCTGGGCAATGCGCACATGCGGGAAGTTGTTCGGACGCAGCCGCAGGAAACGCCAGTGGCCGACCGTGGGCGGCTGGAGGCCGAACTTATGGCACAGATAGGCATATTCCTGCTGCAACTGCCCCATATAGGCATCGGCCGGTGCTCCTTGAAGCAGTCCGGCATGGCCGAAGAACACCGCCTCTATCTGGACAAGCCGGTCCCGGTGCTTGGCAAGCGCTGCCAGCGGGATGGTCTTGGCCCAGCGTTCGAAGATGTCCGCATTCACGCCGAACCCGAAACTCCGTGCCAACGAGACGAAGAACACATGTTCCCAGTCCTGACTATAGGCCACCGCCAGTTGTTCCAACTGTCCCGTCTTGTCGGCCAACCGTTCCAGCCGGAGCGAGGCCAACCAGTCATGCACCACCAAGCGGGGCAACTCCGGAAGGATATGGCAGCACGGCGGATAGCGGTCGGACTGCAACAGCTGCCGGTATCCTTCGAGCACCCGTGGCGGCACCGGCAACACCAGTTGCGGGACAGGGGTCCCGTCTGTGCGGCACACGGTCCTATCGGCTTCCGACACCACGTGCAGGATGACCGAATCGTAGGCCGGGTCAGCGGCATGGCCGTGCCGCTTCCAGTCGGAAGCCCGCACGTGCAGCTCCACATTCCCTACCCACAGCACCCCGTCTATCTTGATCTTGGCATTGAAGAAATCGGGGCCGGCATGACAGTTGGCAATGCCCACATCCAGAATTTCCACCGGTCTGCCTGCCGTGGTCTGCAAAGGCTTCAGGGGGAAAAGCCGGTGTTTCCATACATAGTGTAAAAGCTGTTCCATGTTAACGAGGTGTAAATGTTGGCTAAAAGTAAGGATTACGCATGAAAATTCCTATCTTTGTGCGCAAAAAAGAAAGCACATTATGAAAATAGCACTCATCGGATACGGAAAGATGGGCAAGGAGATTGAAAAAATCGCCAAGGCCCGCGGACATGAAATCGTAAGTATCATTGACATTGACAACCGGGAAGACTTCGCTTCAGCCGCTTTCCGGTCGGCAGAAGTGGCCATCGAGTTTACCGCTCCCTCAGTGGCCTACGCCAACTGCCTCGAAGCCTTCAAACAAGGAGTGAAAGTCGTATCGGGCAGCACCGGATGGATGACCGAGCACGCCGACGAAATGAGACGGCGTTGCCAGACAGACGGCAACACGCTGTTCTGGTCGTCCAACTTCAGCCTGGGCGTGGCCATCTTCTCGGCTGTCAGCAGATACCTGGCCGGCATCATGAACAATTTCCCCAACTATGACGTTTCCATGGTAGAAACGCACCACATCCACAAGCTGGACGCTCCCAGCGGTACCGCCATCACACTGGCCGAAGGCATCCTGTCACAGCTGGACCGCAAGGACAAGTGGGTGATGGGCACCCTCACCGCCCCCGACGGCACCACCAGCGGCACCACTGCCTGTGCTCCCAATGAGCTGCCGGTCAGTGCCATCCGCCGCGATGAGGTGCCGGGCATCCATACCGTGACGTATGCATCGGAGGCCGACTCCATCATCATCACCCACGATGCCAAGAACCGGAGCGGATTCGCACTGGGTGCCGTGCTGGCGGCAGAGTTCACTGCCGGCCACACCGGTTTTCTGGGTATGAACGACTTATTTCATTTCTGACAGTGACTATGACGATACAAGCATCACGCCGGCAATGGATGAAGTTCGGAACCGTTCTGGCTTTGTACATTGCCTTTATCTGTTGGCTGAAAAGCTGGTTGGGCATCGTGGTGATCCCCTTCCTCTTTGATGCCTATATCACCAAGAAAATCCCGTGGTACTGGTGGAAGAAATCGACCAACAAAACGTTCCTCGCCGTCATGGGATGGGTGGATGCCATCGTGTTCGCCCTGGTAGCGGTCTATTTCGTCAACCTGTATTTTTTCCAGAACTACGTCATCCCGTCGTCGTCTCTCGAAAAATCCCTGCTGGTAGGCGATTACCTCTTTGTCAGCAAAATGAGCTACGGGGCGCGCATCCCGCAGACCCCGCTGCACATGCCGTTCACCCAGCACACCCTGCCCGTGGCCGGCTGTCCCTCTTACTTAGAATGGATCAAATGGGACTACAAGCGCGTAGGCGGACTGGGCAAGGTCCAACTGAACGACATTGTGGTCTTCAACTTCCCGGCTGGGGACAGTGTGGCCCTCAACGTACAGGCACAGGATCTCTACAACCTGAGCTACCAGGCGGGCAAGGAGCTGTCTAAACCAATAGACATGAGCAAGCTGAGCCTGGAGCAGCAACGGCAGGTGTTCGATTTCTATTACCAGACGGGGCGGCAATACATCGACGACAATGCCGCACTCTACGGGAAAGTCGTCTACCGCCCCGTAGACAGACGCGAGAACTACGTGAAACGCTGTGTGGGACTTCCGGGACAGACCCTTCAAATCAAAGACAAAGTCGTCTATCTGGACGGAGTGGCCAACAAAGAGCCCGACAACGTGCAATACCGCTACTTTGTCCATACCAACGGACAACTGCCCGACGAATGGTGTCACGAACTGGGCATCAGCGCCGAAGACCTGTCGGCCTATTATGTGGCGGAGTCGACCTACAACATGCCGCTCACCCAAAAAGCCAAAGAGGCCCTGCTGGCACGCAAGGACCTGGTACGCGCCGTCGAACCTATCCCCGATGACGACATGGGCGGCCTCTACCCGGCCAACAAGCTGACCGGATGGACAGTGGACAACTACGGGCCGCTGTGGATTCCGCAAAAGGGGCAGACCATCCCCTTGAGTCTGGACAACCTGCCGTTCTACGAGCGGTGCATCGGTGCCTATGAAGGGAACCGGCTGGAAGTGAAAGACGGCGACATCTTCATCAACGGAGAGCGGGCCACCCAATACACTTTCAAGATGGACTACTACTGGATGATGGGCGACAACCGCCACAATTCGGCCGACTCACGTTTCTGGGGCTTCGTGCCCGAAGACCATATCGTGGGGAAACCCATCTTCGTATGGCTCTCGCTCGACCAGGACCGCGGCTGGCTGAACGGCAAAATCAGATGGAACCGGCTGTTCAAATGCGTCGACTCCATCAAATGACTGAACTTTGAGACATAGCTGGACATATTGGCTGAAGCGTGCCGTCCTCCTCGCGGGGGCGGTAGGGCTGGTGAAGACTTTTCTTGTTGGCTCATGTATCATCCCCTATTCCGGCATGGAGAACGCCATCTACCGGGGCGAAGGGATTCTGGTCAACAAGTGGAGTTACGGGCTGCGTCTGCCTTTCCCCTCATGGTTCGGCTATCACCGGATAGGCTACTGCCGCATCGGCAAGGGGGATATCGTCCTGTTCAACAATCCCGGCCGCTCACAGCAGGCGGCGGGCATCGAGCGGCGCGACGTCTTCATCGGGCGGTGTATAGGGCTGGCCGGTGACACCCTTTTCCTGAACCGGGAGCTGTCCGACACCGCCAGCCGGATCTACATTCCCGACAGCAAAGAGCTGTACGCCTATCCGGCACAGCAGGAGAAGCTGGTCGAGGCCTTGATAAAGGAAACCAACATCGGCCGCAACACGCTGGTCAGCTGTATGGACGGGGGCTACTATGTGCGCAGCTTCAGCCATTACGAATACTACCTGCTGTCGCAAAAGGCCTGCAACCGGATACAGTTCACCGCCCTGAACCGCCAGCACTCGGAAGTGCATCCGTTCATTGTCCCCCGCAAAGGACAGACGGTAGCCGTCCGGCCGTGGAACGCCGTGCTCCTCTACAACACCCTGTTGCTGCACGAGCACCGCCGGGTCCGCTTGCAAGGCGACACCCTGCTGATGGACGGGAAAGCCATCCGCGCGTACACCTTCAGCAAGAACTACTACTGGATGGCCGCCAACAATCCGGTCAATCTGTCCGACTCGCGGCTGTTTGGCTTCGTCCCCGAAGACCACATCATCGGACAGGCCTGGCGCATCTGGTGGCCCTCACGGATACAACGTTTCCTGAAAAAGGCGGAATAAGCCTCTACGGACGCAACCCGACTAACAAAGAAAGAAGAAATGAACGAAACACCCATCCTACTCAGCACCGCCTACCTGGCACCAGTGGAATACTACACCAAACTGTTCGGACACGGACAGGTGTGGATAGAACAGTATGACCATTACCGGAAGCAGACCTACCGCAACCGCTGCGTCATCGCATCGCCCAACGGACCCCAGGCGCTGACCTTCCCCACCGAGAAGACGGACCATCCCAAGGCCCTGACCAAAGATGTCCGCCTGTCCGACCACGGCAACTGGCGCCACGTACACTGGAACGCGCTGGAGGCCGCCTACCGCCACAGCCCTTTCTTCGACTATTACGCCGACGAGTTCCACCGCTTCTACGAACGGAGATACGGGTTCCTGATAGACTTCAACCTGGAGCTCTGCCAGTGGATTTGCCGGCAGATGGACCTGGAACCCGACTGCCGCCTGACGGAAAGCTACGAACCGAATCCCGAAGGCAAGGCCGATTTCCGCGAGCTGATACATCCCAAGAAGGATTTCCGCCAGACCGATCCTGGCTTCCGGCCTTGTCCCTACTATCAGGTATTCGAGGCCAAATGGGGCTTCCAGCCCAACCTGAGCATTGTGGACCTCCTGTTCAACATGGGTCCCGAAAGCCTGCTCATCCTGCGCGACAGCATTGTTCAACCGGCATAACCCCAACGCATTATGAATAATTTACCAACCATCACCAAAAACCTACTCATCATCAACGTGCTGTGCTTCTTCGGTGCCATCGTCGCCCAGAAGTATGGCATCAACCTGAACGACTATTTAGGGCTGCACTTCTTCCTGGCCTCTGACTTCAATCCCGCGCAGCTCATCACCTACATGTTCATGCACGCCAACTTCCAGCACATCTTCTTCAATATGTTTGCGGTCTGGATGTTCGGGCGGGTGCTCGAACAGGTATGGGGGCCCAAACGCTTCCTGTTCTACTACATCCTCTGCGGCATCGGTGCCGGGCTGGTGCAAGAAGTGGTGCAATACATCGAGTACGCCGTCAGCTGGTCCCATTATTCGGGGGTGGACACCGGCTATGGCATCCTGCCGATGGGCGAATTTCTGAACCAGCTCAACACGGTGGGTGCGTCGGGAGCCGTCTACGCCATCCTGCTGGCCTTCGGTATGCTGTTTCCCAACAGCCAGATGTTCGTCTTCCCCATCCCCTTCCCCATCAAGGCCAAATACTTCGTCATGGGTTATGCGGCGTTCGAGCTGCTGCTGGGACTGGGCGGACACGATGGCGTGGCCCACTTCGCCCATCTGGGAGGCATGCTGTTCGGCATCTTCCTGATTGTTTACTGGAAAAAACAAAACGGCAATGGACAAATTCATTTCTAACCTGAAGGCGACCTTCCGGCAGGGCGACATCGTGACGCGACTGCTCTACATCAATGTCGGCCTGTTCTTGGCCGTGACAGTCACCCACATCGTCTGTGCCCTGTTCAAGCTGCCGGCTGGTCAGTGGGCCACCTGGCTGGAACTGCCGGCCTCCTTCACCCGCTTCATCGGACAACCGTGGAGCCTCGTCAGCTACATGTTCCTCCATCTCCACCCCATGCACCTGCTGTTCAACATGTTGTGGCTTTATTGGTTCGGGCGGCTGTTTCTGGGTTTCTTCTCGTCCCGGCACCTGCGCGGCCTGTACCTGTTGGGAGGCATCGGGGGCGGACTGCTCTACATGGCGGCCTTCCACATCTTCCCGCTCTTTGCAGATCTGGCCGCCGTCTCTTACCTGCTGGGCGCTTCGGCCTCAGTGCTCGCCATTGTGTTCGCCGTCGGGCTGTCACAACCCGATTATGAAATCCAGCTGCTGCTGTTCGGCAGAGTCAAGCTGAAATACATCGCTTTCGCCGTGTTCGTGATAGACCTGCTGTTCATCACCTCCGACAATGGCGGCGGCCACGTCGCCCATATCGGAGGGGCGATGGCCGGAGGCTGGTTTGCCCGCGGCATGCAGAAGGGCTATGACGTGACGGACTGGATAAACCGGTTGCTCGACCTGTTCCGCTGGCCGAAACCGTCACCACGCCGGCCCAAGATGAAGGTACACGTCGGCGGCCGCAGTGCGGGCGCTGCCACGGTTGCCCGCAAGAAGGAGCGGACCGAGGAGATGGACCGCATCCTGGACAAGCTGCGCACCTCCGGTTACGGCAGCCTGAGCGAAGATGAAAAAAAGAGCCTTTTCGACGGCGGCAAGCGATAACCCCTCCTCACCACCCTCATGAACACCATCGGAGCTTTGGTCAAGTGTATCGTAGCCGTCGGCAACATCCTGGCGGGCATCGGCTTCCTGCTGGCTGCCTACAGCCCGCAGGTCCACCCGTCCGCCCATCCGTTTTGGGCGTGCTTGGGGCTGGCCCTGCCCCTGTTCATCCTGCTCAACGCCTGCTTTCTGGTCTTCTGGCTGCTGTTGCGCAGCCGGTATCTCCTGCTGCCTTTCCTGTTCTTCCTGGCAGGAGCCGGCAGCCTCACGACCTACTTTGCCGTGGGCTCTCCCACCCCCAGCGAAGGGACCGCCTACAAGCTGCTGACCTACAACACACAAGGCAAACTGTTCCGCACCGACAAGGAGCATCCGGCCGACACCTCCCTGCTGAACTATCTGAAGCGTTGCAATGCCGACATCATCTGCCTGCAGGAGTTCATGCCCAACAGTGACAAGGCCCTCCGGCAGGTCAACAAGGCCCTGTCCGCCTATCCTTATTCACGCTACACCCGCTTCAAGAACGGCAACGGCGTGGCCTGCTATTCACGGTTCCCCATCCTCTCCCACCACCTCATCGACTATCAGAGTCGTGCCAACGGCAGTGTCCTCTACCGGCTCAAGATGGACCAGGACACCGTGCTGCTCATCAACAACCATCTGGAATCCAATAAAATCAACGGCACCGACAAAGCCCGCTACCGACATCTGCTCCAAGGCAGCCACCCCGAGGCCAAACAAGACGGCAAGCACCTGCTCGGCAAGCTGAAGAAAGCCGTCGTCATCCGTGCCGCACAGGCGGACTCGGTGGCCAAGGTCCTCCGCAACACTCCCACTGCGTATGTCCTGGTCTGTGGCGACTTCAACGATTCGCCGGTCTCCTACGCCCATCACACCATCGGCCGTGGCCTGACCGATGCTTTCACCGAAGCAGGATTCGGGACAGGCATCACCTATTACCAGTCATGGCTCTACTTCCGCATTGACCATATTTTTGCCGGCCCGGCCTTCCGTGTCCTACAATGCGAAACAGACCGTTCCATCCGGGCTTCCGACCATTTCCCGCTCTGGTGCACGTTCGAGAAACGCTTTCCTTGACCGCACCGAAAATCGTCGCCCCCCTCCCAGAACAGGGGAATACACCCTTTTTTGACGCTTAGATTCTAAATAATCAGTTTCCTTTCTCTTGCTAAATGAAAAAAGAACTATATTTGCAACCTTGAACGCTTGCATATTATCAAGGAACATAAAAATAATAATTAATTCGTAACATGCAAAACAAAGGATTTGTAAAGGTTTTTGCGATATTGCTGGCCCTTGTCTGCGTGTTCTACCTTTCGTTCTCGTTCGTCACCCGCTACCACATGGACCGGGCAGCCGAAGACCCGAAAGGCGAACAGCACTATCTTGACTCAGTGCAGAACAAGAAAGTGTGGCTCTGGGCATATACACTGAAGCAATGCCGTGAAATGGAGATTGGATTGGGCCTCGACCTGAAGGGCGGTATGAACGTCATTCTCGAAGTGTCTGTGCCCGATGTAGTAAAGGCACTGGCTGACAACAAGCCAGACGAGAAGTTCAACCAGGCGGTGGCCGAGGCTGCCCGACAGCAGATTACCAGCCAGGAAGATTTCATCACCCTGTTTGTACGCGAGTACAAGAAGCTGGCCCCCGAAGGCAAACTGGCAGAGCTCTTTGCTACCCAACAGCTGAAAGAGAAAGTGAACACCCGCAGCACGGATGCTGAGGTCATCCGCGTATTGCACGAGGAAGTGAAGACAGCTGTCGACAACTCCTACAACGTACTCCGCACCCGTATCGACCGTTTCGGCGTAGCCCAGCCCAACATCCAGTCACTGGAAGGCCGCATGGGGCGCATCATGGTGGAACTGCCCGGTATCAAGGAACCCGAACGTGTCCGCAAATTGCTGCAAGGTTCGGCCAACCTGGAATTCTGGGAAACATTCGATGCCAAGGATATTGCCCCCGTACTGATTTCGGCTGACAGCCGCGCACGCGACGTGCTGAGTACCACTGCCGCCGCCGACACTACTGCCGCACCGGCCGTGGCCGCTGCCACTTCTGCCAAAGACAGCCTGACCGCAGCCCTGAAGGGGGAGACAGCCGCACAGACAGCCGCCAACCAGAGCTTCGAGGCCGCCAAGAAAGAACACCCGCTGCTCGCCGTGCTGCAAGTGAACCAGGGCGGACGTGGCGCCGTTGTCGGTTTTGCGCACCACCGCGACACGGTGGAGGTGAACCGCATCCTCGCCCTCAAGGCTGTGAAAGACATCCTGCCGCGCGACCTGAAACTGATGTGGGGAGTGGCCGCTATGGATAAGGAGGGCCAGATTTTCGAGCTCTATGCCATCAAGTCGACCGAACGCAACGGACGCGCACCGCTGGAAGGTGACGTTGTGACCGATGCCCGCGACTCGTACGACCAATACAACCGTCCGTGCGTGAGCATGTCCATGAACACCGACGGCGCACGCCGCTGGGCCGTTCTCACGAAACAGAACATCGGCAAGGCCATCGCCATCGTACTGGACGGCTATGTGTACAGTGCCCCCAATGTGAACGGCGAGATTACCGGTGGTAACTCCGAAATTTCGGGCAGCTTCACTCCCGAACAGACCAAAGACCTTGCCAACGTGCTGAAGTCCGGTAAGATGCCGGCTCCCGCCCGCATTGTGCAAGAAGACATCGTAGGTCCGTCGCTCGGACAGGAATCCATCAACCAGGGTATCGTCTCGTTCATCGTCGCCCTCATCCTGCTGATGATCTATATGTGCGCCATGTACGGACTCATTCCGGGCATGATTGCCAACTGCGCCCTGTTCATCAACTTCTTCTTCACACTGGGTATCCTGTCGTCGTTCCAGGCGGCCTTGACCATGTCCGGTATCGCCGGTATGGTATTGTCACTGGGTATGGCGGTCGATGCCAACGTGTTGATTTACGAACGCACCAAGGAAGAACTGAAGGCCGGCAAGGGCACCCGCCAGGCATTGTCGGAAGGTTACGCCAACGCCTTCTCGGCCATCATCGACTCCAACGCCACTTCTATCCTGACCGGTATCATCCTGTTCAACTTCGGTACAGGCCCTATCCGTGGTTTTGCCACGACCCTGATTATCGGCATTCTCTGCTCCTTCTTCACCGCCGTGTTCCTGACACGTGTGGTCTATGAGCACTTCATGGGCAAGGACAAGTGGCTGAACCTGACGTTCACGACCGGTCTGTCCAAGAACCTCATGCAGAACGTACACTTCAACTTCATGGGCAGCACCAAGCGTTCGTTCACCATCTGGGGAACCGCCATCGTCATCTGCATCGTCTCGTTCTTTGTTCGTGGTCTGGCACAGAGCATTGACTTCACCGGAGGCCGCAACTTTGTCGTACAGTTCGAACAGACCGTACAGCCCGAAACCGTTCGCACGCTGCTGCAACCGAAGGTGGGCGACGCCAACGTACAGGCCATCGCACTGGGCACTGACGGAAAGACCATCCGCGTCACCACCAACTACCGCATCACGGAAGATTCTCCTACGATTGACGCCGAAATCGAAGAGTTCCTCTACAACGCGCTGAAAGAAGGCAACCTGCTGGGCAGCGGCACTACGCTCGACATCTTCATCGACCGCGACAACCGCACCGGTGGCTCTATCATCAGCTCTCAGAAAGTGGGTCCGAGCATTGCCGACGACATCAAGACCTCTGCCATCTGGTCAGTGATTCTGGCCCTCATCGGCATCGGTCTTTACATCTTGATCCGTTTCCGCAACATCGCCTACTCCATCGGTGCCACCGTTGCCTTGGTGTGCGACACCGTGCTCATCATCGGTGCCTACTCGCTGTGCTACGGATGGATGCCGTTCTCGCTGGAGATTGACCAGACCTTCATCGGTGCTATCCTGACGGCCATCGGTTACTCCATCAACGACAAAGTGGTCATCTTCGACCGTGTGCGCGAATTCTTCCAGATTTATCCCAAGCGCAACCGTATGCAGCTGTTCAACGACTCGCTGAACACCACGCTGGCACGTACCATCAATACGTCACTGAGTACCCTCATCGTGCTGCTGAGCATCTTCTTCCTCGGCGGTGACAGCATCCGCAGCTTTGCGTTTGCCATGATTCTGGGTGTCGTCATCGGTACGTTGTCTTCGCTGTTCGTAGCCGCTCCGGTATCCTACATCACTATGGGCAACAAGATGCCCGAAGATGCGACACCGGCCAAACAGTAACCAGACGATAAAATAGCCTGAAAAGGGGGTGTGTAAACTCAATTACACACCCCCTTTTTTCAGACAGCTCATCGCCTTCCCAAGCAAGCTTCTGCTGAAGGAGAGCTGTCCGGCCTGTTCATCTCCAGCGTTTCAGCCGGGGATAAAACCCAAGGAGCATTTCCTTGTAGGCCTCCCGCGTCAGCCGCTGCCCGCTCTCCTTATTATAATGGTCAACAAATTGCGAGCAGCACTCGGCCATGCCCTCCATCGTATAGTCGCCCGTGAAGGCACCTTCCTTGTAGCAGTAGCTGCAATAATCGAAATTGGGGCGACCGTCGGCCTCACACCCACAATCGGCGTCTTGCGTCAGGGGCATACCGCAGCTCTGGCAGAACTGCGGAAGCTGTCCGGCCGAGAGATGTTTCTCTTTCAGGGGAAAGGTGGACTCGAAGGCGGCAAACGCCTCGGGCCGCTCATCAGCCACAAAATAGCCCTTCGGCGGACAATAAGTGCCTTCCATTCCCTCCAGATAGCCGGGAATCAGCTCCTGTGCCAAGAAGTAGGGCACCTCACTCTCTTTCGGCTCGTCATGGTAATAGGGACAGAGGCAGGGAATTACAAAGATACCGGAAAAACATCGTTCCTCCAAACAGACAGGCAGACAATCGGAAAACGGACTGACGAAGCGAAACGCCATTTGCAAATGTTCCGGCAAGGTGCTACTTTTGCAGACAGCCCGTGGGCCATCGTCAACAGGGCAAATGAGGAGGTCATCGGTTGTGTGGGCTACCATCCGCCCGCCAACAGCAACATTCCCATTGCCGACAACGAGGTCGAAGTTAGCTATTGGGTGGCCAGACCGTTCTGGAACCAAGGAATCTGTACGGAAGCATTTCATTGAGCACTTCTTCAGGTGATACCAAAAGTTTATTCGTAAGATACCCGTTGGCGGAATTAAGTACGTACTAACTTAATTCTGCCAACGGGTTAATATACATGAATCAATGCAGAACAGTCGTTTGAGCACCCAAAACTGAGAATATGAGATTTCATTCGTTTGGGTGTAAATTCAAAATCTACACCCAATTTTACACTCCAAAATGGCGATAGCGCATGAATTTTAGTGATATTGTGATTTTCTGGCAACCTCTATAAGTGGTTGATATATATCTGTTTGTATGATTTGCAACAGTCTAAGGAACCATAAGATTGAGAGTCTCCAGATTTACACGTATTTCCCCCAATACACGGCGTGTATTGCAAATGGGGGCGGATTTTCTGGTCCGCCCCTTCCTATAATAGTAAGTAATGGGTATGGTTGGCCCCTTACTTCTTTTTCTTGAAGAGTCCCTTCATCTTCCCCACGGCATTCTTGGCCGCATCCTTCACTTTGTTGGCCGGATTCTTCTCTTCTACAGCCGGATTCTTCTCTTCTACAGCCGGAACTTTGCCGCCTACAGCCGAAACTCCTGAGCCAGAATTTATACCCTGGTCGGTGGGGTACCCGGCCTTTTCGTTGAAGAATCTGATCAGATGATTGTGATACTCAATATCGCCTCGACTGGGCCCGTGATCGTTCGTCTTGACGTCGAGGTCCTTGTAGATAGTGGGGCTTTTATCCTTGTAGTGAATCTTGACAATCTTGCCTTTGGCATCGAGTTCGGCACTGACGCGCATCTGCTGGATGGGGTCAGACGGAGAGGCCTCCTGAATCTTGAGGATGAAGGTGGCCTGATTGCCCGACACCTTGTAGTCCTGGACATTGAAACAGGTGTTGTCCTCATCGTCTAACCAGTAGAGCTTCTTGGTGCGATCTATGACGTTCCAATGCGTATACTCTCCGTTGTGAAAGAAATAGAGCACCTCAATCTGGGCAGAGGCGGAGACGGCCATGATCAACATGAGCCATGTGAGTAATGATTTAGTTTTCATAAGAAACTGTTTTGAATTAAATAAAAAATATTGTTATGTGGTAATATGATTTATTGATAATCAGTGGGTTGATTGAAATATTTTTCGTAACTTTATGGGTACC
>CAMAFR010000027.1 GCA_945833835.1 uncultured Bacteroides sp.
AAAGGAAACCTCCGCCTGTGATGGCTGCTGTATATGGACTTTGTATTCTCTTCATAAGATATGTGCTTTGCAAATTTAAGATACGTGGGTGCAGTCTATCTGCATTGAATCATAGTTTTGTAGATTTCTACGTAGGTTGGCGATTATTTCCTGCTGGTAGGAGGCCGGTGCGAGTACGGTCACATCTGCGCCGAAGGAAAGTATCAGTTGGGTGAACTCGTAGGTCGGGCGGACTTCGACGGCTATGATGCGGTTCTCGTCATCCATAATCTCCTGAGAGTGATGCAAAGGTTTCGACACGATATAGGGATACTGTTTTGGGGAGAATTGAAGTTCCACTCTGATTTTTTCCACATCTGCCGGTGGGATGGTGACACCAAAGACATCATCGAAGTAATGTTCAAAATCCACCTCGTCGTTGGGGATGAATGTCACTCCCTCTTCAACTTGGAACCCTTGTATGCGGTCAAGGGCAAAGTTGGTGATGCGGTCTGCCTCGGCATCGTATGCCATCAGGAACCAACGGTTGTTGTACTGCTTGACATACCAGGGGTGTACCACCACTGTATGTTCTTCTTCGCTGCTTTTGTAAGTGCGATAAGTGATGCTGACGGCCTGGCCGTTCACCGCCGCATGGATGATGTCCGGCAGAAGGTCCAATCCCTTCAAGAATGGGTTCTGCTCGAAACCGATGATGTTTTTTTCATTCTTTCCCCGTAGCCCAAATCGCCATTCGAGATTGGAGATTACCTCGTCAATCCAGGCATTGCAGGGCAAACCTCTGAAACGGCTGAGCGTAATGATGACCGCACGGAGCTGGTTGGCCTCTTCTTCCGTCAGAGGCTGGGCATTGATGGTGAAGTCGGGGTCACTGTATCGGTAATAAACCCTTCTGCCGTCCTGGTGTCTGTCAAGGGGGATGCTCCATCCTGTCTCGCTCTCCATGAACCTGATGTCTTCGAATATCTGGCGACGGCTGACCTCTCCAACTCCATTGTAATAGTAGAGGGCTTCTTCGCACTTGTCGATGAGGTCTTCCAGATAGTATCTGTGCCGACGGTCTCGGAAACACTTGTCGAGTGTCTGGTAACGGATGGCTGCATTCTTATTAGTTGGCATAATGGGGTTTTCTTTATCGTTAACGGATTTATGCAAAAATAATGTTTTGTCTGCTATATCCTTCTAAAATGAGGGAAAAAGAGACCGCAGGCTTCTAAAAATGATTTTTTAGACCAATCCGACACGTCAAAGCTACGCTTGGGCTTTATCGTTCAGCCTGGGCTGAACGGTCATAGAAGTAGTAATGATACGCACAGTAAGTTGACTTCTCAGACCGTTCAGCCCAGGCTGAACGATAAAGACGGATGCGGTGTGTTCCGTTATACACCTGGTCGCTGGACAGGAAAATGAGTTTTGCACCAACCAGCTTGCATGCTTTGGCTATTCTGACCGTACCCTGCACATTCACTCTGTGCGACTCCTCGGGGTGCTGTTCGCAGTACCATGTATTGCTCAATGCCGCACTATGGATGACCACCTCCGGACGATGCTCTTCCATATATGCCTTGACTGCCTCCTCACGACTGACATTCAGTTCGGCGTGTGATGGCAATAGCAAGTCGTATCTGTCCTTCAAGTGGTGAGCCAGACGACTCCCGAGGAATCCGCTGCTGCCGGTTATCAGTATCTTTCTTTTCATGTCTTCTATTTCTGAGTATATGCGTTCTCCGTTTATGGTTACATGTATATAAGTTTTGTCACTTCTGCAGGATTTAGAGCCCACTCGTAGGTATAAGCCTCGTCCGCATCCTCGACATTCTCTATAGAAGTAAGCCTCTGAGCCTTTGCCTTCATGTCAAGGAGCTCGCCAATAGACAGTTTCTCTTCAAGACGACGAAGGATTGCTTCAATAGATTTACTGTCAGCATTATGGATCAATTGCGACGTGAATGACATTTCAAGCCAAACAATTTCTCTCTTGGCGACATCGAGCACACCGAATACCAATCCCTTGGAAAGATTGCCTTCACTGATACGAACCATGTGCTGAACACAAGAAGGATCATACGCAACACCGGTAAATTCAGAAATCTTCATTGGATGAGCAGCATCCATCCAGCCAACGACAAGGTTAGGGGAGAGTGAACCACATGAGTAGGCGTTGCAAGTGAATGTGACATATTCAGCTCCTTCTGCTTCAAGTTCCGGAAGGGATAGTTCTATATACTCTGCAGTACCCGCCATTTCTGGGATGGAACGGATGTCACCAGAGTGTTTGGCTCCAGGACAGACCAGATTGCCGAAGTAGCAGTAATGTGTCTTACCATCCGGCAAGGCAATGCGGCAGCTCAAGTCCATGTCGAGGTGTTGTGCATGAAGTCCCTTGCCCCACTGGAGGAATAGGCGTACCGCATCTCCCTCTATGGGGAAACGTGTTCCCATCAGAGCACAAGAAGCATCCTGGATAGTGGCAGAACGGTCTCCGACACTGATGGGAATGTGATAGAGTAAAGGATCAATATATATGGTCTTTGCCTCTGTCTTCACAGCAGCAAAACGACGTTTCATGGATGCCAGGTACGGTTTCGTCACCTCTTTCGCCATTTTTTTGCGCTCATTATCATTGTAAAGGGCAAGCAGTTTGTTAGGCTCAATACGATGGGTAACACCTGTTATCGGACGAACAACACGGGTCTCTGTGGGGTCAAAGTAGGTCTCGGCGGCATTTCCCAATGATATAAGCAGACGTGCTGGAAGTCTGTCTGCAATTTCATCGAAGGCACCTATCACCTTGTCGCTGCCAAATCGAAGCATGGACGCAAACAGGCAACGTGAGAATAGCCCAGGACGCTGTTTGAGCAGCGACAGGGTTTTGTCGGCATCATTCTCAGAACGGGCCTTGTCTACACACCCCTGCCAGGTTGTATAATCCTGCTTGTAGAATACATCGAGCATCTCTGCGAGATGTTCCATCCCTCTCTTGCGAGAGTATTCGCCAAGACGCAATGCCCGAATCATACGAACCCACATGCCGCGCTTGGGGTTCATATTCTCAGCAGCCTGCTTTGCTGACATCGGTACCGCATTCAACCATTTAGCCACACGAAGACAGACTTTTCTGTCATATTTAAGCATCAGCTTCTTCTTCATGTACTTTGCAGCATCAGCTCCTTGATTCAACGGCCCCCATATATGATAATACATCTTTCGAGCATGGGCAACGAGTGTCTTCGGCTCAATAATCTGAACGTGACCAGTCTTTTCGAACCAGAGATATCGCAACACATCGGTAGGAGTCTTCATCAACTTGGATGCTTCTTCTGCTTTTCCCTGTTCAACGAGCAGTTGGATGACAAGCATGGCTGTCTCCTTCATGGTTATGTTGGCGTTTTCAGGAAGTGGATATTCATCCAGCAACAGATTCAGAGAGTCCTTTTGTGTTGCATCAAGAGGAGTCACTGACGCCAGAAGCGAAGAGTAAACGTTCTGCATATCCTTCGCTGTGAACAGTCTCAGTTCCTTGAGTTTGCTTCCCTGTCCTTTATAGACAAAGTCTGCCGTGTCAAACTGAGTACCACAGAAAGGGCAACCGTTGTAGCGCTCAATAGGGAATGTCCCATGAGGGATAAAGTGCCCGCAGGGCAGGGTTGTGCCCTTTATGTCCGCTTCTTTACCGCCTAATACATTAGCTATCCATGTTACCAGATGGTCGAAGTATGATTCGCCAGTAGGAACATCCCAACCCTTTACGAGTGGTGCCCAGTTGAGGTTAATACCCATAACATCATTTATACACTCTGTGATCTCGGCAAGCGTATCAGCAGATGTCGCATGAAGAGCATGGAGCAGTTCCTCGCTTACGCAGAAACCGTTCTCTTTCAGACGTGCCACCAATGCCATCACGGGTGCAGTAGTCTCTGAATTCATGTTGATGTCCTCTCTGTTGATGTCGAGGAACACAGCGCGATAGCGCAAAGCAACTTTTGTCAATGTCTTGTTCATAATCATAATAGTTTAAAAGGTAATTGAGTAACAGCGGCAGGGTTGCAAGTCTGCCTTATAAGTGGAGCAGGGGAGTATGTTACTCTTTGACCTTGTTGCTATTTAAGAGGTAATTGACAGGCATGGACAATAATACAGATTGTTGCTCGAAAGCTCGAAGTATGCCTGTCTTGACCTCGTTATCTCAAGAGAGGTAATTGAAACAGCTTTCATGGAACCTCTTTAGCATAGATGTTTTACACTTTGATAGTGTCCCTAATCTTAAAGGACTAAGGCTACTGAATCCTCTGTATAATTACATTGCACATAAGCAGACATTACGCATCATGTATCAATCATTTTCTGCAGCCCAACCTACGGAGTTGATATTGTTTCCATATCTTCTGAAGGAATTTCGCAACAGGTGGTTTCTGTTTGGTTCCAGATCAAAAGACATGATGTTATATAATTTAGCTTTGGACAGAATGGTAAGTGTAGAGCCAGTTGATGGTATTCCTTATTGCGAGAATCCCGAATTTGATTCGGAACATTTCTTTGACGATGTAATAGGCGTAAGCAAGAATATCAAGCATACACCGCGTTGTATAAAGTTCTGGGCATCAGCTGAACAGAGTAAATACATAAAAACAAAGCCGGTTCACCCATCTCAGAAGCTGATAAAAGAAAATCCTGAGGATGGCAGTTGCATCTTCAGGATTGAGGTGGTGATAAATTTCGAAATGTATTCTGTTTTCATGTCTTACGGCCCAGGAATAAAGATTATCTATCCCCGGAATGCCATGTGTTATATGCGAGACAAACTCAAAGAAGCTGCTGAGATGTATGAGAGATTTGTTGGGATTGAGGAGGATGCTTCAAAAGATGAAGGTTAATGTACAATCTCCCAATATCCTCTTGTAGGAGTACTTGCCTTGCCGTCTTCTTTGAGATGCTTCATTCCGATGTCAACTGCTTTCCTTTCCATACCCAGTATCTCGGATAGAGTAGCACCTTTTACAGGTTCTGCCAGTTCCACCGTCTTCTGATAGACAATATCACTTGCCGATGCAAAAATGCTTAAATATATTACCCAGCACCTCATCTGTCGTGACTTCGCCTACGATGTCGCTGAGGTGGAAGATACACTCGCGGAGATCTTGTGAAATCAGGTCGCCGGGAAGTTGCAGCGACAGGCCGTCCTTCACACGGCGAATGGCTTCGAGCGCACGGGTCAACGCCTCGTAATGACGGAGGTTGGTGACAATGACATCGCCTGCAGCAATGTCGGGAAGGGCGGCCAGACGCACCAGCTCTGACTGGAGTCTGTCTATGTGCAGGTGCTGGCGGGCAGACAGTGCCAAAGGATGCCATTCGCCATCGTCCGTGTCGATGAAGGAGGGGAGGGTGGCGCAAGTATCGGGGACAAGGTCGCATTTGTTCATGGCCAGAATGACCTGTTTCCCGCCCAGCCGGTGGCGGACGGCCTCATAGAAACGGCGGAAGGCCGCCCAGCCTTGGGTGAGGTCGTACATCAGGATGACAATCTGTGCCTGATCGAGGGCCTTGAAACTACGCTGGATACCCAAGGCTTCGATTTCGTCGGTCGTCTCGCGGATACCGGCAGTGTCTATGAAGCGGAAGGTGATGCCGTCTACGTTCATGGTGTCTTCAATGACATCGCGCGTGGTGCCGTGGATGTCACTCACAATGGCCTTGTCTTCCTGCAGGAGGGCATTGAGCAAGGTGGACTTTCCGGCATTTGTCGCACCGATGATGGCGACAGGGATGCCGTTCTTGAGTGCGTTGCCCACGCTGAAGGAGCCGGCCAACCCGCTGATGACCCGCTCTATCTGCCCCACGAGCTGTTGCAGTTCCGTGCGGTCGGCAAATTCCAGTTCCTCATGGTCGCTGAAGTCCAGCTCCAGCTCCATCAACGAGGTGAGGTGGAGCAGCTGGTCGCGCAGGCTGCCGAGCTGTCTGCTGAATCCGCCGCGCATCTGGTTCATAGCCAGCCGGTGGGTAGCGGCCGATGAGGAGGCGATGAGGTCGGCTACGGCCTCGGCTTGGCTCAGGTCCATTTTGCCGTTGAGGAAGGCCCGCTGTGTGAACTCGCCGGGAGCCGCCGAACGGCATCCGTTGTGGAGAAGGAGCTGTATGACCTGTTGCAGGATGTAGGATGAACCATGACAGGAAATCTCGACCGAATCTTCGCCGGTGTAGGAATGGGGGGCCCGGAACAGGCCGGCCAGCACTTCGTCTACCACTTCTCCCGTTTCCCGGCAGATTTTCCCGAAGGTGAGGGTGTAGGGAGATCGTTGGGCAAGGGGAGTCTTGTCTGGTCCATACGGAATGAAAATGCGGTCTGTCAGAGCGATGGCTTCGGGTCCGGAGATACGGATGATGCCGATGGCGCCTCCTTGGGCGGTGGCGATGGCGCAAATAGTGTCTTGTAGGTTCATCTTTGTTCTTGGGGATTAACGGAGGAAAGGGTCATTCGGTAGGAAACAGTGTGTTGCCCAGTAAGGCGCATACCTGCTCCAGGTAATGGCGGTCAGTTTCGTCGAAACCGTTCAGGCAGTCGCTGTCAATATCAAGTACGCCTTTGAGGGCACCCGAAGGAGCCGCCAGGGGGACAACGATTTCCGAACGTGACAAGGAGCTGCAGGCGATGTGGCCGGGAAAGCGGTCAACGTCGGGGACGACTTGTGTCTGCCCCGTGGCCCAGGCAGTGCCGCAGACCCCTTTCCCTTTGCGGATGCGGTAGCAGGCCACGCTGCCTTGGAAGGGGCCCAGCGAAAGCCATTCAGCATCTTTCACTAAGTAGAAGCCTACCCAGAAGCAGCCGAAGGCCTCCCGCAAGGCGGCGGCTGTGTTGGCCAATACGCTGACGGTGTCGTGCTCGTCGGCTATCAAAGAGGCGAACTGTTGCAGGAAACGTTCGTAGCGTTCTGCCTTTGTCCGTGAGCCGGATAGTGTGAAACTTGTTTCCATCTTGTCAGATTCTTTCTAGTACAGTTGTAATCAGTTGCTCGATAGAGCCTTTATAGGCGGTGTTCGCCTCGCGGGCATAACGGTTGGCGATGACCATGCACACGGTGGTGGCTTGGTGCCCCATCAGCCGGGAGAGTCCCAGGAGGGCCGAGCTTTCCATCTCATAGTTGGTCACCCGCAGGCCGCCGTATTCGAAGCGTTCTATTTTCTCGTTCTGGTGCGGGTCGGTCAGCGGAAGGCGGAGCTGCCGGCCTTGAGGGCCGAAGAAGCCGCCGCAAGCCACGGTGATGCCCTTGACCATGTCCTGTCCGGCGATGCGTTGCATCAGCTCAGGGTCGGAGTGCACCGCATAGGGTGCCGGGCAACACATATTGCCGGTCCACCCCAGATGCTGGATCAAAGCCCTTTCCAGCGGCAGGTCGCTGACGGCGTTCCTGCCCTCGTAGAAGTTCAGCAGGCCGTCGAAGCCGACAGCGATTTCCGAGCAGACAAACGTGCCGAGCGGCGTGAAGGGCTGCAAGCCCCCACAGGTCCCGATACGGACCAGCTCCAGCCGGCGTAGTTCCGGTTTCGCTTGCCGGGTCTGGAAGTCGATGTTGGCTAAGGCGTCCAGCTCGTTCAGCACGATGTCGATGTTGTCACAGCCGATGCCGGTAGAAAGGACGGTCAGCGGCTTTCCCCGATAGGTCCCGGTGATGGTGTGGAACTCCCGGCTGCTCACTTCGTCACGGATGGTATCGAAGTGAGCGGCTACCAGACTCACCCGTCCCGGGTCGCCGACGAGAATGATTTTATCCGTCAGCTGTTCGGGTCGCAGGTGCAGGTGGAAGATGGAACCATCTTCGTTGATGATGAGTTCTGAAGGGGCAAAATAAGTGTTCATACGCAGGTGTGTTTTTTTGTTGTCAGGTCGCGGTACTGCCATCGGCCGGTCATTTCCCGATGGGGTCATGGCCGATGCCTTCGTTTTGCGGATGGGCGATGCTTTGGCGCATGTCCGTATCTGCCTGGATGTTCTTCATCCGGTAGTAATCCATGATGCCGAGATGACCGTTGCGGAAGGCGTCGGCCATGGCTTTGGGCACTTCTGCCTCGGCCTGTATCACGTTGGCGCGTGCCTCCTCGGCCTTGGCTTTCATTTCCTGTTCGAGGGCCACCGCCATTGCCCGGCGTTCTTCTGCCTTGGCTTGGGCGATGTTCTTGTCGGCGTTGGCCTGGTCTATCTGGAGCGAGGCACCGATGTTGCGGCCGATGTCGATGTCGGCGATGTCTATCGAGAGGATTTCGAAAGCGGTGCCGGCATCCAGTCCCTTGCGCAGCACGAGCTTGGAGATGGAGTCGGGGTTCTCAAGTACCGACTTGTGGTTTTCGGACGAACCGATGGAGGAGACGATGCCCTCACCCACACGGGCCAGGATGGTGTCCTCGCCGGCACCGCCCACCAGCTGACGGATGTTGGCCCTCACGGTGACGCGGGCTTTGGCAATCAGCTGGATGCCGTCTTTGGCTACAGCGGTGACGGGCGGTGTGTCGATGACCTTCGGGTTGACAGACATCTGTACGGCTTCGAACACGTCACGTCCGGCCAGGTCGATGCCGGTCGCCATCTGGAAGGAGAGTTCGATGTTGGCTTTCGATGCCGACACCAGTGCATGGACGACTTTCTCCACGTGGCCGCCTGCCATGAAATGGGCTTCCAGGTCATCACGGGTGATGGAAGCCAGTCCTGCCTTGTGCGCTTCGATCATGGCGGGCACAATGGTGTGGGGCGGCACGTTGCGGATACGCATCAGAAACAGCTGTACCAAGGAAATGTCTACGCCGGAGACTTTGGCAGACAGCCACAGGAAGAATGGTACGTAATGGAAAAAAATCATCAATAGGATAAGGCCTCCAATGATGGTGATGATGGGTAAGTAAGCTGAGTCAATCATAAGGATACGGTATTTTTAGGTGAAAAGAATCATTCGTTGGCCGGGCGGACAAAAACGGTATTGCCGTCGATGCGGCAGATGCGTACCGGTGTCTGTTCGTCGATGAATCCGCTGTCCGACTTCACTTCTACCCGGCGTCCGGCAAAGTCGGCGTTGCCTATCAGTGTCAGACGGGTCAGGGCGGTGCCTGTATCGCCCACCTTTAGGCCCGTATCTTTCAGAGGGTCGGGGCGGTAGTCGATGGAGGTCTTGAGCGACAGCCTGTCGACGGTCTTCGAGCGCAGGAAGGCTATCGTGAGGCCTATAATGCCGGCGGCGGTGACGGCCAGTGTCAGCCACCCGCCACCTGTACCCAAGGCCTGGAAGGCATGATAGATGGCATAGAGCAGGCTGCCGCCCGCGGCGATGCCTGCCAGCCCGATGCCTGGAATGAGGAAGACCTCGATGGCGAAGAACAGCAGTCCGATTAGCGTCAGAAAGCCGATTATGCAGATGTCTGTCATCATAGAGCGGTAAGGGTCGCTGGGTTATCGTATGGTCTCATTTTCTTTGTTGCGTATCTGGAGGGTCAGGGCCTCAACCTCGTGGCGGAGCTGGAGCACCCGTTTCTCCTGGTCGAGTATGCCCCCGGCCAGCCGGGCTTTCGCGTTCGGGTCACTGCTGGCATACTGGCTGCGCAGTTGGGCGAGCTGTTCCTCCAGGGTGGCCAGGTCATGCTGCTGCTGCCGCAGCTGGCGGAACAGGTCGCCGGCTTCTTTCGAACGGAAATCGGCCTGCTGGGTGTAGACGGACCGGTCGTTGATGACAAAATGGAAGTCGGCCTTCGCCTGCTGCTCGTCGGTGCTGTAGAGCACTTGCGCCAACTGCTGTTTGGCGATGCGCACCTTGTCGGGATTGCTCCAGGTGGAGCGGATGGCACGCAGCGAGGCCACCTGGCTCATGACATCGGGGTCGGTCATCTCATAGTCATACGTCACTTTCGATTCGTTGGGGGCAAAGACATAGACACACACCTTGCCTTCGGGCTGGTAACGGTCGGAGGCAAACCAGCCCAGGTTGTTGAAGTCGTCGATGGCAAACAGATAGTCGTTGGCCGGCGAGTTGAACGGCATCCCCAGGTTGTCGGGACGCAGGTAGGTGTTGTCGTCTGTGTCATAACGGGTGACGAACAGGTCGTAGCCGCCCAAGCCTTCGTCGCTGTCGGACGCGAAATACAGCGTGATTCCGTCAGAGTCCATGAATGGGTGCGTCAGGTTGTCGGCCGTTTCGTTCAGACTGGCTATCGGCTCTGGGTCACTCCACCGGTTGATCAGTTTGATTTGCGACACCAGCACCGTGCGTCCGTCGCCGGTTCTTACGGTAGAGAATTTCTTGTCGCCCATTTCGTTGGTGAAGCTCGACCCGCTCCCGTCGTCGCTGGGGGCTATCTTGCCCGCTTCCTTGCTCAGGCGGTAGGTGTCTATGAGTTTCTGCTTGTCGACGACGAAGCTGTCTATCACCGCGATTTTCTCCGTACCTTTTATCATGCGGGCGGCGCGCCGGCAGCGGTTCAGCTCTTCCTCGGCAGCGGCGGTGTCACGTTTCTTCTTCTGGAGCCACGACAGGTGTTCCTCCAGGTTCTCCACTGCCTCGTCGAAACGGTATTGTGAGTAGTAGAGCTTGCCCAAATACAGGTAGGCGTTGATGACCTGCCGTTGGGCCGCTTTCTCCAGATAAGGCAGGGCAGTGGCCGGCTCACCCGTCTCGTAACAGCAGGCTCCATACCAGAAATTGTAGCTGGCGTTGGCGGGGGCCTGTCTGACCAGTTTCTGGAATACCGGCTTGGCGGCAGCGAAGTTGCCGCTTTCGAACCATTGCTTGGCCTGGGCCAGTGTCTGGCCCGAAGCACCGGCGGCAAGGCAGCAGGCGGCGAATGCGAGTATCTGTTTTCTCTTCATGTTGTCTGGTTGATGTGTTTCTTTTGATTATAGTCGCTCAAAAGTAAGGGTTTTCTTTGAGATATGCGTTTTTTTTCGATTCTATTTTTGTTTTTCTTCCTCGAATCGCGGTTTTGCACTATTTTTGTGTCGCATTTTAAGTATTCGGCTATGGGACAACTGACGGAAGAGGAGAAGGTGCTGCGTCGCATCATGACGAAGTTCGGCAAGGGAGTGACCACGTACGGTCTCATTGAAGAGGGCGACAGGACTCTGATAGGGCTCTCGGGGGGCAAGGATTCGCTGGCGTTGCTCGAACTGCTGGCCCGCCGTTCGCGCATCTTCCGGCCCCGTTTCTCGGTGGTGGCGGTGCACGTGCGGATGTCTAACATCGCTTACGAGTCGGACACGGAGTACCTCCGACGGTATGCGGAGTCGTGGGGGGTGCCCTTCATCAGCTACGAGACCTCTTTCGATGCCTCTACCGACCACCGCAAGTCGCCGTGTTTCCTGTGCTCGTGGAACCGCCGGAAGGCTCTTTTCACGGTGGCCAAGGAGCAGGGCTGCAACAAGATTGCGCTGGGGCACCACATGGACGACATCCTGCAGACGCTGCTGATGAACATGACCTTCCAGGGAAGTGTCAGCACCATGCCGCCCAAACTGGTGATGCGCAAGTTCGACATGACGATTATCCGGCCGATGTGCCTGATTGCCGAGGCCGACCTGCAGGCGATGGCGCAGATACGCCGGTTCCGCCGGCAGGTGAAGAATTGTCCGTATGAGAAGGATTCGCACCGCTCGGACATGAAGGAGGTGCTGGCACTGCTGGAGCGGATGAATCCTGAAGCGAGGTTCAGCCTGTGGAGCAGTATGAGCCATGTGCAGACCGAGCTGTTGCCCGAAGACTTGAAGTCCCGTTCATTGAAAGAAAACGATTTATTCCTTTAGATTGGTATGAAAGGTATTTATACGATAGCATTGCTGCTTGTCTCGAATGTCTTCATGACATTCGCCTGGTACGGTCATCTCAAACTGCAGGAGATGAAAGTCATTTCCAACTGGCCGCTGTATGGCGTCATCCTTTTCTCGTGGTGCATTGCGCTGCTGGAGTATTCTTGTCAGATTCCGGCCAACCGCATCGGGTTTGCGGGCAACGGAGGGCCCTTCACGCTCATGCAGCTCAAGGTGGTGCAGGAGGTGATCACCCTGCTGGTGTTTACGGTCTTCACCACGGTCTGCTTCAAGGGAGAGGCCTTGCAATGGAACCATTTCGCCGCTTTTGTCTGCTTAGTGGCTGCCGTGTATTTTGTTTTCCTGAAATAAGGAGGCGGTATGGAAGCGTCAGGTGCCCATCCCGTCCGGCTCACGGAGGAACTCCGGCTGCGGTTGGCCGATTTCAACCGGGGCAGGAACGGTGCGGGCGGTGCGTATGTCATCAGCCCTGCTACCGCCTACCGGCCCTACTATGCGCTGTGGCGGGTGTTCGATGACCAGCCCTGTCCGTTGTTCGTAAGGACGCTGGCTCTCACGGCCGCCGAGGCTGTGGCGCGTGCCATGCAGTGGCTGCAGGGCTGCAACGTGCCGCTGGAGGTAGGAGACAGCCGTGCCTTCGAGCCGTTCTATGCGGCTGCCGATGACCTGATACCCATCGGGAAATACCGGGGCAAACGCCTCTCTGAAATTTACTATATCGACGCTCCTTACGTGCTGTGGTTAGCCAACAAGTTTGTGCCCGACAACCGCAAGTACGACCGCCTGGTGGCACTGGCCCAACTGTTCGCCCGTGTCCATTTTGAGCTGACCGCCAACAAACGGCAGATACCGTCGGTGAGCCGATATGTGGGGACGGTAGGAGAGAAGTTGCAGGACCTGTCGCTCACGGTGCTCAACGTCCGCCTGCAGGTGGATACCTATAAGCCCGATTTTTATGTCGACCAAAGTGTGCTGGCTGCCGACCGGGACGGCAACCGGTTTACCTTCGTGGTCAAAGCCGCCGGAAAAAGTCTGACGCCCAACCGTCTGAACTGCCTCAGCCGGAAGGTGGAGCCCAGGCAGGGGTTGCGGATAGTGTCGGCAAAGGTACTGTCGCACTACGAGCACCGCGGGGTGCGCTATACCCGTATCGGATACGTGAAGTGGCCCGCCTCCTGACGCATGGCGACCGCTTCAAGAGAGTGTGGCCAACGCTGCCTGCACATACTCCTTCTGCATGTCCTCCGGCCGCAGCACACAACCGTCGGCCACCAGCAGGTCGATGTCTAACGGGACATACCCCGCCGCTTTCCCTGCTGGGGTACGTCCGTTCTCTTTTTCCAGTTGTTTACAGAACAAGAGCACTTCTTCGGGTGTGGCCGTGGTCCACATCCGAAGGGCCTGGTTGTTGTAGTAGCCGCCGGATGCGGTTCCTTCGGCCACCGTCCGGATACGCTCACCGCAGTGCAGTGTGCCGAAACGGGTGCGTAGGGCCGTCACTGCTGCCGCCAAGTGCCGTTCGCCTTCTTGGTTAGAGCCCATGCACAACAGATAGGTGTGTACTAACATATATATAATATAATGAAGAACGAAGAATGAAAAATGAAGAATGAAGAGGGAAGAATGAAGAATCAATGTTCATTGTTCCCTCTTCATTTAATTTTTAAGTCAGCAGTCGAGTGCTTCGTCGAGGTCGCGCGTAATCTGTTCCTTGTCCATGTGCTGGCCGATGAAGACCAGTTTCACCATGCGGTCTCCGTAATGCTCGTCCCAGTCGCGCAGCAGGCCGGGTTCCTGTTGCATCAGCTGGATCAGGTCTTCTTCGGGTGCCGTGGCATACCATTGTCCGGCTTCGGTCAGTTTCTTCTGGATGCCGGCCTGCTCGAACAGGTAGGACATGTCCGGACAATGGGCGAAGTAGAGGACCCCTTTGCAACGGATGACACTTTTGGGCCAGCGGGTGGCGACGAAGCGGTCGAACTTGTGGATGTCGAAGGCCGGGCGGCGGTAATAGACGAATGTCCCGATGCCGTATTCTTCCACCTCACCCCCCTCATGGTCATGGTGGTGGTGATGGTGATGATGCCCTTCTTCGTGCCCGTGGTGGTGCTCCTCTTCCTCCTCTTCTTCCCTGTGGTCATGCTCATGGTCATGGTGGTTGTGATGGGTATGCTCGTCTTCGCGGCGCAGGTGGTGCAGGTCTTTGGCCTCACGCTCCTCCTCCTCGGTCACCTGGCGTTCGATGCCCCTGATCCATCCGGCCGAGGTGGCTACCCGCTCGAAGTTGAACAGGCGGGTGTTGAGGAGCTTGTCCAGCTCGACATCGGCATAGTCGCAAGGGATAATCTCGGCGGTAGGCTGCAAGGTGTGCAGGATGGCCTGGATGCGCCGCAGTTCGTCAGGAGTCACTTCCGAGGCCTTGTTGAGCAGGATGATGTTGCAGAATTCTATCTGCTGGATGATAAGGTTCTCGATGTCTTCCTCGTCAATGCCCTTGCGCGTGAGGGTGTCGCCGCAGGCGAACTCGCTCTGCATACGCAGGGCATCCACCACGGTGGTGATGCAGTCCAGCCGGCAGATGCCGTACTGGGTATAGTTGCCGCCCATGCGGGGGATGGAGCAGATGGTTTGGGCGATGGGTTCGGGCTCGCAGATGCCACTGGCCTCAATGACGATGTAGTCGAACCGCTGCATCTTCATCAGGTCGAAAATCTGTTCGATGAGGTCCATCTTCAGAGTGCAGCAGATGCAGCCGTTCTGCAGGGCCACGAGGCTATCGTCTTTCTGGTTCACGATGCCGCCTTTCTGTATGAGGTCGGCATCGATGTTCACTTCACCGATGTCATTCACGATGACGGCGAACCGGATGCCTTTCCGGTTGGCGAGAATGCGGTTGAGCAATGTCGTCTTTCCGCTGCCCAAGTATCCCGTGAGGAGCAGGACCGGGACGTTTCTTGTTTCCATAATGCTATATAGTTTTTATGAGGTTGATAGTCGTTTGCAAGACACTGTAAAATTACGCTTTATTCCGGACGCAGCCTAAAAAAACAGGCCCGAAGCGGCAGAAAAAGGAGGCTGTCTGTTGTGCGTACGCCTGAAAAAGGATACATTTGTGGCTATGAAAGTATGCTATCCTTTGGTTTTTGCTGCCGTGTGGCTGCTCTCCTTGCTGCCATTGCGGGTGCTGTATGTGCTGTCGGACGTGCTCCGGCTGCTGGTCTTCCACGTGGTGCGCTACCGGCGGGCGGTGGTGCACGACAACCTTTGCCGGTCGTTCCCCGACAGGACGGCGGAGGAGATAGCCCGCATTGAGAAGGACTTCTATGCCTGGTTCTGCGACTATATGGTAGAGACCGTCAAGCTGTGCACCATCTCTGAGCGGGAGATGAGGCGCCGGATGCGTTTCACGGGAGTGGCCGACATGGTGCACGACCTGGAGCGCGGACATCGGCTGTTTGCCTTCATTTTCTTGGCGCATTACGGCAACTGGGAGTGGGTGTCGTCGCTCACCGCATACATCCAGGAGGTGAACCCCCAGGTGACGGGCGGACAGATTTACCACCCCCTGCGCAGCAAGGTAGCCGATCGCCTGTTCCTCTATATGCGGAGCCGCTTCAGAGGGGTGAACATCCCCATGAAAGAAACCTTGCGCTATGTGCTCCGCCAGCGGCAGGCAGGCCGTCCTACCATCATCGGTTTCATTGCCGACCAGAATCCCAAGTGGAACAGCATCCATCACTGGACGGACTTCCTGCATCGCAAGACGCCCGTCTTCACCGGCACCGAGAAAATAGGCAAGAGCGTGGACGCGCTGATTTATTACGCCCATGTGGTGAGGATACGCCGTGGCTATTACGAATGCCGGATCACACGATTGACGGACGATGTGCGGCAGTATCGGGACTTTGATGTGACCGACCGCTACTTCCGGCTGCTGGAGCAAAGCATCCAGGCGCAGCCGGCCATCTGGCTGTGGACGCACAAGCGTTGGAAACGTACCTACGAAGAGTTCCTGGAGCGGCAGCGGCAGGCGGAATGATTGTCCCCGCCTGTCGCTGGGCCGCTCTGTGTGGCCTGCCGCTACCGGGCTATCGTCAGCCGGTCGAGGATGCCGGCAAGCCAGGCTATCGCCACCCCATAATTGGTCATGGGCACTTGTTGCGCCTTGGCCTGTGCAATGCGGTGGAGCACATATTTGCGGTTGAACATACAGGCCCCGCAGTGGATGACGAGGTCGTAGGGCGAGAGGTCGTCGGGGAAGTCGGTGCCCGACACGACCTCCACCTGCAGCCTCTGGCCGACACGCTTGCGCAGCAGGGCAGGGATCTTCTCCCGCCCGATGTCCTCGGCCAGCGGGGCGTGTGTGCACGCCTCGGCTATCAGC
The DNA here is from genome assembly GCA_945833835.1 of uncultured Bacteroides sp. GTDB lineage: Bacteria > Bacteroidota > Bacteroidia > Bacteroidales > Bacteroidaceae > Phocaeicola. The sequence goes on from CAMAFR010000027.1 coordinate 16,182, forward strand.
ACCCGTGCGTGTTCGGTGAGCCGGCCGATGGCCTCTGCCCCCTCAATGAAGTAATCAATGTCTCCTTTGTATTGGGCGAACAGCACCGAGAACGATGTCAGCCGGCTTTCGGCCGGTTTCAGTCCGTAGACGGTCTTGAACACCTGTGAGTCGGTGATGATGAGCCGTGGCGGTGCGGCCATTGCCTGCAGCATGTCGCCCAGCCGGTCGGTGGTGCAGCACATCACCAGGCATCTTTTGTCGAGCAGCTCACGCAAGGTCTGCACTTGCGGCAGGATGAGCCGTCCCTTGGGGGCCTGAAGGTCCTGCGGCATGACGAGCAGCACCGTGTCGCCATCGCCGGCCAGGTCGCCGATGATGCCCCGCCGCATGGTCTCGTCGGGCAGCTGGCCGGCGATGGCGTGACGTACGGCATCGATTCCCTCTCCTGTGACGGCACTGACGATGAGCGGCAACCGCCCGCATTTCCGCTCGATGGCGCGCGCGGTGACGGCACTGTCGGGCAGCAGGTCGGCCTTGTTCAGCATCCACACCACCGGTATGCCGGCCGCCTTCAGCCGGTCGTTCCAGCGCAGCTCTTCGTCTATCTCGCCGTCTGTGCAGACGAGCAGGGCCACGTCCGTCTTGGCCAGGGCGCGCATCGTCTGCCGCACGCGCATCGCGCCCAGCTCGCCTGTATCGTCGAAGCCGGCGGTGTCGATAAATACGCAGGGGCCGATGCCGTGCAGTTCCATCGGCTGGTAGACGGGGTCGGTGGTGGTGCCCGCAATGTCGGACACGAGGGCAGCCTCTTGGTGGGTGATGGCGTTGATGAGCGATGACTTCCCGCTGTTTCTCCGGCCGAAGATGCCTATGTGCAGGCGGTTGGCCCGCGGGGTTTCCAGTTTGTTCATAGGGATGATTGTTGAGTCGGTCAGAACCGGAAGTCGCGCTGCCCTTCCGCGATGCGTTGCAGGCGTTCCAAGGCACGGCGGCGGATGGCCGGGTTAGGTATCAGTTCCATTTGTTCGCGTATCATCTGTTCGCCCAGCCGGCGGGTCTCCGGCGAAGCGTAATCCTCCAAGTACTCTTGGAGGGTCATCAGGGCATTCGGGGCGCAACAGTTGGCTATCTGTCCCGTCTTGACCAGAGACATGAAGCGGTCTCCCGTACGGCCCTCGCGGTAGCAGGCGGTGCAGAAGCTCGGGATGTAGCCCAGCCGGAGCAGCCACTGCACAATCTCGTCGAGCGAGCGTGTGTCGCTCACGTCAAACTGCGCCGAGCTCTCCACCGGGATGTCGGCAGGTGCATCGGCATAGCCGCCTACGCTGGTGCGTGACCCTCCGCTGATTTGCGACACGCCCAGCTCCAGCACTTTCTCGCGCGATTGTTGCGACTCGCGAGTAGAGATGATCATGCCCGTATAGGGTACGCTGATGCGGATGACCGCTACGATTTTCTGGAAAATCTCATCGGAAATGGCGTTCTCGAAGTCGCCTTTGTCGATGTCGTCGGCCGAGCAGATGCGGGGCACGCTGATGGTGTGGGGGCCAACGCCGAACGCCGCTTCGAGGTGCTCGGCGTGCATGAGTAACCCCACGAAGTCATAGCGGTAGGTATTGAGCCCGAACAGCACCCCGATGCCCACATCGTCGATGCCGCCCTCCATGGCGCGGTCCATGGCCTCGGTATGGTAGGCATAGTCGCTCTTGGGGCCGCGGGGGTGGAGCTGCTCGTAGTTCTCTTTGTGGTAGGTTTCCTGGAAGAGGATGTAGGTGCCGATGCCGGCCTCGCGCAGCTTGCGGTAGTTCTCTACCGTCGTGGCGGCGATGTTCACGTTCACCCGGCGGATGGCCCCGTTCTTGTGCTGTATGCCGTAAATGGTACGGATGGACTCCAGGATGTACTCGATGGGGTTGTGCAAGGGGTCTTCGCCCGCCTCCAATGCCAGCCGTTTGTGGCCCATGTCCTGCAGAGCCACCACTTCGCGCCTGATTTCGTCCTGCGTCAGCTTGCGCCGGGGGATGCTCTTGTTCTTGATGTGGTAGGGGCAGTACACACAGCTGTTCACGCAATAGTTAGAGAGGTAGAGCGGGGCGAACATCACGATGCGGTTGCCGTAGAATTTCCGCTTGATGTCGCGTGCCAGTTGGTAGATGTCTTGTAGCAGGTCTGGGTCTTCGCACTCCAGCAGCACGGCCGCCTCCCGGTGGGACAGGCCTTTGCAGCTTCGTGCCTTGTCAATCAGGGCGCGTATCAGCTCCCTGTTGTGTCGGTTCTCGTTGGCATAGGCGAGGGTGTCCATGATTTCGTCATGGCTGATGAACTCCTCGGCTTTCTTTGAGTCTACTTTATACATAATATGTCTGTTTTAAGGTCGTGTGCCTCTATCCCCGTAGTGTCTTCGGAGGTGTGGCATCCGGCCCGTCTGTTGTTGTCATAATCGCCCCGACCCTTGTCGATGCGGTAGCCGATGGCTGCCAGTCTGCGGTCCAGCAACGCCAGTCCCTCGGCGGCCTCGGCTCCCAGGGAGGCCTTGTTGTCGTAGAGTGCGTATTTGGCGCGCGAGTGCAGGGGCGAGAGGTTGGGCATCACCACGTTGGCCCCGGCCAATATGCCGCGTTCGCGCCCGTCGGGGGACAGGCTGGCCAGTGCAGTGGTAGCGGGTATCAAGGCGGCGGGATGCATCAGCCGGAAGATGGAAATAAGGCGCAGCGTCAGCTCCACACTGCCGGCGGGCTCGTGGGCGAAGGGCGTGTCGTGGTGGGGGATGAAGGGGCCGATGCCTATCATGTGCGGCCGGAAGTCGTGTATGAAGCGGATGTCCTCCACCAGGTGGTCCGCCGTCTGTCCCGGCGAGCCCACCATGATGCCGGTGCCCGTCTGGTAGCCGATGCGCTTCAACTCCTCCAGGCAGTGCAGGCGGTGGTCGAGCGACATGGAGGCGGGGTGCAGGAGGGCGTAGTGGGCGGGGTTATGCGTTTCGTGGCGCAGCAGGTAGCGGTTGGCCCCGGCCTCGAAGAACCGCCGGTAGGCCTCGACTGTCTTCTCGCCCAGCGAGAGTGTGATGGCGGCGTCAGGGAAGGCCTGGCGCAGGCAACTCACGAGAGTGGCCGTGCGCTCGTCGTCCATCCAGGGGTCTTCGCCCCCTTGCAGCACGAAGGTGCGGAAGCCCATCTCATAGCCTGTGCGGCAGCACTCCAGGATGGTCTGCCGGTCCAGCCGGTAGCGTTCCACGTGTCGGTTACTGCGGCGGATGCCGCAATAGAGGCAATCGTTGTGGCAGCAGTTGCCTATCTCCACCAGTCCGCGGATGAAGATGCGGTTCCCGAAGTGCTTGCGGGCTGTCTGGCGTGCCAGTCCGTGCAGGTAGTCGGCCCCCTGCCCGTCGTGGTGGAGCAAGAGTGACCGGAGGTCTTCCGGAGGGAGGGTGCCCTCCAGAAGCAGCCGGTCGGCCAGTCCCTTCAGTCGGTCGGTCTCCGTCATTCTTCGTCGTGCGTATAGGTCAGCGTGCGTTTCAGCAGGTCTTGGTTGAGCTGCCGTTTGCCCGAGAGGGCATCGTTGTGGGCGCTGGGGCCTGTGACGCATCCGCCCTCGCACGCCATCATTTCGATGAACTGGGCATCCACCTTTCCTGTCTTCGCCCATACGCGGAGCTGGCCGATGCTCTTCTTGTTGAAGTCGGAGAACTGGATGACCTTGATGCCAGCGGCCTTCTTCGGGCCCAGATACGACTGCACGGCACCCGCCACGCCGCCCGCCTGGGCGAAGCCGTGGGCCTCCTTCACCGACTCGTAGGACACGAAGTACGGCTCCGTTTTTTCCAGCTCAATGCCGAGCCCGTTCAGCACAGAGTGCAGCTCCTCGAAGGTCATCACATAATCCACACACTCATCGCGTTGGGCTTCCTTGCGCTTGGCGATGCACGGGCCAATGAAAACCACCTTGGCGTCGGGGTGCTTCTTCTTGGCGATGCGTGCGGCGTAGTACATGGGCGAACCTGTAGACGACACGTACTTCTTCATGTCGGGGATGTGCTTGTTTACCAGCTCGATGTAGGAGGGGCAGCAGGAGGTGGTCATGAACTTCTGTCCTTCCTCCAGCTTCTCCAACAGTTCATGGCCCTCGGTGCTGGTTGTCTCCATGGCTCCCTCGGCCACCTCAATGACGTCGGCGAAGCCCATTTCCTTCAGGGCCCCGTACACCTGCTCTATCTTGGCCTTGAACTGGCCCAGTACGGCAGGGGCGGGGATGGCCACCAGCTTCTCGCCGGCCCGGATGGCCTTGAGCACGTCGAACACCTGCGAGATTTCGAAGATGGCACCAAACGGGCAGGCGTTCAGGCACTTGCCGCAATAGATGCACTTGTCCTCGTTGATGTGCTCAATGTTGTGCTTGTCTTTGCTGATGGCCTTCACGGGGCAGGCCTCCTCGCAGGGGACGGGGATGTAGACGATGGCATGATAGGGGCAGCTCCTGTGGCAGATGCCGCAGCTGATGCAGGTGTCGTGGTCTATCTGCGCCTGCCCCGTCTTCTTGCTGAAGTGCACCGCCCCCTTGGGGCAGTTCATGTAGCAGCTCCGTGCCACGCATCCGCGGCAGAGGTTGCTCACCTCGTAGTTCACCTGCACGCACGACGAGCAGGCCTCGTCGATGACGCAGAGGATGTTCTGCTTGATTTTGTCGGTGCGCTCAAGGGTGCGGCGGGCATAATCAGACAGGGGGGTGAGCTCGTCGGTCTCGTCTGTCATGTCCCAGCCCAGCAGCGGCAGCAGCTTGTATTTGGTCACGGCGCGCTCCTTGTGGATGCAGCAGCGTCCCACGGGCTGTGAGCGTCGAGGGTTCTCCTCTAACGGGATGCGGTCAATTCTCTCGATCAATTGGTTTTCTTTCCAGAGAGCCACAAGGCTGGCCAGCAACTTGTGTCTCACTATCATTACGTTATTGGTAAAAGCCATAGAAATGTATAAAAAAGTTAGTTGTAAGGTTTGTCAGGTTAAAAAACAAGGCGTTCCGCCCCGGGGGAGGCGGAGTCCGCATTCAGTCGCTTCCACCGTTGTTGGCGGCGGCCTCGCGCAGGATGAACGTCGTGGCCCCCAGGGTGAAGACGGCCCCTTCGGCTATCCGCACCCGGTCTTTGGGTCCCAGCAGCTCGTTGAGCAGGAAGGTGCCTGTCATGCTGTCGTTATCCCGCAGGGTATAGACGACTTTTCCCGTTTTGTCCCGCTTCACGTTCAGGTAGCAGTGGCGGCGGTCCATGCTGGGGTCGTTGGTTTCCACGGCAATGTCCACTTCGGTACCTTTGCAGCGTCGCCCTATCAGGTTGTCGCCCTCCCGCAGGGGGAAGACCTGCTTGTAGGCGAAGACGTTCTCAATGACGACCAGGCTGCCGAAGCGTTCGGCCCCCTCGCGCTCGTCGGTAGTCTCCGCCTTGCGGTTGGCGGCGTTCAGCTTGCTATGGCCGATGCGTATGCCGAACTGCTTCTGGCAGTTGTCACACACGAAGACCAGCGACTGTCCGTCCTCGTATCTTGTCTCGTCAAACTGTATGTAGTTGTCACATTTGGGGCATCTTACTCTTTTCATAGGGGTCTTAATGCTTGTCGGGTTTGGAAGGGAGCACCCAGGCCGACCGGAAACGGGTGTCTTTCTTCAGTTCATCTGTCTGCCGTTGGGCAGCCTGCCGGCTGTCGTGTCGGGCGAGGGCCACGCGGAATTTGTCACCCGCCTCCAGCACCGTCGCGCCTCCGAAACCGTCCTTGGCCAGTCTTCTCACTTCGGCCTGCGCATCGGCACGGGTGCCGAGGCTGGCCACAATGACGTAATACGCCTTGCCGCCGGCTGTCGGGGCGGGGCGTTCTGCCGGTGTCTGCCGGCTGGCGGCGGCCTTGCCTGCCGGCTGGTCCTCTCGGGCCTGGGCGGTGACTTTCTCGGTCTTCACGGCCACTGGCTTCAGGGTGTTCACATTGTTCTTACGCAGGGGCTTCCGGCTGTGCTCTTCCTGTGGGGCTGCCGCTGCGGCGGCCTCTCCCGGTTGGGGGATGACGCTGGCCACCAATGACTGGTGGCGGATGTTCTCAAACAGGCCCGCCGAGCCCAGCGAGGCATACTGTGTCTCCTCCACAAAAGTGTTCTCGGCCGGCACAGACAGCAGGAAGAACAGCACAACGGCCGCTGCTACGGCCGCCGTGTGCCGCCACCAGCCGGCTGCGGTGCGGGCGGGCGGACTGGTCAGGGGGGCCTCCGCCGCCGGTCTTGCGGCCAGTGCCTGCGCCGTGAAGCCGCCCAGGCCGTAGAGCGAGGGGGTGGACAGGCGGTCCCGCTCCGGAGCAAACTCGTAGACGCCGTCCATGTTGTAATACAGCGTCCCAATATGGGGGAAGCCGGCCTCGCCCTCCTGATACAGGGCCTCCTTGATCCGTTCTACCGTCTGCTCTATCTTGCGGGTCGCATCGGGGAAGTCGGTGTTGTAGGCCTGCATGTACGACTGTGCCAGTAGGCCGTCGTTCATCACTATCCGCGGATTGAAGCCCACCGTGCGTAAGGGTGGGCAGAAGCGTCCGTCGCGCTTGCGCAGGGCCGGACGGTGGTGGGCGATGAAACCGCCCAGGCCGGGGACGATGACACAATCGTTCTCCAGCAACAATATCTCAATATGTTTAGCCAGTTCAATCATACTGCAAAAATAACCCTTTTTCCGGTATCCGGCTCATCTTTGTGCCGCATTTTTTCGGCAGGAAATGATTTTTGTGCTACTTTTGCGCCCAAAACAATTCTTCTGTTATGAATATAGCTATCGTTGGAACCGGCTATGTCGGTCTTGTGACAGGCACCTGTTTCGCCGAGACAGGGGCGAATGTATATTGTATTGATACCAACGCCGAGAAGATAGAGGCTTTGAGGAAGGGCATGATTCCCATCTACGAGCCGGGGTTGGAGGATATGGTGCAGCGCAACGTGCGGGCCGGCCGCCTGCATTTCTCCACTTCGCTGCAGGAGTGTCTGGACGATGTCAGCATCGTGTTCTGCGCCGTGGGCACTCCGCCCGACGAGGACGGTGGCGCCGATCTTTCCTACGTGCTCCAGGTGGCCCGCACCATCGGGGCCCACATGCACCGCTATGTGCTGGTGGTGACGAAGAGTACGGTGCCTGTGGGCACCGCCCGCAAGGTGAAGGCCGTCATTGCCGAAGAGCTGGCGCGCCGGGGTGAGACGATAGATTTCGACGTGGCCTCGAACCCCGAGTTCTTGAAGGAGGGCAATGCCATCCGCGACTTCATGACCCCCGACCGTGTGGTGGTGGGCGTTGAGTCGGAGCGGGCGAAGGCGTTGATGACCAAGCTCTACCGCCCGTTCCTGCTGAACAACTTCCGCGTGATATTCATGGATATCCCTTCGGCCGAGATGACCAAGTATGCCGCCAACTCCATGCTGGCCACTCGCATCAGCTTCATGAATGACATCGCCAACCTGTGCGAGCTGGTGGGGGCGGATGTCAACATGGTGCGCAGCGGCATCGGGTCCGACAGCCGCATCGGGCGTAAGTTCCTCTATCCCGGCTGCGGATACGGCGGCTCCTGCTTCCCCAAAGACGTGAAGGCCCTCATCAGGACCGCCGAGGAGCATGGTTACTCCATGCGGGTGCTGAAGATGGTCGAGGCGGTCAACGAGTCGCAGAAAGACATCTTGTTCCGGAAGCTGTCCGCCTACTACGGGGGCGACCTGCGGGGCAAGACCGTGGCGCTGTGGGGGCTGGCTTTCAAGCCCGAGACCGACGACATGCGCGAGGCCCCTGCCTTGGTGCTGATAAGCAGGCTCGCAGAGGCCGGCTGCCGCATCCGCGTCTACGACCCCGCCGCCATAGAGGAGGCTAAACGCCGGCTGGGCGACGCTGTCTTTTATGCCCGCGACATGTATGACGCCGTGCTCGACGCCGACGCCCTGCTGCTGGTGACCGAGTGGAAGGAATTCCGTCTGCCGGCTTGGGGGGTCATCAAGAAGACCATGAACCGACCGGTCATCTTCGATGGGCGCAACATCTACGACCCCGAAGAGCTGGATGAGCAAGGCATCGTATATCATTGCATTGGGAAATGAACAGGCTGGGTGTATTGGCAGGAGGCGTGGCCGTGCTGCTGGCGGCTTGTGGGCGGCCCGCCCGCAAGCCCGCACATCCCCATCCGTCAGTGATTGCCGCAGACACGCAGCTGCTGCAAGGCATTTGGTTGGACGATGACAATGGGCTGCCGGTGCTCAAGGTCAAGGGAGACAGCATCTATTTCGCCTCGCGCGTGAACCTGCCGCAGGCCTTTCGCATTACGGGTGACTCGTTGGTGGTGGGGGGTGCGGAAACGGCCGTCTACCGCATCGGACAGCTGGACGAGCACACCTTTTCCTTCTATACGGCGATGGGTGACCTGCTCTCGCTCCACAAGGCCGAGACGGACACGATGACCTTCGGCACGGTGGTGGAGCCGGCGACCCCCGCACCTGCCGTGGAGCAGAAGGACAAGGTGGTCATCTATCAGGGGCAGCGATACCGCGGCTACGTCTACATCAACCCGTCGAGCAAGAAAGTGGTGCGCCCATCCATTGCCGAGGACGGCATGTTTGTAGACAACATCTACTATGACAACGTGATTCATATCTGTGTTTACCAGGGCACGCGGCGTCTCTTCGGCAAGGACATCAAGAAGGAGATGTTCGCCGGCATCATCCCCGAAGACTTCCTGCATACGGCTATCCTCTCTGACATGGATTTCACTGACGTGACGGCCAACGGCTATGAGTATTGTGCCACGGTGTGTATGCCCGATGCCTCTTCGTGTTATTATGTGGAGATTGTAGTGTCTGAAGACGGTCAGCTGACGTACCGCCTCATGGGGTAACGCACGCGCCCCCATGAGGCGTGCCAAGAGCCGTCACTGACGGCTCCGGCCAACCGCCACTGACGATTCCCGTCGGTCATCAGTGACGGTTCATTGCACGCCCCCGGCAGCCGGTCTTAAAGAATCTTGAACCGCAGCCCGAAGGAGAGACGCAGGTAGTCTTTAGGCGTCAGACTACTGTTGGTGAAGGCGCTCACCAAGTAGAGGTCGCAGGTGCTCACCTCGTAGAACGCCGTGACGGCTTTGGCAAAGAACCGCTTGCGCGGCGGGACAGCCAAGGTCACGCCCTGCCCCACGAAGACATGGATGCGCATCCGGGTAGAGAAGCCGTAGTATCCTTTGGGATAGCGGTCGGGCTCGCTCGTCCAGAACTGGTTGCCGAACACCGTGTTCAGGTAAAGCCCTGTCGAGAGTGGCTCGATGGAGAACAGCTCACTCACCGAGAAGCTCCACGGCACGAAGGTCTGCTTCAGTGTGAGCGATACCTTGGTGCTCTTTGACTGGTATTTGGGCACGATGCCCAGCAGCACGTCCGTCTCCCACTGCTCCCGGCGGCCGTAATCCCATCCCACGCCCACCGAGACCAGCCCCATGTCGCCGTAGCACTGCAGGAGGCAGGTCTGCGGGATAAGGCTGTTGAAGCGTCGCCTGTACCGCTCCAGGCGGCGGTCATACCGGTACAGAAACGGTGTCTCCCTGCCCGGCAGGGTGTCGGCGCGCAGCGTGTCCTGCCCGGGCAGCCCCTCAGCGGAGGCAGCCTCTGCTGCCACCAGGGCCAGGCACACGGCCGTCCGCTTAAAACTCCACCACCTCATACGCATACCCCTCCTCGTTGACGGTGAATAATAGGTACATACGTTTCTTGATGTTGGGACACTGGTAGTACAGGATGCCGTCGGCGAAGAGATCCGTCACGCTCAGTGCGTGCGTATGCCCGTGCAGGCAGAACAGCAGTCCCGGCAGCTCCCGCAGGTAGTGCCCGAACACCGCCGCCACGTTGTTGTTGAACACATCGCTCTCTGGCGCGGCGTGCATCAGCACCACGCAGCGTTGCAGCGAGTCAGCCTGCATCCGCTCCTGCTGGGCAGTGATGAAGCCGAAGTCGGGGATGGGCTCGGAGTAGTCATACTCCAGCGCGTTGGTGTTAAGGCAGATGAAGCGTACGCCGCCGGCTGTGAACCCGAAGTTGGTGTCGCCATACACCGAGCGGAACACGTCCTTGCCCGTGCCCAGGCAGTCGTGGTTGCCGATGACGCAGACGTAGGGCATCTCCAGGCCGTTCAGGATGTCGCGCATCCAAAGAAACTCCTTGGTCACCCCGAAGTCCGACTGGTCGCCCCCATGTAGCACGAAGTCGATGTCGCCCCGGGCGTTGATATGTCGCACCGCCAGGCGGGTCTCGTCGTACCAGCGTTGGGTGTCGGTGATGAATGCGAACCTGACCGTGTCTTTTCCGGCCAGCCTCTCCTCGATGAGGGCCGTGTTCTTGCGGTTGATATCCGTCTCCCCCGTCACGTGCGCATCGTAGGGGTGGCTCTCCAGCAAGTCGCATCCTCCCCACAAGAGGGGGAGGATGCAGATTAGATAGTTGATGGTTTTTGTGTGCATATTGTTTGCAGGCTGATAATCCGCCTGCAAAGATGCGTTTTTCCGCCTTCAGACCACTGTCCCTTTTAGCGGCATTTCTGTGCCTTTCCGCCCGTTTTTTTTATCCTTCTTCCTGCATCATTTTCTGCAGCCTGCCCGCCAGCGCATACAGCACGAGGGCCGAGACCCCGCTCATGCCGACAAACACCAGGAAGAAGTCCGCGAGGGTCTGTACCGGCCAGCCCAGGAAGCTCTTAGCCACGCCCCCCTCGGGGTAGAGCCCGCTCAGCCCGCCTGCCAGCTTGGCCGCTGCCGAAGTGCTGAGGTACCACACCCCCATCAGCAGCGAGGAGAAGCGCACCGGCGAGAGCTTGTACACCAACGAGAGCCCGATGGGGGCCAGGCACAGCTCGCCCATGGTGTGGATGAGGTAAAGCCCTGCCAGCCAACCTATGCTCACCTTCACGCCCGGTTCCACGTCCCTCACGCCGAAGGCGATGAACAGATAACCCAGCGCGAGCAGCAGCAGCCCGATAGCCTGTTTGTGTACCGGGCCCGGCTCCCATCCCCGGCGGTGGAGCCACGGCCAAAGGGCGGCGAACAAGGGTGCCAGCACGATGACCATGAGGGGATTGAACGACTGGAAGTAGGCAGCGGGCATCTCCCAGCCTCCTATGCGGCGGTCGGTCTGTTCGTCGGCGAAGAAGGTGAGCGATGCGCCCGCCTGCTCGTAGGCCGCCCAGAAGAAGATGACAAAAAAGGCGATGACGTAGATGATGCCGATGCGACGCCTCTCCATACGCGTCAGGCTGCGGTCGGCGATGATGCCCAGAGGCATGACGAGGGCGGTGGCCCCGATAAGGGATCCTGTCCAGTCGGCCTCCGCCCATCCGCTGCCGTCCCAGCCGTAGGCGAAGAGCAGGGTGAGGGCGGCGATGCCTGCGGCCAGCCGGCAGCTGCGGACCACCTGCCTTGCAGAGGGAATTTGGTGGCGGCGGACTGACTCTCGGTAGTGGGGTGGGCCGCCGAGCGGACGGCCCGAGGGGTCTCGCAGACAGCGGCTCCCAAAACCCTTGAAGATGAGCGTGCCGGCCAGCATCCCGATGCAGGCGGCCAGGAAGCCCCACTTGAAATCTTCGGGCCGGCCCGTGTTGCCCAGGGCCCCACACACCAGCGGAGCCAGGATGGAGCCCACGTTTACCCCCATGTAGAAGAGGGTGTAGGCTGCGTCTTTACGAGGGTCGGTGTCGGTGTAGAGCCGTCCTACCAGCGTGGAGATGTTGGGCTTGAAGAAGCCGTTGCCGGCGATGAGCAGCCCCAGCCCGGCGAGCATCAGCCCCTTGGCCCAGGACGTGTCGTAGTACCAGCACGCACTGAGGAACAGCAGGAACTGTCCGGCGGCCATGACGAGCGCGCCTACGGTGATGGAACGGCAGTTGCCCCAGTAGCGGTCGGCTATGTAGCCGCCCAGTAGCGGAGTGAGATAGACCAGGCCGGTGTAGTTGCCATAGATTTCAGAGGCCAGCTCCTTGTTGAAGCGCAGCGCCTGTACCATATAAAGCATGAAGAGGGCCCTCATGCCGTAATAACTGAAGCGTTCCCACATCTCGGTGGCGAACAGCAGGTAAATCCCTTTGGGGTGTCCATGATTCATCATGTTGCGTGTCGGAGTGTTTTTTGTTGCAAAATTATAAAAAACAAGGATTCAAGACACGACTCCTGCCGTCTTTCTATGCGGTTGGAAGCACATTTTCAGCACCGCACCGACGGCAGTAGGGTCATTGCTTGTTGCGGTAGCGGATGGGCGACATACCCGTGTGCTTCTTGAAGTAGCGTCCGAAGAACGACTGGTCGGCGAACTTCATGCGGTTTGAAATTTCCTGGATGTTCAAACGCGTGCTCTTGAGCATCACCTTAATCTCGGCGATGGCATGGCGGTCGATGATGCTTTTGGTGGACTCCTTGCTCATGGCCAGCACGATGGTGGAGAGGTAGCGCGGCGTGATGTTCATCTTGCGGGCATAGAAGGCCACCTCGCGCTGGGTGGTGCAGTACTGGTGGACGAGTTGCAGGAAGAGCTTGAAGAGCTCATCCTTGCGCCCTACCCATTTCGGTTCGCGCTGCTCGAAGTAGCGGTGCGTGCGGCTGTAGAAATAGTACAGCAAGTTCTGGAACCAGTTGGCCGCCATCTGGCGGCGGTAGCGGTTGGCGGTGTCGCTGTGGATAGAGTGCAGCAGGCTGATGGCATGCTGCAACCGGACGGACTCCGCTGTGTCGAGCGGCACGCAGGGGGTCTCTTTCAGGAAATGGAAAAAGCGGGGCTCCAGGCACGTGGAAATCTCTTGGAAGAGCGTGTCCGAGCAGCCCAGCACGTGCAGCTTGAAGTCAGGCGACACGTGCAGCACGTGCACCAGCGAACCCGGCAGCAGCACGGTCTGCGTGTGGGGACGCAGGCGGTAGAGGCGCAGGTCGATTTCGAGTTCGGCGGTGCCCTCGGTGACGAAAAGTACAAAGACGCCCGCCGTCTTGACATAGTCTCCGGCCTGGGTCAGCCACGTGTCAGTGCCGACACTGAAGGCCTCGTCGTCAGTCACATTCCAATAGTTCATACAGCTGTTCTTTTATTGCGGAACAAAAGTAGTTTTTTTTTCGCCAAAAACGTGCAGGGCGTGCTGATAAGTGCCAATACAGGCGACATCTGTCACTCGGCCTGCCCGGGTTTTGCCGCTAACTTTGCAGGCGTTTTCAAGAAAAAAACATCAACTTTTTTTAATGCCAACAGATTATGATGAAAACTTTTTTGTACAGACAGCCTGCGGGGTGGCCGGCCGCCGTGGGCTGCGTGTTGTCTGTGCTGGGAGGGTGTAAGGAAGCTCCCGGCGGACAGGCAGAGGCGGAGTATGCCATGCTCACCCTGGCGCCCTCTGACCAAGTGGTCCACTCGTCCTACCCAGCCACCATCCGGGGCCGGCAGGACATCGACATCTACCCCCAGGTAAGCGGCACGCTCACGCGGCTGTGTGTGGTAGAGGGGCAGGCGGTGAAGAGGGGCAGACGCTCTTCGTCATTGACGGTGTGCCCTACGAGGCAGCCCTGCAGGCGGCCTTGGCCAATGTAGAGGCCGCCGAGGCGGGGCTGGCCACGGCGCGGCTGACGTATGACAGCAAGCAGGAGCTCTACGACAAGAAGGTGGTATCGGCCTTCGACCTGCAGACCGCCGCAAACGCCTGGCGCACCGCCAAGGCGCAGCTGGCGCAGGCACGTGCCCAGGAGGTAGCGGCCCGCAATAACCTGTCGTACACCGAGGTCAAAAGTCCTGCCGATGGGGTGGTGGGCAACCTACCCTACCGGGTGGGGGCACTGGTGGCCCCAGCGGGGATGGCGCAGCCGCTCACAGTGGTGTCGGACAACTCGACCATGTATGTATATTTTTCTATGACGGAGAACCGGCTGCTCGCGTTGGTGCGGCGGTACGGCTCGCGCCAGGAGGCCCTGGCCTGCCTGCCCGAGGTGGAGCTGCGGCTGAACGACGGCAGTGCCTACACGCACAAGGGACGCATCGAGAGCATCAGCGGCGTGGCCGACCGCACGACGGGCACCGTCAGCCTGCGGGCGGCGTTCGACAACCCCGATGGACTGCTCTTCAGCGGCACATCGGGCAGTGTAGTCATCGCCACCGAGCGCAAGGACTGCCTGGCCATTCCGCAGACGGCCACCTTCGAGGTGCAGGACCGGGCCTATGTCTACAAGGTGATAGACGGCAAGGCCAGCGCGTCGCCCGTCAGCGTGAGCCGGGCAGACGGCGGCCAGCTCTACATCGTGGAAGAGGACCTGCGCCCAGGTGAGTTCATCGTGGCCGAGGGTGTGGGACTGCTGCGCGAGGGTACCCCCTGCGGGCGAGAGGCGGCGATGACGGGACTCGCAACGAACAACCATGAACCAACGTAACGCAGAACGACTATGAACCTACGAACTTTTATTGAAAGGCCGGTGCTCTCGGCTGTGCTCTCCATCGCCATCGTCATCCTCGGGGTGATAGGGCTGTGCACGCTGCCCGTGGAGCAGTATCCCGACATCGCGCCGCCCACGGTGATGGTGACCACTACCTATTATGGCGCCAGTGCCGAGACTTTACAGAAAAGTGTCATCGCCCCGCTGGAGGAAGCCATCAACGGGGTGGAGGACATGACCTACATGACCTCCTCGGCGAGCAACGCCGGAACGGTCATCATCTTTGTGTATTTCGAACAGGGCACCGACCCCGACATGGCGGCGGTGAACGTGCAGAACCGTGTGTCGAAGGCTACGGGGCAGCTGCCCGCCGAGGTGACACAGGTGGGGATGACCACGCTTAAACGGCAGACCAGTATGTTGCAGGTGTTCACCCTGAGCAGCCCCGATGACACGTATGACGAGGGCTTCCTGTCCAACTACATCAGCATCCACCTCAAGCCCGAGATACTGCGCCTGCAGGGGGTAGGAGAGCTGGTCATACTGGGGACCGACTACTCCATGCGCGTGTGGATGAGACCCGACGTGATGGCGCAGTACGGACTGACCCCGCAGGACGTGACGGCGGCCCTGGCCGAACAGAACATTGAGGCGGCCACCGGATCCATCGGCGAGAACTCGGAGGAGAGCTTCCAGTACACCATGAAGTACACGGGCCGCCTTTCGACACCCGAAGCCTTCGGCGACATCGTCATCCGCTCTGCTGACAATGGCGAGGTGCTGCGCCTGAAGGACATCGCCACCATCGAGCTGGGGCGTGAGAACTATGCCTACGTGGGGCGGCTCAACGGGCATCCGGGCGTGTCGTGCTTGGTGTTTCAGACAGCGGGCTCAAACTCAACCGAAGTGAACGGGCAGATTGACGCCCTGCTCGAAGAGGCCCGCAAGGATTTGCCCAAGGGCGTGGAGCTGACCCAGATGATGAGCACCAACGATTTCTTGTTCGCCTCCATTCACGAGGTGGTGAAGACGCTGATAGAGGCCGTCGTGCTGGTAGTGCTGGTGGTGTTGGTGTTCCTGCAGAACCTGCGCGCCACCCTCATCCCACTGGTGGGCATCGTGGGGTAGCTCATCGGCACTTTCGCCTTCATGGCGGTGGCGGGCTTCAGCATCAACCTCATCACGCTATTTGCTCTGGTGCTGGTCATCGGTACGGTGGTGGACGACTCCATCGTGGTGGTCGAGGCGGTGCAGGCGCGCTTCGACGTGGGCTACCAATCGCCCTACATGGCCAGCATCGATGCCATGAAAGGCATCTCGAACGCCGTCATCACCTCCTCGCTGGTGTTCATGGCGGTGTTTGTCCCGGTGTCATTCATGAGCTGCACGTCGGGCACCTTCTACACCCAGTTCGGATTGACCATGGCGGTGGGCATCTCGGCCTTCAACGCCCTGACTCTCAGCCCTGCCTTGTGTGCCCTGCTGCTGCGCCCCGAGGAGGTACCGTCGGGCCAGGCCCCGCTCACGTTCAAGCAGCGCTTCGCCCGCTCGTTCAACACGGCTTTTGTCACCTTGGTGGGTAAGTATAAGAATGGCGTGCTGTTTTTTATCAAACGCCGGTGGATGGTATGGGGAATGGCTGCCTGCTCGGTGGTGCTGCTGGCGGTGCTGGTGCAGACCACCAAAACCGGCCTGGTGCCCGACGAAGATCAGGGCGTGGTGCTGGTGAACGTCACCACTCCCTCGGGTTCCTCGCTGGCCACCACCGATAAGATCATGCTCCGCATCGGCGAGCGGCTGCGGCAGGTGCCCAAACTGCACAACCTCATGGCCACATCGGGCTACAGCCTGATCGGAGGCCAGGGCACCGCCGCCGGCATGTTCATCGTACGGCTGGAGGACTGGGACGAGCGCACGCAACGCTCGGAACAGGTGCAGGCGGTCATCCGCCGCATTTATGAGCTGACGGCCGACATCAAGGATGCCGTGGTGTTTGCCATGGCGCCTGGCATGATTCCGGGATGCGGCACAGGCAATTCGCTCGACGTGAACCTGCAGGACAAAATGGGGGGGCGACCTGGGTGCCTTCACGGCCTACGCCGGGCAATGGGTGGACGCGCTGAACCAGCGGCAGGAAGTGGCCCGCGCTTACTCTACCTTCGCGGTGGACTATCCGCAGTGGCAGGTGGGGGTAGACGCCGCCAAATGCAAGCGGGCGGGCATTACCCCCAATGCCGTGCTGGCCACCCTCTCGGGCTACTACGGAGGACAATATGTGTCGGACTTCAACCGGTTCTCGAAAGTGTATAAGGTGATGATGCAGGCCGCACCACGCTACCGCCTGGACGAGGCCTCACTGGACCATGCGTTTGTGCGTATAGCCAACGGCGACATGGCTCCGCTCAGCCAGTTCGTGTCGCTCAAGCGCGTGTATGGCGCCGAGACGCTGAGCCGTTTCAACATGTACAACTCCATCGCGGTGAGCGTCATGCCGGCCGACGGATACAGCACGGGTGACGCACTGAAGGCCGTGAAGTAGACGGCGGCCGAGGTGCTTCCCAAAGGCTACGGCTACGACTTCGGCGGCATCACCCGCGAGGAGAACCGGCAGACCGGCACAACGGCAATCATCTTCGGCATCTGCGTGCTGATGGTGTACCTCATTCTCTGCACCCTCTACGAGAGCTTTCTCCTTCCGTTCGCCGTCATCCTCGCGGTGCCCGCCGGACTGATGGGCTCGTTCCTCTTCGCCAAGGCGGCGGGATTAGAGAACAACATTTATCTGCAGACGGGGCTTATCATGCTCATCGGCCTGCTGGCCAAGACGGCCATCCTGCTGACGGAATATGCGGTCGAACGCCGCAAGAGCGGCATGAGCCTGACCTCGGCCGCCCTCTCGGCTGCCAAAGTCCGCCTGCGCCCCATCCTCATGACGGTGGCGACACTGGTCATCGGACTGCTACCGCTCATGGCGGCCACAGGGGTAGGCGCTAACGGCAACCGCTCGCTCGGCACAGGCGTGGTGGGCGGCATGGTCATCGGCACACTGGGACTGCTGTTCATGGTGCCGGTCTTGTTCATCGTGTTCCAAGCACTGCAGGAACGGATCCGCCCGGAACAATTCGAGCGTACGCAGGACTGGCAGATTCAGGAAGAATGCCTGGAGGCGGCAGCCGAACGGCAACATCATATTGACGACAAGAAAGGAGGCAGACAATGAGAAAGCACATTTTCATGCCGCCGGCCCTGGCACTGCTGCTGGGCGGCTGCGGCATTTATACATCCTACCCGCCGACGACCGAAGTGCCCAAGGGCCTTTTCGGTGAGGAGGCCGCCAGTGTGGCCGACAAAAGCTGGAGGGAGTTCTTCACAGACCCCCAGCTGCAGGAACTTATTGAGAGGGGACTGCACCACAACACCGACCTGCAGTCGGCCCAGTGGCGAGTGAAGGAAGCCGAAGCCACGCTGCTCTCTGCACGGCTGGCCTACCTGCCCGCGTTCGCCTTGGCACCACAGGCATCGGCCAGCAGTTTCGCGGGGGCCAAGGCACTGCAGACCTACAGCATACCTCTCACGGCCAGCTGGGAGGTAGACTTGTTCGGACGCATCCGCAACGCCAAACGCCGCTCGAAGGCCTTGCTGGAGCAAAGCCAGGACTACCGGCAGGCGGTGCAGACGCAGGTGGTGGCGGGCATTGCCAACGCTTATTACTCGCTGCTGATGCTGGACGAACAGCTGGAGATAGCGGTTCAAACCGCCGGCTCGTGGCAGGAGACCGTAACTGCCACACGGGCCCTGATGGAGGCCGCCTGCCAGGCCATCCACACCTCGGTGCTCGACCTGAAGGAGCAGATCAACACCGTTGAGAACAGCCTTTCGTTGCTGCTGGGCGAGGTACCCCATGCCATCGGCCGCGGCAGGCTGGGGGAACAGCATTTCAACCATGAGCTGGCAGCGGGCGTACCGATGGAGCTGCTGGCCCGACGGCCGGACGTAAGGAGTGCAGCGCTCGAAGCGGCCTTCTACACCACAGCCGCCGCACGATCGGCCTTCTATCCAGCGGTCGTGCTGGGGGCAGTGCGGGATGGACTAACTCCGCCGGCAGCCTGATCAGCAATCCGGCGGAGTTCCTGGCGTCGGCGGTGGCCTCGCTCACCCAACCCTTGTTCAGCAGGGGGACACTCGTGGCAGGACTGAAAATAGCCCGTGCGCAGCAGGAAGAGGCCCGACTGGCGTTCGGGCAGACGCTGCTCAATGCCGGCAGCGAGGTCAATGAGGCGTTGGTGCAGTGTCAGACCGCCCGCGACAAATCCGACCACTACGCACGGCAGGTGGCTGCGCTCGGACAGGCCCTGCAGAGCACCACGTTGCTCATGCAGCATGGTACCACCACTTACCTGGAGGTGCTGACGGCCCAACAGGCTTTGCTGGGTGCACGGCTGACGGAGGTGGCCAACCGCTGCGTGGAGATACAGGGCTTTATC
>CAMAFR010000028.1 GCA_945833835.1 uncultured Bacteroides sp.
AAGAAGAATTTGGCTTCTTGAAAAATTTATCCCCACTAAATTTCTACTGACCCCACATCGCCCATCATCGGCTGAGCAAGAAGCCACAAAAAAAGGATGCACCGGTTAAGAGTACATCCTTTTTTTGTGGCTATCTTATTGAACCATTACATACGCTGTGTAGCGGAATAGTTAATCTTCAAAGCATAAGCCTGACGAAGAGCCTGTTTTACTTCTGTCACGATACCCATCTTAGTCTGAGCATCCACCTTCAAGGATACAGTCATAAACGGCTTGTCTTCCTCTTTCATGTTTTCACGTTCCTGATAAATGTAATCCTGAACTTCAGAAGATTCAGCGAACTTGTCATTCAACTGAATACGGTCAGATGTACCCATCTTTTTCTGGAATTCCGGCATCGGTTTACCAATATAGATGAAAGACACTAAAGATTTCTTCTCCAGCTTTTCGAGCTCGGTAGCTTGCGGAACCTTGAACTGTACCTTCAATGTTACTTCACGCATTGTTGTTACAATCATGAAGAAGAACAACATGGTAAAGATAAGGTCAGGCAAAGATGAAGTATTCAACTCCGGCATGCCACGTTTACCTGTCTTGTTAAATTTTCCCATTGTTATTTCCCTCCATATTTTTTAGGTTCAGCTTCAGAAATCTTCTGAGGATAATACTGAGCGATTGCATCTTTCTCGTCTTCGCTACAATCTGCCAAATCTTTGCCAAACTGTGCTCTCGCCAATTCCTGACGCAATTCATTATAGGCTGCCACCAATTCGTTCTGAACTTGCAGGTAAGCGTTATAGCTGGTACCAACGTCGTTCTGAACGGAGATAACGTGCTTTTCAGTTATCATTACGTCACCGAAGAACGGGATGCTCTTGCTGTGTTTTTCCGGCAAGTTAGCATCATCATTCGGGTTGGCAATGAATTCTTTTGCCTTTTCTCTCAGTTGTCTTATCTCAGACCATTCTCCACCGACCATCAGCTGGTCGTCTTTGTTCAAACGAACCTGGAGAACGTTACGCTCCTTAACAATAATATCATCTTTCTGTTCCTTGTTCTCGGGTGGAGGCGGCAAGCGTCTGGCGAGACCACGGTCAGTATCCATAGATGTTGTTGTCAGGAAGAAAATAAGCAACATGAAGGCAATATCCGCCGTAGAACTTGAGTTGATTCCCGGCATGGTTTTTTTCTTTCTTGCCATTTTACTTACTTTCTTTTAATTATTTTCTAAAAATACCTGTCAAATTCAGAATTGTTGCAACTGCTGCGATGACGAACAATGAGTAGATAGAGTACAACATCATATCCGACAACTTCAGCAGACTGGCATCTGTAAATGTTTCACCACTGGCCATCAGCAAAGGTTCAGAAGAACTTGCGCCATAAGCGACAATGAGCAGCACTACGAACAATGCCAAGCCGAGCAATGATTTAACAGCGTTTTTCGGGTTATCTTTCAAGGTAGTTCCGAACTGAGCCAAAGCACCCAAAACCGTAACTATCACACACAGAGCAAACATGATATACATGAAGTATATTAAAGTCTCCGTGTTTTCAGGGGCGTTATATTCGCCCACGGGGTTCGTGTATCCTACTCCAAAGAACAGTCCCAATACGAGCAAAGTCAATGCAATCAGGACATAGAAAACGTAGTAGGACGCTTTATATGATAATTTAGCCATGTCCTAATTATTTTTTGTATTTCAAGTTATATTTCATGATGATATCAAGCAAAGTGATAGAAGAGTCTTCCATTTCACTTGTGATAGCTTCAATCTTAGCCAAGATGTAGTTGTAGAATACCTGGAGAACCAATGCTACGATCAAACCGAAGATAGTAGTGATCAAGGCGACCTTCATACCACCTGCAACGACTGTCGGAGAGATATCACCTGCCTGCTGGATTTTATCGAACGCCATAACCATACCAACAACGGTACCGATAAATCCCAAAGACGGAGCCATGGCGATGAACAATGTGATCCAAGAGCAACCTTTTTCAAGGTAACCGGCCTGTACACCACCGTAAGAAACTACTGAACGTTCAACGACATCCAGACCTTCGTCGATTCTCATCAGACCCTGATAGCAGATAGAAGCAACAGGACCACGAGTGTTGCGGCAGATAGTCTTGGCACCTTCAACGTCACCTTTTTCCAAAGCGGCTTCTACCTTACCCATCAACTTTTTAGCGTTCACTTCAGCCAAGCTCAAATAGATGATACGTTCGATACAGAAAGCCAGACCGATAACCAATGCGATAGCAGGCAAAGACATAAAGCCGGCATCACCTTCGATAAATTTCGTTTTCAACTCTTTGTGCAAACCACCTTCTTCAGCCACGGGTGCTGCATCGTCGTTTTGTTCTGTTGCCGGAGCAGAAGCTTCCTGAGCCATAGCTGTCTGAGTCATTCCAAATGAGAGGACTCCCATCACTGCAAGAATTGCGAATAACTTTTTCATTGTGTGTCTAATTTTTTAAGATTAATTAATTAATAGTTTATAAATTGTTTCTCATTGCGGAGAGAACGGGATTCGAACCCGTGATACGCTTTTGGCGTATACACGCTTTCCAGGCGTGCCTCTTCAACCACTCGAGCACCTCTCCGTGTGGGGCATCTCCCCTCACCCTTCTTAAATCGGCTGCAAATTACAAATAAAATTGCGAACTGCAAGCGATTTCTGTCACAAATGTATTCTTTTTTTTCGTCTTCTTTGCTATTCAGGCCACAAAAGTTTATTTATTCCGCCAAAATTAATAAACTTTAAAAACTTCCCGAAACTTTCATAAAGACTTTTAAAGCATTTGCTGTGGTCTGTATGGCCACTTCCTCCGATGGGACTCCATAGAGGACAGCGAGCCGATCGGCTACCTTACCAATATACGCACTCTCGTTACGTTTTCCCCGATGGGGCACCGGTGCCAGGTAGGGCGAGTCGGTCTCCAATACGACCCGTGACAGCGGAACCGTTTTCAAATCGTCCGGCAAGGTGCTTTTTTTAAAAGTCACCACTCCGTTTATCCCCAGCATGAACCCGTCGTAGGCCAACAGCTGTTCGGCCGGCCATCCGCCCGTATAGCTGTGGAAAATGCCCGTCAGCCCCTTGTCACGATAAGGAGCCAGCACTTCGAGCAGCTCGGGCCAGGCCTCCCGGCAGTGGACAATCAGCGGCAACCGGTACTCCAACGCCCACTGCACCTGCTCGTCGAGCACCTGCATCTGCGCATCACGGAAAGTCTGGTCCCAATACAAATCCATCCCTACCTCACCGATACCTACAAAACGTGCGGCCTCAGCCTCCAACCATCCGCGGACGACCGACAAACGCTCTCTCCAGTGGGCATCGACCGATGTCGGATGAAGCCCCATCATCGGATAACAGCCTTTGTGTGTTTCACACAACTGTAACATCCGTGACACGGTCGTATCATCAATGTTAGGCATGAACAGATGAGTCACCCCGGCTTGCGCCGCACGTGCCAGCACCTCTTCGCGGTCTTCATCAAACTCTTCCGTATAAAGATGCGTATGCGTATCTATCCACCCCGCAGCCACCGTCATAATTTACGTTCCATTAATCTGTCGACAAATGCCCTGAGCGGCTCCTTGAGCGGTTCTTCCACACAGACTTCATCCAACAACCGGAGCCCTTCTGCATAATAATCTTCTATCTTCTGGCGGCACAGAGCGGCTATTCCTACCTTATCATAAACGGCGGTCACCGCAGCGATCTTCTCTGCCGGTTCAAAATCGTCCGCCTGTATCCAGTGCAGCAACGTGTCCCGGTCAGCACCTTCCGCGCGTTGCAAGGCTGTAATCAGCATATACGTCTTTTTATTGCAAAGGATATCGCCCCCTATCTTCTTCCCGAACGTAGCCGGATCGCCATACACATCCAAATAATCATCCTGCAACTGAAAGGCCAACCCCATCCGGATGCCAAAGTCATACAAGCGGTCGGCATCTTCGGCCGACGCCCCTCCCAGAACCGCCCCAATCTTCAGCGCAGCCGCCAGCAGTACCGATGTCTTCAGACGGATCATTTCGATATACTCATCCACCGTCACATCATCGCGACGCTCGAATTCCATATCCCATTGTTGACCCTCGCACACCTCCAGAGCCGTCTGCCCGAAAATGCCCATCACCTCCTCTTGCCGTTCTACCGGACAACCCTGCATCATGAAGCGATAGGACAATATTAACATGGTATCCCCCGAAAGGATCGCCGTATTCTCGTCCCAGCGTTTGTGCACCGTCGGCTTGCCCCGACGCACCTCCGCCTTGTCCATCAGGTCATCGTGCAAGAGTGTAAAGTTATGATACGTCTCGATACCTGCCGCCTGCGGATAGATGGCCTCCACATTCTCCTTATATAAATTATAGGCCAAGAGCATCAGCACAGGGCGAAGACGCTTGCCGCCCAAATCCAGGACATATTCAATGGGGTCGTACAATCCTTGGGGGTCGCGCGAATAAGAAAGCGATTCAATATAGGCATGAATCCCTTTCATCAGTTGTTCACTGTTCTGCTGTTTCATAATACAAATAAAAATAGGTGGGGTTGGTATGAAAAAGGCTGCCCGTCGGAAAAAGGGCAGCCTTTAGCGGTCATCAGCATGACCAAATGCTTTTTACTGGAGTTTGAAAGTAACAGGCACGGTATATTTTACACGTACTGCCTTTCCACGTTGCTTACCCGGTTTCCAATTCGGCATCATCTTGATAACTCGAAGTGCCTCCTTATCCAGATACGGGTCTACACTACGCATCACCACCGGGTCTACGATAGATCCGTCGCGGTTCACGACGAACTGTACGATAACACGGCCCTGCACACCGTTTTCCTGAGCGATAGTAGGATATTTGATGTTCTTGGCCAAGAACTTCAGACATTCGCCCATACCACCGGGGAATTCGGGCATTTCTTCTACTACCTGGAAAATCTGCTGTTCTTCCGGTTCTTCTTCTTCCACTTCTACCGGAGTGTACTTGATTTCCACAGCCTGACCGGTATCTTCGGTAGTGGCGATGGTCGATTCCTGCACGTTGGCATCGTTTTCAGCAATCTGCAACACTTCCTCTACTTTCGGGGCTTCGGGAGGAGGAGGAGCCTGCTTCTGTTCTTCCTGTTCGGTGATAGGCACCATTTCTTCTTCGAATGTCGGTTCTACAATACCGGTATCGGTGGTCACCTTCTTGTCACGTTCTGTCCATTCGAATGCGACAAAATGTACCGCCAATGTCAGCACCAGTCCGACGAGCAGCCATGTGGATTTCTTTCCCTCAAGGTCCGCTTTGGGCGATTTTTTAATTTCCATAAATGATTTTTATAGGTTGGTTTGTTCTATGGCGACAAATGTAGCACAAATCTTTGAAACTGCAACCTTTTTTAGCAAAAAAGTTTCTACCAAACAGTAGGTTTAACCGGACGCACGAGGCCTCAGTACCAAAAAAGAGCGAGGAACCGGAAAGTATGCGAAAGTTTTTGCCTATCTTTGGGACTGAATCATACAAACATCAACCAACAGCAACGAATATGAAGAAGATAATCATTGCGATAGACGGTTTTTCGTCTTGTGGGAAAAGCACTATGGCGAAAGACCTTGCCAAAGAAATCGGGTACATCTATATCGACACCGGAGCCATGTATCGTGCCGTCACCCTGTACTGCTTGCGCAACGGACTTTTCAAAGGGCAGGCCATTGACGAAACGGCCCTCCGCCAACAGTTGGACCGCATCCGGATTTCGTTCGAGCTGAACCCCGACACCCAGCGGCCGATGACCTTCCTGAACGGCGAGAATGTAGAAGAAGCCATCCGTACCCTCGAAGTGTCCTCACACGTCAGTCCGGTGGCCGCCATCGGTTTTGTCCGCGAAATGCTGGTCCGCCAGCAGCAGGAAATGGGGAAAGAGAAAGGAATCGTCATGGACGGGCGGGACATCGGCACGACCGTCTTTCCTCACGCCGAGCTGAAGATTTTCGTCACGGCTTCGGCAGCCATCCGTGCCCGCCGCCGTTTTGAGGAATTGAAGGCAAAAGGGCAGGACGCTTCTTACGAAGACATCCTCCACAACGTGGAAGAGCGCGACCGCATTGACCAGACACGTGCGGTAAGCCCGCTCCGGAAGGCGGAGGATGCCCTGCTGCTGGACAACAGTGAACTGACCATCGCCGAGCAGAAAGCATGGCTGACCGAACAATATAATAAGGTAGTACATGCTCAAGGTTGAGATAGACGAAGGTTCGGGCTTCTGCTTCGGTGTCACCACGGCCATCCGGAAAGCCGAAGAGGAGCTGGCAAAGGGAGAGACCCTGTATTGCCTGGGAGACATTGTGCACAACGGGCAGGAATGCGACCGGTTGCAACAAATGGGCCTCGTCACCATCAATCATGAAGAGTTTGCCCGTCTGGAACATGCCAAGGTGCTGCTGAGGGCGCATGGCGAGCCGCCCGAAACCTACCGGACAGCCGCCGGCAACCGGCTGGCCCTCATCGATGCCACCTGTCCGGTGGTGCTCCGCCTGCAGCAGCGCATCAAAAAAGAATACGACAGTACGCCGGCAGGCCGGCCGAAACAAATCGTCATCTTCGGGAAAAACGGGCATGCCGAAGTGCTGGGACTCGTAGGGCAGACCGAAGGGAAAGCCATTGTCATTGAGAATCTGAAAGAAGCCGAACGGCTGGACTTCGGCACGGACATCCGCCTGTACTCACAGACCACCAAGTCGCTCGACGAGTTCCGGAAGATAGTGGCCTACATCCAGGAGCACATCGCCCCCGGAGCGACCTTCGAATACTATGACACCATCTGCCGCCAGGTGGCCAACCGTATGCCCAACATCCGGCGGTTCGCCGCGGCACACGACCTCATTTTCTTCGTCTGCGGGCACAAAAGCTCTAACGGGAAAATCCTCTACCAGGAATGCAAGAAAGTCAATCCGCGCTCTTACCAGATAGACGGACCCGAAGAGATAGACCGCAGCCTGCTCAGCGACGCCCTGTCTATCGGTATCTGCGGTGCCACCTCTACCCCCAAGTGGTTGATGGAAGCCTGCAAAGACATGATACTGAAACATGCCGCCACAGGCGGAGGCAAATCGGCAACTTAAAAGAATAAAATAGGCTAAAGTAATTGGACTGTATTTATATTTTTATAAATTTGCAGTCACGTAATCAAACTAAGAAATTTATGGGAACGATTAAATGCATTGGAATCCTTACATCAGGAGGAGATGCGCCGGGTATGAACGCAGCTATCCGTGCCGTCACACGTTCGGCTATCTACAACGGATTGCAGGTAAAAGGTATATACAGAGGTTATAAAGGCTTGATAACAGGCGAGATACAGGAATTCAAAACCCAGAATGTCAGCAACATTATCCAGCTGGGAGGTACGATTCTGAAAACCGCCCGTTGCCAGGAGTTCAAGACTCCCGAAGGCCGTAAGATTGCTTACGACACCATGCAGAAAGAAGGCATTGATGCCCTCATCGTCATCGGTGGCGACGGTTCGCTGACAGGTGCCCGTATGCTAGCCCAGGAATTTGACGTACCTTGTATCGGTCTGCCGGGAACCATCGACAATGACCTCTACGGCACCGACACCACCATCGGCTATGACACGGCCCTGAACACCATTCTGGATGCCGTTGACAAAATACGTGATACGGCCACTTCACACGAGCGTCTGTTCTTCGTCGAGGTCATGGGTCGCGACGCAGGCTTCCTGGCCTTGAACGGCGCCATCGCCGCCGGAGCCGAAGCGGCCATTATCCCCGAATTCAATACCGAAGTCGACCAGCTGGAAGAATTCATCAAGAACGGTTTCCGCAAGTCGAAGAGCAGCTCTATCGTATTGGTAGCCGAGAGCGAAATCACCGGCGGCGCCATGCATTATGCCGAACGTGTGAAGAACGAATATCCGCAGTATGATGTGCGTGTCACCATCCTCGGCCACTTGCAGCGCGGCGGACGCCCCACGGCCCACGACCGTATCATTGCCAGCCGTATGGGTGTGGCCAGTATCCAGGCCCTGATGGAAGGCCAGCGCAATGTGATGATTGGTATCGAAAACGACAAGATTGTCTATGTGCCGTTTGCCAAGGCCATCAAGAACGACAAGCCTATTGACCGCGAACTGGTGAACGTATTGCGCGAACTGTCTATCTAAACCCTCCTTGCCGGACCGGCAGTGGGCCCGGACAGGAGCTATAAATAAAGGTGTGTCCCAACAAACGTGTCTGTCATCCACTTTTGTCGGGACACACCTTTATCCGTCAGGATCACCCTCTTCTTCTCCGCTTCACCCGTTGTGCTTTGCGGCGGCGATAGTTCCTCCAACGGCGGCGTATCTGCCAGCCGCTCAGCACAATCACCACGGCAAAGATAATGACGACAATGCTGCTGTTCAGGTTATCCCCCTTCACACGCGACCAGATATCCAGCACATCCACCGTCTTCTCGCCGAAGTCACGTATCATGGCGCAGCGGCCAATGATGGAACGGTCCGGATATTGGGTGACCGACAAGGGGACGGCTTCTGCCCCCTCACCGAAGAAATAGCTGGCGTCCACCGTCGCTTCGAGGGTAGAGTCGGTAAAGGCCTCCAGTATCTCCGGAGCGGCAACAGAGCTGACATAGCCCGTCTCCTCCATGTTGCGGAGGGCGATGTCGGGACGGCACAGGAAATTGATGAAATAGGCGGCGGCCTCCTTGTTGCAGGCATACTTCGGGATGACCCAGCCGTCGTACCAAACGTTGCTGCCCTCGCTCGGAATGGTGTAGGCCAGGTCTACCCCGACCTCGGCGGCCTCCTCAATGGCCCACTGCGCGTCACCGCTCCAGGTCACGTTGAGCCACGCCTTCCCTTTGGTCATCATCTCCTTGCCGAAATCGGCCTCCCAGCCCGCCACATGGGGCTTCAGCAGCTTCAGGTATTTCTCCACCGAGTCCATGGCGGCCGGAGAATAGTCGTTCATCAGTTGCGGTACGCTCACCTTCCCGGCGGCCAGTTCATGGCGGTGGGCATAGAGCATGGCTGTGCCATAAGCGTCGCGGTAGGCATCCTTCATCAGTATCTTGCCGGCAAAATGCTTGTCCCACAGGCAACCCCAGGAATCGAGCTCCTCCTCGCGGACAAACGCCGTGTTGTAAAGAATCCCTGCCGTCCCCCACATGTAGCAGACGGCATACCGGCTGGCCGGCTGGTCGGGCGACACACTCAGACGGTCTATCTGCGCCCGGATATACGGGGCCACCTGATTCATGTAGTTCGGAGAGGCGGCGAATACCGTATCGATGGGCAGCAGCAGTCCCTTGTGCAGCATCCGCTCGATGATGTATTCCGAGGGGCAGACCACATCAAAGTCCTCGTGCCCCTTCTCTATCTTGGTCAGCATGATTTCATTGATGTCAAACGTCTGGTAGACGATGCGGATGTCTTTCCCCGTCTGCTCCTTATAGTATTCCTGAAAATCCTCCAGGACACCCTCGCCGATATAGTCAGCCCAGTTGTAGACTTTCAGCACTTGCTCACGCGACTCGCCGGCGTTGTAGCAGGACGTCAGCCCCATACAGGCCAGCGTCAGAGCCATTATCAGTTTCTTCATCTTGTCAGTTGTTTATTCTTGCCGTCACGGCGGTTCATACAAATCAGCAACACCAGTATCACGACAAAGACAATGGCCGAGAGGGGCCGCAGTTCCGGTGTCAGTCCCCCCTTGCGCGCATCGGCATAGATATAGGTAGAGAGGGTTTCGAGCCCCTGGTTGCCGATGGTGAAGACGGTCACTGCAAAATCGTCCACCGACAGGGTGAGTGACAGCAGAAAACCGCTGATCATGCCGGGGCGCATCTCGGGCAGAATGACCTTGCGCAACGCCTGGAGCGGTGTGGCACCCAGGTCCAGGGCCGCCTCGTAGAGGTTGGGGTTCATCTGCCGCAGGCGGGGCAGCACACACAGCACGACGTAAGGCGTGCAGAAAGTGATATGGGCCAGCACCACGGTGGTGAAGCCCTGCGTGATGCCCAGCGAGACAAAGAGCAGGAACAGCGAGATGCCGGTGATGATGTCGCCGTTGAGGATAGGGATGGTGTTCACAAACTCCACCGCCTTCCGTTCGCCGCCCCGCAGATGGTGGATGCCGATGGCGGCAAAGCTGCCCAGCAGGGTAGAGACGGTGGCGGCTATCAGTGCGATGGCCACCGTGTTCAGACAGGCATTCACCAGGGAGTGATGGGCACCGGTATGGAACAGCGAGCTGTACAGCTTCCACGAAAAGCCCGTCCAGTTGCCCAGCACCTTCGACTCGGTGAACGAAAACACCACAATGATCAGGATGGGGGCATAGAGCATGATCAACAGCAGCCACAGATAGGCTTGCGACAGCATACGTTTCACCATAGACTGCCTCCTTTCTCGGATCCGCCTTTCCCGTCACTGCTGAACAGGGAAGTGGCGGCGATGAGGAACAGCATGATGAGCGACAGGGCCGCACCGTAGTTCCACATACTGTTGTTGATGTTCTCCTGCATGGTGGTACCGAACAGCTTGATGTTGTTCATGGTCAGCAGTTCGGCAATGGCGAAGGTGGACACCGTGGGCATGAACACCATCATGATGCCGCTCACCACGCCGGGCATGGACAAGGGCAGCACCACTTTCCAGAACACCTGCGTGGAGTTGGCGCCCAAGTCCTCGGCCGCCTCGATATAGCTGCGGTCCATCTTGAGCAGGGTATTGTAGATGGGGAAAATCATAAAGGGGATGAAGTTGTAGATCATGCCGAAAATAAGGGCACCTTCGCCCAACGGCAGACGACAGAAATCAAACAAGGCCACCGTGGCCAACGTGCGAATCAGCACGTTCACCCACATGGGCAGAATGAACAGCAGAATCAGCACCTGCGCATACCGGCTACGGCTACGGCTGAGTATCCAGGCCGCCGGATAGCCCAGCAGGATGCAGCCAATCGTGGTGATGATGGCGATGCCGATAGAATAGATAAAGGTGTTCACCGCTTCGGGATGGTCGAAGAACTTGCCGAAGTTGGCCAGCGTCAGCCGTCCGCCGTCGTCCGTAAAGGCATAGACCACAATCAGCAGCAGGGGAACCACCACAAACAACGCCGCAAACAGGACATAAGGCAAGGTCCAGTTCTTGCGCGACGAGAATAAACGTTCCAGTAGGTTGCTCATAGCTTCTCTCCTCCTCAGACGAATTTCAGACGGATGGCCTCTTTCGGGATGGTGATGCCCACCTGGTCACCGTCGTCCCACACGTCATTGGTGTCGACAAACACATTCTCGTCCCAGTCGGACAATACCGTCAGGTGATAATGGTCCCCCTTGTAGAGGATGAACTTCACCTCGCCTGTCAGCATGCCGTCGCCGGCATCGTCCTGCAACA
Source organism: uncultured Bacteroides sp. (assembly GCA_945833835.1). Taxonomy (GTDB): domain Bacteria; phylum Bacteroidota; class Bacteroidia; order Bacteroidales; family Bacteroidaceae; genus Phocaeicola. The sequence continues at coordinate 11,416 of CAMAFR010000028.1, forward strand.
CGATCCGGTCGAAATCCACCTCCACCGTGACCGGTGTGTCAGGAGCCTGGCCCTGCACGGGCAGGCACTCGAACTTGCAGCCCAGGAACTCTACATGACAGTCGTCCTTCAAGACTCCCTCGAAGGTGTTGCACGTCCGCTCCTTGTGCATGATATGGATGTCGAAGGGCTTGACCAGCAACCCCACTTCCTGTCCGACCTCGAAGGCATGGTAGTCTTGCACCATGATTTCATAATCGTCACACAACACGGTCATCTCGTAGTGCACGCCCTTGAAGATGCACGACTGCACCACACCGGTCAGCTGTGCGGCGTCGGACACCGGGAAGATGTACACGTCTTCCGGACGCACCACGACATCGACCGGCACGTTCTTGCCGAAGCCCTTGTCCACGCACTCGAAGTGGTGCCGGCAGAAAATCACCTCGCCGTCGTCTACCATCGTGCCGTTCAAGATGTTGCTCTCGCCGATGAAGTCGGCCACAAACGAGTTAATGGGCTCGTTATAGATGTCGGTCGGCGTACCGATTTGCTGTATCTTCCCCTCGCTCATCACCACGATGGTGTCGCTCAGTGTCAACGCCTCCTCCTGGTCGTGCGTCACGTAGACAAACGTAATGCCCAGCCGGCGGTGCATCTCTTTCAGCTCCATCTGCATGTCTTTGCGCATCTTCAGGTCGAGCGCTGCCAGCGGTTCGTCGAGCAGCAGCACTTCCGGCTCGTTCACAATGGCGCGTGCAATGGCCACCCGTTGCTGCTGTCCGCCCGAGAGCGAATCCACGTCGCGGTACTCATAGTCGGTCATTCCCACCATCTTCAAGGCGGCCTTCACCTTCTTCTCCATGTCGGGCTGGGCCATCTTCTTCAGTTTCAGGCCGAACGCGATGTTGTCATACACGTTCAGGTGCGGAAACAGCGCATACTTCTGAAAGACGGTGTTCACCGGCCGTTTGTAGGGCGGTATCCGGTTCACTTCCTCTCCGGCAATGCGTATCTCACCTTCTGAGGCGGCATGGAAACCGGCAATCAGACGCAACAGCGTCGTCTTCCCGCAGCCCGACGGCCCCAGAATGGTGACAAATTCTCCTTTCTTGATGGAAAGATGGACATGGTCCAAAACGGTCTTGTCTCCAAAATGCTTGGAAACATTGCTAATCTCAATAATAGGTCTATTTTCTCCCTGCATGACTCCTTTTTACATATTCGGGCGCAAAGGTATATTTTTTATCCTGTAGACCGCATAATTATTGAAAGTTTTTTTTAACCCGAAACCACCTGAACCGGAGGACGACCGGGAAATTGATGGAAGGCGCATATTCATGCAGCGTCCGATCATGCCTGCCGGTTGAAATACGACTCCAGCAGCCGGCGTGCCGCCGCGAAAGAGGTGGAGGCCCCCTGCAACACCTGGCGTTCTTCCCGCACCAACTGTTCGGCTATCTGCCGGTTGTTGTAGAAGCTGTCGCGCAGCTGCTCGTTGATGGTCTCATACATCCAGTACTTGGCCTGCTCGTTACGGCGATGCTCAAAGTAGCCGTTGGCCTGCACGAAATGGTAGTATTCGTACACCATGTCCCAAATCTCCTGGATGCCCAGACCGTAGAAGCCCGAATATGTCAGCACCTTGGGGGTCCAGCCCGATTCGGGGGCCGGAAACAGATGCAGGGCATTCCTGAAATGGGCGGCTGCCAGCTTGGCCTTCTCTACATTGCTGCCGTCGGCCTTGTTGATGACAATGCCGTCGGCCATCTCCATGATGCCCCGCTTGATGCCTTGCAGCTCGTCGCCTGTCCCCGCCAACTGAATCAGCAGGAAGAAGTCTACCATGGAGTGGACCGCCGTCTCGCTCTGCCCCACGCCGACCGTCTCCACGAAAATCTTGTCGAATCCGGCGGCTTCGCAGAGGATAATGGTCTCGCGGGTCTTGCGCGCCACTCCTCCCAGCGAACCGGCGGTAGGGCTGGGACGTATAAAGGAGGCGGGATGTACCGACAGCTTCTCCATCCGGGTCTTGTCGCCGAGGATGCTGCCCTTCGAGCGTTCGCTGCTGGGGTCTATGGCCAGCACGGCCAGCTTTCCGCCGTACCGTTCGAGCACATGGATGCCGAACACGTCGATAGAGGTGCTCTTGCCGGCCCCCGGCACGCCGCTGATGCCGATACGGAACGACTTGCCGGAATAGGGAAGACACTTCTCTATCACTTCCTGCGCCACCGCCTGGTGTTCGGGCTTGACACTCTCTACCAGCGTGACGGCCTGGCTCAACACGGTGACATCGCCTTTCACAATGCCTTCCACATACTCGCCCACCGAGAACTGACGGCGACGGGCCTTCTTACGGAATTGCAAGTAGGGATTGACGGTGGCGGGCTGTTCGATGCCCTTGTTCACGGTCAGACCTTTGTATTCTTCACTGTTTTCCGGGTGTTCCATATCATTCGTTTTTTAAGGTTGTCATTACAAGTCTGCGGGGAAGGCCGCCTCACTGCTTCAAGGCCGCCCGCACACGAATGGACACTTTCGGCCGCTGCGGGTCGTTGGTCATCATCAGGATGCGGGGGGTACCCTTGATGCGGGGCAGGTTCTCGGCCAGCACGGTCACTTTCATCTTCGCCGTCTCGCCCGGCTTCAGCACCCGCTTGTTCAGCTTTACGCCCAGCGCGATGCTGAACACCTGCATGTCCTGTATGGCCAGGTCCGAACGGCCCGTGTTGCGGATCAGGATGGTCTTCGACTTCTTCTGCCTGCTTTCCAGCGGCTCGAAGACCAGCTCCGCATCGGCTACCGACAGTTCCAGCACCGGCGGGTTGTCTTTCTCGGCCGAAGAGAAATCGGCCAGCAGCGCCACCGACACCGGCAGCTCGTTGTCAGTGCCCACCTTGTCGCCGGGATAGCGCGACAGGTAGACCGAGGTCCGTGTAATGCCCAGCTTGGGCAGCTTGTCCGTATCGAGGGTCACGGTGATCTTTCCGTTCTTGCCGCGCGCCAGCACTTCGGGTTCGGCCACCGCACTGAGGTAAGGCGGCAGGTGCATCAGCACGGGGGTATAGTTCTTTCCCGAGGTGTTGGCCACCAGCAGCTCCACGCGGGGGCGGTCGCCCTTGTTCACATCTTCAAAAGCAATCTCGTCCTTGTCCAGCCGGATGGCGCCGAAGGCAATGGGGTGCGTAAAGGTGTAGTTGCGGGCATCGGCCGTCACCTCACCGCTGAACTCCAGATAAAGGGGCTGCGGGGAGGCGTTGCAATAGACGCCGACCTCCTTGACGAAATGGCCGATGGCCTCCGCATCAAACACGGCCGACACCTTGCCGGTGCCGCCGGCCGGAATCGGCTCACGGGTCCACTCGGCCGTCGTACAGCCGCACGATGTCGTGACGTTCGACAAGACCAGCGGGCGGTCGCCCGTATTGGTAAATGTGTAGTTCACCGTAATGGGATGCCGCCACAGCACATACCCCACCTCCTGTTTTTCCTGTCTGAACGCAATGCCGGGCTGTGCCTGGACGCCTTGACACACCGTGAGCACAAGGGCAATCATTGCTATAAGATGGCTGATTCTATTCATGTTTCCTGGTTGTTTGGAAACAAAGGTAAAAAAAACAATTGAAAGTACAGGCCGCCTGTAATACTTTTTAAGAGGAAGGGCCTGCACTGAAGGCGGGCAACGCGAGGGCCGACAACAGCAATGGCCGGCTTCCACCACCACTGATGATGAAAGCCGGCCATCACTGAAGGCCGGGGCCGGTCATTACTGACGCTGGAAATCGGCTTCTTTGGTCCATGCCGGCATCTCGTCGTTGTTGGCAATGACGAGCCCGATGCCGAACATCAGATGGAGGTTCTCCATGGCACCGTCAAAATCCCACCACGACTCGTCATACTCGTCATTGGGCTGGTGGTAACGGTACACCTTCGGTTTGGCGTCGTGGCGCGCCTTGTCCACATAGTCCTTTCCGCCTCTGACCAACACGGTGGGAACGCCTTTCTTCACGAAGTTGAAATGGTCGGAACGGAAGAACCCTCCCGCCGGATCTTCGGTGATGACATTCACCCGCCGGCCCTGCGCCGAGGCCATCGCCACCACCAAGGCATCCATATTGGTCTTGCCGGCGGCCCGGAGGTCTACATCGTGGGTACGCTCTGCCGGGGCCGAACCGTCAAAGTTCAGGTTGACCGCCGTCTTCTCCAGCGGATAGAGCGGATGTTCGCAATAATGCTGCGAGCCCAGCAGGCCGCATTCCTCGGAGGTCACCGCCACAAAAACAATGGAACGGCGCGGACGTACCGGCAGACGCTGGTATTTGCGGGCCAGCCACATCAAGGCGGCCACGCCCGACGCATTGTCGCTGGCACCGTTGTAGATGCTGTCGCCATTGACCGGAGTGCCGATACCGAAATGGTCCCAGTGGGCCGTGCAGACAATGTACTCGTCCTTGAGATCGGTTCCCGGCAGAATGGCGGCCACGTTGTTCGACTCGCCCACCTCCAGCTGCACATTCAGCTGCACCTTGCTCTTGGCGTTCATGACGAAGCTCTTGAAGCCCGGCTGCTTGGCTGCGGCCACCGTCGCATCAAAGTCGGCACCCCCTACTTCGAAGATGCGCCGGCAGGCCTCTTCTGCCAGCCAGCCCTTCATGCCCAAGGCTCCAGCGTTCATGCTCTCGTCGCACAGGGCTATGTTCTTCTGCACATGCGATGCCTGGCAGACCTCCCAGCCATAGGAGGCCGCCGGCTTGTTGTGCAGCACCAAGCAGCCGGCGGCTCCCTGGCGTTCGGCCTCCTCAAACTTGTAGGTCCAACGGCCATAGTACGTCATGTTCTTGCCTCTGAACAGCTTGGCGTCGTAGTAGCCGGGATCGTTCACCATGGCGATGACAATCTTTCCCTTCACGTCCACTCCTTCATAGTCGTTCCAGTTGTATTCGGGAGCGTTGATGCCAAAGCCCACAAACACAAAGTCCGTGTTGGGAATCGACACCTTCTCCGTCCCGCGGTTGGTCCAGACCACCACGTCGTCCGAGAACTGGAGGTCCGTCTTGCCCTTCGCTCCCCTCACCACAATCTTGTTGTCCTTCGGACGGGTAAAGGTGGCGATTTCCTTCACCGGCTGGAAATAGCTGCCGTTGTTGGCCGGCTGCAGGCCCAACTGCTTGAATTCGTCGGCAATGTACTGGATGGTCTTGGTCTCATAGGCCGTCAAGGGTTTGCGGCCTCCGAACTCGTCAGACCCCAGTGTCTTGATACGTTCCTTGAAGAATGCCAACCCGTCATCATCGGCGGTCTGTGCGGTTGCCGGCATTCCGACAGCGGCAACGCACATCAATGCGCAAATAATCTGTCTTTTCATATCTCGTCTATTTTTAAATTGTGGCGGCAAAAATAAACGATTTATTTCATTTTGTCAATTCTTCAAGGCCTTTTCAGCAACCGTTTTTCCAGTCCATCGCCGACTGCACTCACTTTTTCTGCTTCCACAGACCGTGCAGGTTGCAGTAGGCGCGTGCGCTCACCTCCTGGGCCGTGGTCTTGAAGTGCGCCACGGGCCTGTCACCCGGCTGCAGGTAGCGACGCTGCACCCCGTCTGTGCCCGCCAACTCTATCCACTGGATGTAATGCTCGGCCTGCATGGGGTGCGCCACGCTGCCCACCGTCACGACATACCCGCCTTCCTCGGCCTGCACCACCGGCACATGCTTTTCGGCGGCGGCTTCTGTCTCCTGCTCCTCCATGCGGTCCATCGGCTGTCCGCAACAATGCAGGGTCCCGGCCCCGCCTTGCACCACCTCGACAATGGCGCCACACACCGCACAACGATACACTTCATACTGTTTTGACATAGTAACCTCCTTTTCTCCAGGCTTTAGTTTCTGGCACCTGGTTACCTATATAACGCTGGCCGGCGGCAAAATGTTCACTCCTTTCGTTCTTCCACGGTCAGCCGTCCGCCAGCCGTGTGTCCGGTGTACTCGGGCGCATAAGCCGACTGCACCACGGCGGCTCCGGCCACATACCGGCCACTGCGGTCGAGGAACACGTCGTATTCCAGCACGTGCGTCCCCTTGCGCAGCTTGTCCATGAAGAAGAGGGTCGATGCGTCACGCACCATCCGGTAGTAGCCGGTGGTGGACGTCGCCCGATAGCCCGACAAGGGGTCTGCCGGTTCCAGGCAGGCAGCCCGTTCGTCCCTCAGCTGCACGAAATCCATGTCACGGTCGGCAGTGACCCGCAGCCTTACCGTCAGGCGGTCGCCTACCTGCAAGCGGGTACCGGCGGTCACCTGTTCGGTCCCCCGCCAGTATTCGCGGACCAGGTGCAGCCCGTTGCCTGCATCCGGGCGCACTTGGTCCATGTCCTCCCAATAGCGGAGATAGACATTGCCCCAGCCGGTGCCCGTGCCCTGCCGTGTCACCTGCAAGGTGCCTGCCTGGGCCTCCCCACCGGTCCATGTGCGACGCACATACCCCCGTGCGTCTGCCGGTGTCTCCAGTGTCCGGCCGTCCATCACTGCCACCAGCCGGCCTTCTTGCTCCAACGGGTCGCCGCTGCCCAGCGAGAGGAAGGCATACACCGCATCGGCCGTGGCCACCGGACTCTCCCAGGCCTGTACCTGCTTTTGCCGGAACAGCCACAGCCTCATCCCGTCGAGCAGCTCCGGGTCGGGGGCAATGCGCCAGATAGCTTCCATGGCCGCCACCTGTGTAGGGATGCGGCCACTCTCCCATGTGTAGTCTGCTCTCGGGGTATCATAGCCATAACCCGTCCCGGCGGTGCCGGTCAGGTATTCCTTCAACGACCGTACCCACTCGGCGGCCTGTGCCGGCCTTCCGGCCTCTTGCAGCACCGTGGCCATCATGGCCTTCTCGCGGAGGGTGCATCCGGCCGGATGCCGCTCCCACTCCTTCAGGAAGAAGTCGTTCGCCTGCCGGTCTGCCACCTGCCTCAGCGAGGGGTCTACCGCACAGAGATACAGGTAGTGCAGGATGGACCCAGCGGGCCGGTTGCCAGAGGGTTCCTTTTTCCTGCTGCGATATTCCTCGCCGACCCACTGTTTCAGGAACCCGAAGGCACGGTGGTACATGGCCTCCACCTCGGGCTCCAACGGCAGGCCCAAAGCGCGCAGGCGTGCCAACAGCCCTGTCATGCGGAGGGTCATGTACCGGTTGCCCGCCATGCCCTTGTACCAGCTCCATGCGCCATCTGGCTGCTGCAACTCGCACAGACGGCGGACGGCCTCCTGCCGGTGGGTCTGCCAGGTGGCTGTCTCTAACAGCAACGCCAGCCGGCGCAGGCGTTGCGTCTCTTCGCGCGCCTCGTCCTGCCAGGGGGTCTCCTCCAGCAGCAGGTCTTTCAGGTCCTGACGCTGCTCCAGCTGCCCCCACCCGGCCTCGTCTGTCCCGGCCCGGTGCCGTTCGGCTTCCAGCAGGCTGCCGATGCGCGGATGTGCCTCCACCACCGCCTGCGCCAGTCTTCCGGCATAATAGGCGGTCATCCAAGCCAGGGCATCGTCTGTCTGGGGCTGCCCGATGACCGGCAGCGCCTGCACCACCTGCCATGCTGGGTGTGCGGTCAGTTCCAGCGTCAGCCTCCGTTCGGCTGGAGCGCGGCGCGACAGCTCCTTCAGGTCTACCGTCACCGGTCCGGCTGCCGTCACCCGGAAAGTGGCTGTTTCCGTCACGGGTTGCCGGTCGGTCAGTACCGGCAACCAGCGTTGCTCACCATCGCTGCACGTGCCGGCGTCCGCCCACAGTCTGCACACCAGCAGGTCGTGTCCTTCCGGTATGCGACACTCAAAGCGGAGCAGTCCGGTAGCACCTCCCGCCACTTTAAACGGACGCATCCATCGGCCCAGCACCCGTTCCGTCGCCGGGTCTTTGAGTTCCATATAGGCTTTGCCGCTCCTCGCCTGTTGCGACTGGTTGGCCAGCGAGGCGGCCATCACGGCCTTGTCGCCCCGACGCACAAAGCGCGGCAGGTTGGGTTGCAGCATCAGCTCCTTTTGGGTCACGGCGATGGCCGTCAGCTGTCCGTGCCGCATCCCGGCGGTATGGGCCCACCCGATGAAGCGCCAACGGGTCAAGGCATCGGGCACCGTAAAGGTGACAACAGCTGTACCCGCCGAGTCGGTACGCAGCCAGGGTGAGAAGAAAGCGGTCTCTGCCAGACGGGTACGGACAGGGGGAACCGCCACCTCCGGCACGCCGGCATCGGCACGCGCGGTGGCCGCCGCCTTCATCATCGGCATCATAGCCGGCGCATTGGCCATCTCTATCCGGACATCGGGCCACCCCAAGGAGGAGCCGTACAGGCGGCTGTAGTCACCGTCCTCCTGCAACCGCAGCCCATCGCCGATAGGCTCATACGGGAAGTCGGACACCGTCATGCCTCCCCTGCGGCCTCCGTGGACCGTGGCCCAGACGTAGGGCACCTCTCGGGGGAAGTCCAACGAGAAGAAAGGCCGGTAGGGCAGCAGCTCGTCCAGCGCCGCATCATAGAGGGTGGCCATCAGGGCTGCCCGCACCGGTTGTCCGGCCGTGTCCGTCACCTGCAACCGCCACTCTTCCGCCGCGCCCGGCTGCAGGCGGTCACGGAACGTTGCCCATTTCAGCGACAGCCGTTTGTCGGGACGTGCCCGCAGGATACGGGCATCGTGCCGGTACAGCTGCCCTTGCTTGACAAACGCCAGATGGACGGTTACCCCATCGCCATAGGCTTCCTGATAGGAGAGGCGGAACGTCTGCAGCTCATCGTCGAGCGACAGCCGCCGCGACTCAATGCGCCGGTCGCCGCTGTAAATGTCCATCAGCAGATACACATCGTGCAGGGTGGTACCGACATACAGGGTGACCGGTGCGTCGGCCGAGAACTCCTGCCCGTCCTGCCAGAACCAGGCATCGGTGGCATACGGCACCCGACCGTCGGCAGCAGCAAACAGCACAAAGTCCTGTTCGGCGGTGCAGGAGCGTCCCTGCCCGTCGGTGGCGGACAGCTCCAGCCGATAACGTCCGGAAGGCAGTGACGCCCAGTCGGAGGGGACCAACGGCTGCTGTGCCTGTACGGTCCCTTTCCGGCGTTCGGCACCCGGTTGTCCGGCGGCATCCAAGGTCCTGACACGATAGTCCACCATGGTCCCGACAGGCTCTCCCCGAAGGTTCACCGCCCGGAACATAAGTTCGGGCAACCGTTCTTTCTGCACGACCTCGGGCAAGTGCTCCACCAGCAGCCCCATGGACACGCGCCCGGCAGGCAAGTCCAGTACCGCTTGCCGGGTCTCACCGGCCATGTCGGTCACATCCGCCTCCATGCGGTACATGCAATACTGCCCTGCGGACAACCGCTCGGGGGCGGTCAGCACGACCTTCACGGTGAATTTCCCGTCCGCATCGGTCTGTCCCTCTCCTTCCTGCAAGGGTGCCTTGTCACCGCCCATCGGCCGGAACCAGCTCCGTTCCGTCCGTGTCAGGCGCCAGCGGACGTTGGCCGCACGTACCGGCACACCGGCCAGCATCCGGGCCACAGCCGTCAGCCCAACGGTGTCACCCGGCGCATAGGTCGCTACCGCAGGTGTGAACGTCACCTCGAACGTAGGCCGTCGGTATTCCTCCACCCGGATAGCTGTCTGCCCGCCTTCGGTCGTCAGCCGGTAGGTACCGGGACGCAAGGTCTTCGGCAGGACAAATTCGGTAGCCCACACTCCCCATTCATCGGTCCTCACCGTCTGTTGTGCCAGCTCGCCCGTTTCAGAGAGCAGCCGCACCGTCTGCCGCACGTCGCCGGCCACCGCCACCGAGTCTGCCAGCTGCCGGAACACCGTGCCGGACACACGGACCGTCTGTCCGGCACGGTACAGCCCGCGGTCGGTAAACAGGGCTTGCCGCTGCCGCCACGAAGGGGGCCGGCGATTCCGCAAAGGCGTGGCTCCCTCCAGACGCGCCAACGGCATGTAGTCGCAACCCGGCACACGCGCGTTCATCCATCGGGGAGCTCCATGCGTGTTCGCCAGCAGGCAAGTACCATCTTGGCCAGTGGCCCATTCCTGTTGCAGGCGGTATCCCTTGCCTTGAGCGACATAGACCGCCAGCGAGGCACCTGGCACCGGATGTCCCGTCAGCTTGTCCATCACCGTATATTCCTTATGGCCGGTGTCTACGGGCAACGACAAGACCTCGTAGGGCGACACATACACCAGCTGGCAGGCGGCAGAGGCCGGATACCCTTTCGGCACCTGCCGCAGGACATAGATGCCGGCTTCGGGCAGGCGCAGGTGCAGCACCGTGTCCCGGTAACGGAAATCGGCGACAGGCTCCAGCGGATAGTAGGCCGACGTGACTTTACGGCCTCGCCTGTCATAGAGTTTACGGGCAGGCCTGTCGTGCAGCTGTGCCGAGGCCGGAGTGGCCTCCAGCCGATACATTTCGAGGGTCAGCCCTGGCAGGTTGGCAAAACGCACCTTTACCGCTACCGTCTGCTGGGGGTAGACAAACGGCAGTTCCACACTGAGTCCGGGGCGGGTGGCAAAACGTTTGCAACGCTTCAGCAGCCCGGCCCCCTCGCCGGTGCCACACCGTTCCAGTCCTTTGTCGGCCGCCGCTACCGCTTTGGCCCGCTCGTCGTGCCGCAAGTACCATTCGGCCAGCTTGAGGTAAGCGTCGGCCTCTACCGGCAATCCGGCTGCCTGCCGGGCCAGTTCCGTCAGTTGCCGTTCGGCCTCCTCATCGGTCAGACCGTATCCGCGCAGGTGTCCCATGCGGTCCAGCCGGAACCACAGCTGGGCCTCCCGGGTCAGCAAGGCCGCCGTGCGGTTTCCTTCCGCCTCGTAACAGGCCGCCAGCCCGTCATACAAGTCCCAGCAGGCCTTCAGTGCCTTCGGCCGGTCGGCCCACGGGGTGGCTCCCGACAGCCGGTGGATGGCATGCCGCACCAGCAGGTCGTAGAGGTTGTCATCAAAAAAGTGTTGGCTGAGTTTTCCGCCGCAGGTCATGGGGCGGTAATCACTGGCCGGCGTGCGTCGCAAGGCAGCACGCGCCTCTACCGATTTCCGGAAATGGCGCAAGGCGGCATCGGTGTCTTTGTCAGGACCCTCCAGCCACCATCCGCCCACAATCCCTTCCAGTACGGCACGGGCCACCGTATCCGTTTCTGCCGCTGCCCACGCCTCCAGTCCAGCACGGGCGGCCGGCAGGCTGTCGGGCTGCAACCACGCCTGCTGCTCGGCGGTCACCACCACGGCTTTCATCAGTTGGGGCAGGCAACGCTCCGCCCTGGCTTTGTCACGGATGCGGGCCACCACCTCCAGCACTGAGGCCGGCAGGTCCTTCTGCCGCAAGGTTTCCACTTCTTTCCACAGGTGTTCATAAGTCTGTGCATATCCGTGGACAGCCCAGACGGCCCAGCACAGGACGCACGCAACGAATAATCTGATTTGTTTCATAAACTGTTCCTTTCACCGATAGGTTCAACTGTTGTTCGGTAAAGAAACAATTTATCGGACAAGAAATGGCAAAAACCGGCTTAAAAGATGCAAAAAGCGGAGGGACGAGGGGGGACGGCTCTCAGAGCTTCCCCTCGTCGGCATAGCTGAAATAAGCCCCGTCGGTCACTATCACATGGTCCAGCAGATGGATGTCCATGGTCTGGGCAGCCTGCTGCACTGCGCGTGTCAGCCGGTTGTCTTGTTCGGACGGACGTATATTGCCCGACGGATGGTTGTGGCACAGCACCAAAGACGTGGCCCGCTTGAGCAATGCCTCGCGCAAGATGCAGCGGACATCGACCAGCGTACCGGCCAGCCCTCCCTGACTGATGCGCACTGGCTGGATGAGCCGCGCCGACTGGTTGAGCAGCAACACCCAACACTCCTCCACCGGCAGGTCGCACATCAGCGGATGGAAAAACGCATAGATGTCGCGCGAGCAACGGACAGTCAGCCGATCGGAAGGATCTTCTTCCTTCCTACGGCGGCCCAGCTCAGAAGCGGCCAGGATGGTGACGGCCTTGGCCGGGCCGATGCCCTTGAAACTGCACAGTTCCTCCACACTGCACCTGCCCAGCTCGCTCAGGCTGTTGTGATAGCGGTCGAGCACTTTGCGCATCAGTCCGACGGCCGAATCCTCGGTACTGCCCGATCCTACCAAGATGGCCAGCAGCTCGGCGTTGCTCAATGCGGCAGGGCCGTGTTGCAGCATTTTCTCGCGCGGACGGTCTTCCTCCGCCCACTGATGGATAGAGAGCCGCCCCGTCATTGGTAGAAATTCTTTTCAAACGCCGCAAAGGCATCCTTGTGCAGGATGCACCGTTTCCACCACGCCCGCAAAAAACCGGTGCCATAGCCCGTCAGCTGTATGAAAGCCGCCACGACAGCAAGGGCACCGATGGACAGGCTGCGGTTAGAGCGCGACGCGTCGGCAAAAATGAGGATACAGAAAAGTGCTGGAGCCCACCAGCACCAGGCACATACCACCGCACCGGCCAGCATCAGCGCCATGCCCACCGTGAACAGGGCGGGCAGCAGATGGACCGGCTTGAGCGATTCGGGATATTTCTTATAGAGATTGATACGGGCGATACCCGAATTGTGTACCTGCTTGAAGAATTTTCGGAGGTCGGTGCGGCGTTTGTGCCACACCCATGCCTCGGGAAACAGCCGGCAACGGTAGCCTCCCTTGAAAATACGGATACTGAAATCAATGTCTTCACCGAAACGCATGTCGGAGAAACCGCCCAACGCCCGATACACCTCGGCCCGCACGCCCATGTTGAAACTGCGGGGATAAAATTTGTCCATCTTCCGCTTTCCTCCCCGGATGCCGCCGGTCGTAAAAAACGAGGTCATGGCATAATTGATGGCTTTCTGGACAGGGGTGAAAGAGTCGTGGGCACGGTCGGGGCCGCCGAAGGCATCGGCAGGCTCCCGCCGCAATTCCGCTTCGATGGCCGCCAGGTAACCGGGCGGCAGCACACAGTCGGAATCCAGGATGAGCAGGTAGTCGCCGTTGCTGCGCTCGGCTCCGTAGTTACGTGACCTACCCGGTCCCGAATTGGTCTTCATATAATAATGTAGGTCCAGCCGCCGGCGGTAACGCTGCACCACCTCTTCGCAGGGGACCGCCGAACCGTCCTCGACCACTATCACTTCAAAATCGGTGAAACTTTGTCCGGACAGACTCTCCAACAACTCGTCCACTTCGTCCGGACGGTTGTACACGGGGATAATGACAGAATAACGCATAGGCAAACGGGGTCAAGAGGCATTATTCCAGATACAGGTAGTCATAGTGCACCAACGGACGCTGTCCGTGCTGCCCCATCAGCTCACGGGCTTCTTCCGAACCGACACTGACACGCCCTACCCCGATGTTCCGTCCGCGGGGGTCCACCAGGCAGACAATGTCATCCTTCTCGAACTCCCCCTCGATGCGCACCACGCCCACGGGCAGCAGGCTGACCGCCTTCTTCCCCTTGAGCATCTTCACGGCCCCTTCGTTCAAATGCAGCTCGCCCTTGGCGAAACCGCCGCTGTGGGCAATCCATTTCTTGACGCTCGACACGTCTTCACGGGCCGGTACAAAACGGGTACAGACCGTCTCTTCGGGATGGCGCAACAAATCGAGCAGGATATTGTCTCTCTTGCCGTTGGCGATGATGACCGTAATGCCCTCATCGGCCACCTTACGGGCGATGGAAGTCTTCGTCAGCATACCGCCCCTCCCGAAGCCCGACTTCTCTGTCTGGATATAGTCGGACAAGTCCTTGCCCGGCTCCACCACCCGGATGACCGATGTCCCCGGCTTGGAGGGAGCGCCATTATAAATGCCGTCTATGTTACTCAGGATAATCAGTGCCTCCATGTCCATCATCGAGGCAATCATGCCCGACAGCTCGTCGTTGTCGGTAAACATCAGCTCGGTGACCGACACCGTATCGTTCTCGTTGACGATAGGGATGACACCCGCCTCCAGCATCACGCGCATGCAGTTGCGCTGGTTCAGGTAGTGGCGGCGTGTCCCGAAATTCTCTTTCGTGGTGAGCACCTGCCCCACGGTGATGCCGTGTTCGCGGAACAATTCGTAGTAACGGTTGATGAGCTTGGCCTGGCCGATGGCCGAAAACAGCTGCCGCTGGTCCACACTGTCCAATTTGCGTGACACCTTCAGTTCGCTCCGTCCCGAAGCCACCGCACCCGATGAAATCAACACCACTTCCACTCCGGCCTTGCGGAGTTCGGCCAGCTGGTCTACCAGTGCCGACACACGGGTCACATCCAGCGTACCGTCGGTACGGGTCAGCACATTGCTGCCCACCTTGACGGCTATCTTCTTAAATTGAAAATCCATAGTCTTTGTTTTAAATTTTACCAGAATACCTCCGGCACGCTTCTGCGCACACAAATATAGCTATTTATCGGTAAAGGACGTCTCTCTTCGGGATTTTTGTCTACTTTTGCATCCAAAAAGCAATCGTTTCATCTTTCAACATCCATTATGTCCCTACATTTGCCCCACCCGCGTTCCCAGCGTCCCGCACCGGTAAGCAAGGAACGGAAGCCCATCGGCTACGGCCATGTGCTGCTGCTGGCATTGCTGCTCATCAGCTGGCTGTACTCTTACGACCTGTGGGTACTGCTGTTCCTGGTGTTCACGGCGGCCTACATCGCCTTCAACCTCCGCGTGCTGCCTTTGGCCTTACACCACCGGTTGGCGGCCCGGTTGCAGGCACTCGAAAGACCGTTGCGGGCCTTCCACATACGGCTGATTCGTGGCATCCGTCCGCCGGCTCCCCACACAGCCACGGTCACCTGCCTCAACTGTGGCACCACCTTCTGCGGCAACTATTGCCCGCGCTGCGGACAGAGCCGCACCACCGAACGCTACCGCATCGGCAACATGCTGCGCAACCTGGCCGGCGGCTTTTTCAACATCGACAGCGGCTTCGGACGCACCGTGGCCGACCTGCTGTACCGGCCGGGCTACCTGATGCACGACTTCATCGGCGGCAAACGGGTGGCCTACTTCCGCCCGTTCCAGACGCTGTTTGTGCTGGCGGCTCTCTACATCATGGCCGTACAACTGGTAGACCCCGGTGCCTTGAAGCCATCGACCTCCTCCACAGCCGACCCGCTGGCGGCCATCGACAGCCTCCTGACCGCCGACACCACCGCCGTCTCGGCAGATGACAAGCAGGTCATCACCCTCTTCTCGTCGGCAGCCTCGCAACAGATGCAGTCACACGCACCGGCCGGGCAGCACCTGCAACAACAGCTGGACAACTATTTCGAGGCGCATCCGTTTCTGAACAACGTGTGGGAACTGCTCAAGAGCTGGGCACACGGCAACAAGGCCTTCACCATCCTGCTCACCCTCCCGCTGTTTGCCATCGCCTCCCGCTGGGCCTTCCGGCACCGGCGTTTCCAGCCACGCTACAACCTCACCGAGCACATTTTCATCCAGACCTACATCGCCTGCCAGCTGCTGTGGGTCAGCATCCTGCTGCTGCCTTTCTATGGCCATGCCAGCATAGGCAACCTTTATGAGATACCGGCCGGCTACATTTTCGCCCTGTTCTGTTTGGACTACAAGCAACTGTACCGCCTGTCCTGGAAATACAGCATCCGCCGCACCCTGCTGATGTTTTTCTACAGCCTCCTGCTGGTCATTGCCTCGGCTACGCTGGTCGTCGGGGTTTCCTTCACGGTGGTGGCGGCCTTTTTTCCCGACAGCATCACTTAATCTTCCGCTTTTTTCGCTAATTTTGCACCCGCAACCACTATCTCCTCAATATGAAAAAAACATTATTTTTATTAACCCTGACAGCCTGCTGCCTGATGGCTTGCACCGGCTCTAAAAAACAAAATACGACTATGGATAAAGGTAACGAAACCCGGGTAAGACTGGAAACTACCCTTGGCAACATCACCGTCAAACTGTACAATGAGACCCCCCGCCACCGCGACAACTTCATCAAGCTGGCCAAAGAGGGGGTATATGACAGCACCCTGTTCCACCGCGTCATCAAAAACTTCATGATACAGGCCGGCGACCCCGACAGCAAGACAGCTGCCGACACCGCCACACTGGGCAACGGAGATGTAGGCTACACGGTGCCCGCCGAATTTGTCCCCACCCTCTTCCACAAACGGGGAGTGCTGGCCGCCGCCCGCCAAGGCGATGATGTGAATCCGGAGAAGGCCTCATCGGGCTGCCAGTTCTACATCGTCACCGGACGCAAATTCAGCGAGGCCCAACTCATCAACATGGAGAACCAGCTGAACGAGGCACACCTGGACACCGTCTTCCAGCAACTGGCCCGCAAACACATGAAAGAAATCTACAAGCTGCGCCGCGCAGGTGACAACGACGGGCTGCTGGAATTGCAGGACAAGCTGGAAGCCGAAGCGCGCGCCATCGTCAAGGACGAACCGGCCATGAAATTCAGCAAAGCCCAGATACAGGCCTACACCACCGTCGGCGGTGCCCCCCACTTGGACAACAACTACACCGTCTTCGGCGAAGTGACCGAAGGCATGGACGTCGTGGAGCTGATTGAGAAGGCCAAGACGAACCGGGCCGACCGTCCGACCACCAACATTCGTATCCTTAAAGCCACCGTCGAAGAATGATACACGTCAACCGTCACTGCCTGGACAACGGGCTGCGCATCGTCCATCAGGAAGATACCTCGACACAGATGGTGGCCCTGAATGTACTCTACAACGTGGGAGCCCGTGACGAGCATCCTGACCATACGGGATTCGCCCACCTGTTCGAACACCTCATGTTCGGCGGGTCGGTCCATGTCCCCGACTATGACACGCCCGTCCAGAATGCGGGAGGCGAGAACAATGCGTGGACCAACAATGACATCACCAACTACTACATCACGCTGCCCTACCGGAACATCGAGACTGGCTTCTGGCTGGAAAGCGACCGCATGCTCAGCCTGGACTTCAACCCACAGAGCCTGGAAGTGCAGCGGCAGGTGGTCATCGAAGAGTTCAAGCAGCGGAACCTGAACCGGCCCTACGGGGATGTGTCCCACCTGATGCGCCAACTGGCCTACACGACACATCCCTACCGCTGGCCGACCATCGGGAAAGACATCAGCCACATCGCCAATGCCACGCTGGAGGAAGTGAAGGATTTCTTCTTCCGCTTCTATGCCCCCAACAACGCCATCCTGGCAGTGACGGGACACATCTCCTTCGACGATACGGTAGCACTGGCCGAAAAATGGTTCGGCAGCATCCCCGCACGCGACATCCCGAAACGGGCCTTGCCGAAAGAGCCCCGCCAGACAGCTCCCCGCCGCCTGACGGTGGAACGCAACGTGCCGGTGGACGCCCTCTACATGGCCTTCCACATGGCAGACCGCCTCAGCCACGAATACTACGTGTGCGACCTGCTGACCGACCTGCTCTCCAACGGCCGCTCGTCACGCCTGCTACGTTCGCTCGTACAGGAACAGCACCTGTTCAGCTCTATCGACGCCTATATCTCGGGCAGCCTCGACGACGGACTGCTGGAAGTCTGCGGCAAGCTGTCGAAAGGTGTCACGCCCGAAAGGGGCGAGGCCGCCGTGTGGGCGGAACTGGACAAGCTGAAGCACTGCCCCGTAGCTCCCGAGGAGCTGGAAAAGGTCAAGAACCGTTTCGAGGCCGAACAGATCTTCAACCACCTGAACTACCTGAATGTGGCGGTCAACCTGGCCCTCTTCGAACTGCTGGGAGACGCCGAGCGCATCAACGACGAAGTGGCGCACTACCACTCCATCAGTGCCCGGCAACTGCAAGAGACCGCCGAACGGCTCCTGGTGCCCGAAAACTGCAGCATTCTCTATTATAAGAACAAGGAGGAACAATAGCCCTCCGCCCCAAGTCATCACCAACACCCGTCTTCCCGCCATGCCCACCTCCCATTACCGCGCGCTTCTCACGTTGGGACTGCCCATCGTCATCGGACAAATCGGCATCATCATCCTGGGCTTCGCCGACACCCTGATGATAGGCCGCCACAGCACCGGCGAACTGGCCGCCGCCGGCTTTGTGAACAACCTCTTCAACCTGGCGCTGATTTTCAGTACCGGATTCGCCTACGGACTGACCCCCTGCGCCGGGCGCCTGTTCGGACAAGGGAAGAAAAGCGAGGTGGGACGCATCCTCAAGAACAGCCTGGCCGCCAACACCTTGCTGGCCCTGGTGGTGAGCGGCATCATGGCAGGGGTCTACCTGAACATCGACCGGATGGGACAACCCGAAGAGCTGCTCCCTGCCATGCGGCCCTATTTCCTGTGCCTGCTGGCCTCGCTGCCGTTCGTCATGTGGTTCAACGGCTTCAAGCAGTTTGCTGACAGCATTACGGATACCAAAATGTCCATGTGGATTCTGCTGGGCGGCAACCTCACCAACATCGTGGGCAATTTCCTGCTCATCTACGGTTATCTGGGGCTGCCCGAACTGGGACTGACAGGAGCCGGCCTCGCCACCCTTGTCTCCCGCATCCTGATGGCGACGGTCTATGCAGGACTGTTCTTCGGCACCCGCCGCTATGCCCTCTACCGGGAGGGGTTCCGGACCGGCCAAGTGAACCGCGCCGACTTCGGGGAGCTCAACCGGCTGGGGTGGCCCATCGCCGGACAAATGGGCATGGAGACGGCCTCGTTCAGCCTCAGCGCCATCATGGTAGGGTGGCTGGGCAGCACCGAGCTGGCCACGTATCAAATCATGATTGCCGTCTCGCAAGTCTGCTTCATGATGTATTACGGCATGGGGGCCGCCGTCTCGGTACGCATCAGCCACTTCTGCGGACAACACGATTGGAACAACGTGCGGCGGACCGCCAACCAAGGGTTCCACCTCATCCTGCTCATTGCCGCCTGCAGCTGCCTGCCCATCTTCCTGCTGCGCCACGACATCGGCGGATGGTTCACGGCCGATGCCACGGTGAGCGGCATGGTAGCGCAGGTCATCTTCCCGTTCCTCTTGTACCAGTTTGGGGACGGGCTGCAAATCAACTATGCCAATGCCCTGCGCGGCATTGCCGACGTGCGGCCCATGCTGGTCTTCGCCTTCATTGCCTATTTCGTCATCTCGCTGCCGTTGAGCTACGTGTTCGGCTTTGTGCTCCACGGCGGCCTTTTCGGCATCTGGATGTCCTATCCCTTCGGGCTGACCAGTGCCGGACTGATGTATTATTTCCGCTTCCGGAAGAAATCCCGTTCGGCGTCAGGCCGCAAAATTTGAGGACTGCCATGAACATTACTGGCACACTATTTGTTATAGCATTACCAGACGAAGTCACCAAAGCGAATAACTACATAGCAAAAACGTCAAGCTAAACAAAGACTTAACACAAGAATTGACTGTAAAAAAAGGAGGCCGCTGCGAAGCGTCCTCCTTTTTTTATATTCCCCGGAAACTGTTCCAAAGCACACCGTCGGGCACCGGTGCCACCACCTCTATCGTCTCTTTCGAGACCGGATGCACCAGGCACACGCTGCGCGAGTGCAGGCAGATGCTGCCGTCGGGGTTGGAACGGGCGGCCCCGTACTTCAGATCTCCCTTGATGGGGCATCCCATGTGGGCCAACTGGCACCTGATTTGATGATGGCGCCCCGTCAGGAGCCGCACTTCCAGCAGGAAATACTGCTGCGAAGCGGCTATCAGCCGGTAGCGCAGCACCGCCTTCTTGGCACCCGGCACCTCACGGTCATACGCATAGCTCTTGTTCTGCCGCTCGTTCTTCACCAGCCAGCCCACCAGCTCGCCCTCGTCGTGCGGCGGGCGGTTCTTCACAATGGCCCAATAGGTCTTGTGCACCTCGCCCTTGCGGAACTGCTCGTTGAGCCGGGCCAGCGCCTTGCTGGTCTTGGCAAAGACCACCAGTCCGCTCACGGGGCGGTCCAGGCGGTGGGTGACACCGAGAAACACGTTGCCCGGCTTGTGGTATTTCTCCTTCAGGTACAGCTTGACCGTCTCCGAAAGCGGCGTGTCGCCGGTCTTGTCGCCCTGGACAATCTCGGAGGCACGCTTGTTCACGATAATGATATGGTTGTCTTCGTAAACAACATCCATCCCGTGCAGAACCTGATTACATGTTCATGCCGCCGTCTACCTGAATCACCTGGCCCGACACGTAAGAAGACATGTCAGAAGCAAGGAAGGTAGCGATGTTGGCCACATCCTCGGGAGTGCCTCCACGGCGCAAAGGAATCTTCTTGCACCATTCCGCCTTCACCTCGTCCGACAGTTTGGCAGTCATGTCGGTAATGATGAAACCCGGGGCAATGGCATTGGCACGGATGCCGCGTGAGCCCAATTCCTGTGCGATAGACTTGGCCAAGGCAATCATACCGGCTTTCGAGGCCGAATAGTTGCACTGGCCGGCATTGCCATGAACACCTACCACCGAAGCCATGTTGATGATGCTGCCGTGTTTCTGACGCATCATGATGGGGGTGCAGGCATGGATGAAGTTGAACGCCGACTTCAAGTTGACGGCAATCACGGCATCCCACTGTGCCTCGCTCATACGCATCATCAATCCGTCTTTCGTGATGCCGGCATTGTTGACCAAGATGTCGACCGAGCCGAAGTCGGCATGAATCTGCTCCACGACCTTCGCCGTATCTTCAAAGCTGGCGGCGTTGGAGGCATAGCCTTTCACCTTCACGCCCAAGGCTTCGATTTCTTTCTCCGTGTTCTGACCGTTTTCGTCAATCACCAAATCCGTAAATGCGATATTTGCGCCTTCGGCAGCAAATTTCAAGGCGATGGCCTTACCGATGCCGCGGGCGGCGCCGGTGACAATCGCTGTTTTTCCAGTTAATAATCCCATTGTAAATAGTTATTTAAAAGATTGGTTCATTCATTCTTGTGTCCCAACGCTCCGTAGACAATCTTCAGCACATACCGCCAACCGGTCTCGTCGTCCAGATCCCCGCCTATCTGGTTGCGGATATAGGGCACCTCAATCCCCTTGATGCAATAGTGCAGGATGTCGGCCGTGATCTCCACATTGTCAATGTCGAAGATGCCGGCCTCCTTGCCTTCTATCAGCACCCGGCGGAACAGCCGCACCTCTACCTCATCGAAGTCCTTGCGCACCGCCTCCACCCGCCAGATGTCGCGGAAGAAGCCTGCACGCAAGGTCCCGTTGCGGTAAACGGCCTGCTTGATGCTCTCTAAATGAGTGGAAATCATCTCAATGATTTTGGTATCGGGGGCGATGGGCTTGTCGGCCACCTCCTGCAGAATCTGCGACAACCGCTGTACTTCCGACTCCACCACCGCCATATAGATCTGCTCCTTGTTCTTAAAATAGGTATAAAGGGTGCGCCGCCCCTTTTTGGAGGCAATGGCAATGTCGTTCATCGTGGTGTACTCCACCCCTTTCTGGGCGAAAAGCTGGCGGGCCACATCCACAAGTTTGGCTCTTGTCTTCAGTACTGTCATCGTCTACGTTGCACAATTGGTTAATAGTCTGTGCAAAATTACTACTTTTCTGCATTCTGCGCAAATCTTTCTTCCCGCATTTTTACGGTCAGAAGGCTTTAGGGGCCGATGTACCGCATTAAGGAAGTAAAGATACGTTAAGATTCGTATGTATTTCGTAAATAACCGAAGATATATTTGGATATATCGGACATACCGCCTACCTTTGCACCCGCAAACAAGAAAGAAACATCGCGGAGTGGAGCAGTTGGTAGCTCGTTGGGCTCATAACCCAAAGGTCGTCTGTTCGAGTCAGGCCTCCGCAACCATTGAAAAGACAAACATCGCGGAGTGGAGCAGTTGGTAGCTCGTTGGGCTCATAACCCAAAGGTCGTCTGTTCGAGTCAGGCCTCCGCAACACACAGACAGACTTCCTCATCACGAGGAGGTCTTTTTTGTATCCCTACCGGTGCACCGCCGTTCCAATATACCACATAGAGGGTATTTCCGCATTGGGGGCAATCGTTTACCTTTGCCACCAGAAACATTAAAACCTCATCATTATGGCACGTATCTATAAAAAGCTGACTGACCTCATCG
>CAMAFR010000029.1 GCA_945833835.1 uncultured Bacteroides sp.
TATCACGTGTGCTTCCACTTCGCCTGTAATCTTGCTCTCCACCGGAGGCGTCTTACGTTTCTTGCGATATATGCATTCTATACCACTGACTTCATATTCTTTCAAAACCCGGCTGACAGTCTGCTTTTTTGTGCTCAACAAGTCTGCCAACTCTTCTGTTGTATATTGTTTCTTGCCTTTTCTGTTGCTATTGAGTAGAATTTGTGCGCGCCGTATCGTTCGAGCTGGGGCTGTACCCTTGGAAAGTAATTGTTCCAGGAACTTTTGATCTTTCAGGGAGAGTGTTATGATGATTTTCTGTCTTGACATAGTTGAGTGTAACCCTTTGGTTTTCAACTATAAATGTACGAAAAATAATTGACATAGACAAATTTAACACTCTGATATTTAGCGCGTTAGACAACATTCTCCTTCCGCAGATAAACGTCCAGTTTGATTGCTGGTAAAGTAACTTGTTTTGTCACTTTTTAGACTTTACAGACTACTAGTCCATCGGGCATAAGATTAATAACCTTGCGGCTGGAAGGTTAATAACCTTACGCCCGCAAGGTTAATAATCTTCCAGCCGCAAGGTTAATCATCTTTCCCGGATGGCTGTCTGCTGATGCTTACAGGTATTTCGATAGGAACATACCGGTATAGGAAGCACGGCAACGGGCTATCTCCTCCGGTGTACCGCAGGCCACTAAATAGCCGCCATTGTCGCCTCCCTCTGGGCCGAGGTCGATGACATAGTCGGCACATTTGATGACCTCCATGTTGTGCTCGATGATGACGACCGTATGGCCGCGGCTGATCAGTGCGTCGAAAGCGTCGAGCAGCTTGCGGATGTCGTGGAAGTGCAGGCCGGTGGTCGGCTCGTCGAAGACGAACACCGTGGGCTGTGCTTTTTCGAGGCTGAGGAAATAGGCCAGTTTCACCCGTTGGTTCTCGCCGCCCGACAGGGTGGACGAAGGCTGTCCCAGCTTGATGTAGCCCAGCCCCACTTCCTGCAGCGGGAGCAGCTTCTTGACAATCTTGGTCTGGCGATGCTCGCTGAAGAACTCGATGGCTTGGTTCACCGTCATTTCCAGCAGGTCGTAGATGCTTTTTCCTTGATAGCGCACTTCGAGCGTTTCGTTCTTGAACCGCTTGCCGTGGCAGGACTCACATTCGAGCACGATGTCGGCCATGAACTGCATCTCGACAGTGACTGTCCCCTCGCCCTTGCATTCCTCGCAACGGCCTCCCTCGGTGTTGAACGAGAAATACCCCGCACTGTAGCCCATCTGTCGGGACAGGGGCTGGTCGGCCATGAGCTTGCGGATTTCATCGTACGCCTTGACGTAGGTCACGGGGTTGCTGCGCGAGGATTTCCCGATAGGGTTCTGGTCCACAAACTCGATGTCGCGGATGGACTTCAAATCTCCTTCGAGTGACACGAACTCGCCCGGACGGTCGGAGGTCTCGCTGAACTCCCGTTTCAGTGCCTTGTAGAAGATGTCGCGCACCAGGGTGCTCTTGCCCGAACCGCTGACGCCGGTCACTACCGTCATGACATTGAGCGGAAAGGTGACATCAATGCCTTTCAGGTTGTTTTCGCGGGCTCCAATGATTTTCAAGGCGTTGTTCCAGGCGCGGTGCGAGCGCGGGCGTGGGATGCGCTCTTCGCCCAGCAGGTATCTCACGGTATGGCTGTCGCTGCCGGGCCGCAGGTCGTGCATATCTCCCTCGTAGACCACCTCACCTCCCAGTCGTCCGGCTTCGGGGCCGATGTCGATGATGTAGTCGGCGGCCCGGATGATTTCCTCTTCGTGTTCCACCACCACCACCGTATTGCCCAGCTGTTGCAGTTGCCGCAGCACTTTCACCAGCCGGTCGGTATCCCGGCTGTGCAGTCCGATACTGGGCTCATCGAGAATATAGAGTGAGCCTACCAGACTGCTGCCCAATGAGGTGGCGAGGTTGATGCGCTGGCTCTCTCCTCCCGACAGGGTGTTGCTCAGTCGGTTCAGGGTGAGGTATCCCAGTCCCACATCGACCAGGAACTGCAGGCGGCTGTTGATTTCGTCGAGCAGTCGTTGGGCCACCCGTGTGTCATGCTCGTCGAGCCGGATGTTGCAGAAGAAGTCTTGCAGCCGGTTGATGGGCATCTCCACCAACTGCAACAGGGTGTGGTCGGCCACCCGTACATAGCCGGCCTCCTTTTTGAGCCGGCTGCCGTGGCAACAGGGACAGACCGTCTTGCCCCGGTAGCGGGCCAGCATCACGCGGTACTGTATCTTGTACTGGTTTTCCTCCACCATCTTGAAGAACGAGTCGATGCAGACCTTGTCGCGAGGGCCGTGCCAGAGATAGTCTTTCTGGGCCTGTGTCAGTTCGTAATAGGGGGTGAAGATGGGGAAGTCGTGGGCGGGAGCTTCGCGCAGGAAGGCGGTCTGCCACTCGCTCATCTTCTCGCCACGCCAGCACATCACGGCCCCGTCGTAGACACTCAGCGCACGGTTGGGGATGACCAGACGCTCGTCGATGCCGATAATCTTGCCGAACCCTTCGCATACCGGACAGGCTCCCAAGGGGGAGTTGAAGGAAAAAAGCTGGTCTGTCGGCTCCTCAAAGGTCATGCCGTCGGCCTCAAACCGGGTACTGAAGCTGTGCAGGCGGGTGCTCCCGTCGGGGAGGTAGAACCGGAGCAGGCAGGCCCCTTCGCCCTCGGACATGGCGGTCTCGGCCGAATCCGTCAGTCGGCTGACGGTGTCTTTGGTGTCATCGCAGCTCATGCGGTCAATCAGCAGGTACAGGGTATCGTCCGCTTGTGCCGTATAGTCCTCCATGCGGACCATCGTGCCATTCACCTCCAGACGGGTGAAGCCTTTTTTGAGATCCATGTCCAGTTGTTCGGCGAGGGTCCTTCCTTCGCCGGGGAGGATAGGGGTGAGAACGGTGAAACGGGTGCCTTTGGGATAGCTTCGCATACAGTCTACAATGTCTTCGGGCGTGTCTTTCTTGACCAACGCACCACTGACGGGCGAATAGGTCTTTCCCACACGGGCAAACAGCAGGCGCAGGTATTCGTAGATTTCAGTAGAGGTACCTACGGTGGAGCGCGGATTGCGGCTGATGACTTTCTGCTCGATGGCAATGGCCGGAGGCAAGCCTTTGATGAAGTCGCACTCGGGTTTGCTCATGCGTCCGAGGAACTGCCGTGCATACGCTGAAAGGCTTTCCACATACCGCCGCTGGCCTTCGGCATAGAGGGTGTCGAAGGCCAGCGACGACTTGCCCGATCCGGAGAGCCCGGTGATGACAATGAGCTTGTTGCGGGGAATCTTCACGTCGATGCCCTTCAGGTTGTTCACGCGTGCCCCTTTGATGGAGATGTAGTCTTGTTCAGCCATAGGTCAAGGTATAAATGTTGTGCCAGGATACTGTTTCTTAGAGTTTTACCTTCTTTGTCACTGCCTTCGACTCGTTGTGGAGCCTATCCAGGGCCGTCACTACATAGCGGTAGCGTGTACGGCCGTCTTCGTAGGGCAGCCGGTAGAAGGGGTCGCGCGTGATGGCCACGATGTGCGAGGGATCGTCCAGGTTCACCTTTTCCTTATGTTCGAAGCGGTACACCACATATTGTACTGCCTCGTCCATCTCGTCATGGGCGCGTGGAGCGGTCCAGAACAGCACATAGCCGTCTTCCGTCCAGACGGGTTTCAGTTTCTTGACCTTGTCGGGGGCCTTGTCGTCTATGAACGGAGAAGTAGGCGGCAGGGCCGGATAGCGGTGGATGTCTTTCACCAGCACCGTGCGGTAGTTGCCCACATTGCTCTCTACCGCATCGGCATACCACTGGCAGCTTCCCATGACGGTGGGCAGCATCCGCTGCAGGCGGTATTTGGCGGGCATCTGGTTCTGCCTCGGATTCTTCGGGTCGGCTTTCTCTACCGTGCGGTTCACATCCTGTCCGATGTACAGCGGGCGTGCTGCCGAATGGCGGGCCCACCATCGTATCAGGGTGTCATAGTCGGCTGCCGGATGCCCGATTTCCCAATAGATTTGCGGGATGTTGTAGTCCACCCATCCGTTGTTCACCCACAGCAGCACATCGGCATACAGGTCATCGTAGTTCTGCAGCCCGTTGGTGTGGCTGCCGTTGGGGTCGTTCTTCTGGTTGCGGTAGATGCCGAACGGCGATACGCCGAACTTCACCCACGGCTTGCAGGAGCGCACCGTTTCGTGGATTTCCTTGATGAGCACGTTCACATTGTCGCGCCGCCAGTCGGCCTTGTTGGTGAATCCCCGTCCGTAGGCTGCAAAGCTTACATCGTCGGGAAACGCTTCTCCAGGGGTGGGGTAGGGGTAGAAATAGTCGTCCATGTGGATGGCGTCCACATCGTAGCGGTGGACGATGTCGCGCACTATGGTGCAGATGTATTTTCGCGATTCCGGGAAACCCGGGTCGAAATACAGCTGGCCTGCGTATTCCACGAACAGGTTCGGATATTTGTTGTACGGGTGAATGGGCGACAGGGCCGTCGTACCTTTGGTCTTCGCACGATAGGGATTGATCCAGGCATGGAGCTCCATCCCCCGCCGGTGACACTCGTCTATCATGAACTGCAAGGGGTCCCATGATGGCGAGGGAGGCAGTCCCTGCACACCGGTCAGGAAACGGCTCCACGGTTCGTAGGACGAAGGGTAGAGCGCATCGCACTCGGCGCGTACCTGGAAGATGATGGCATTGATGCCGGCTTCTTTCAGGTTGTCGAGCTGACGCACCAACTTGGCCTGCATGGCCTGTGGGGTCATTCCCTGAAACTGCCCGTTGACACACTGAATCCATGCCCCCCGAAATTCACGTTTGGGGGAATAAGTCTGAGCTGTGGAGGACACCGCTCCCCAGAGCAGGACCGCCAGCAGCACGAAGAGGTTTTTTGCTTTCATTTTATTTCCAAACTTTTATCCGGGGGCAAAGATAGTGTTTTTTTGCCTTTATTTTATCTTTTCGCGGATCTTGGACAGATAGGCGTGCATTCCTTCGGCATCCTTGTGGCTGATGATGTCGAGCAGTTCGTTGAGCTCGGTGCGGATGCCTTCTACCTGCGCCGGCGTGTGCGGGTTGAAAAGAATCTCCTGCAGCAGGTAGTCGTCTTCGTTCAGTACGCCTTTGGCAATGGCCATGTGACGCTTGAAGGTGGTGCCCGGCGCGTCCTGATGCTTCATGACGGCCGCAAATACAAAGGTGGACACAAAGGGGATGGACAGCGAGTAGGCCACTGTCTCGTCGTGCTCCTCGAACGTGTATTCAAAGATGTTCAGCCCCAGCCGTTGGTAGATGTCCTTGAAGAAGATGCGTCCCAGGTGGTCGCCCTCCTTGATGATGATGGCGTTTTCCGTGTTCAGCTTGTCGAGGTTGGCAAAGGTAGGGCCGAACATGGGGTGGGTGGACACGAAGCGGAAGCCGCTGTGTTCGTAAAATTCTTTCAGTCCGGTCTTCACCGATGCGATGTCGCTGATGATGCAGTCGGGCGGCAGTACCGGCAATACCTGACGGAAGGCGTCGAGGGTGTATTTGACGGTGGCGGCATTGATGACCAGTTCCGGCTTGAAGTCCGCTATCTCGTCAGTCTGTGTGAACCGGCAGCAGTTGTACATGAAACGCAGGCGCTTCGGGTTGACATCGTACACGGCTACCTCGTGCTCAAAACTCAGCACGTCTGTAAAAAAGGAGCCCATTTTGCCGGCTCCCAGTATCAGTATTCGCATAATGTTGGCTTTTGAGAAAAGGGTGTGTCCGGCGGTTGGCTACCGGGACAGGGCACACCCTCTTTTCGTTAGGTTCTTATTTGTTCAGGATTTCTATCTGCTGGCGTACGCTCTCCTCGTGGATGGCCTCGAAGACACTTTTCACAAAATCGGCATCCATGCCGCACAGGCTGCCCTGTGCGCCGCGCTTGTCAAGGATTTCGTTGTAGCGTCCCGTCTGGAGAACGGTCATGTTGTGTTCTTTCTTGAACGTACCGATTTCGCGGCAGATGCGCATACGTTTGGCCAGGATTTCAATGAGTTCATTGTCGCATTCGTCAATCTGGCGGCGCAGCTCGTTGAGGTTTTCGGTCGTGCTGTGCTCGCTGCGGATGACGAGCAGGTTCAGGATATAGTCCAGCACATCGGGGGTCACCTGTTGTTTGGCATCACTCCAGGCACAGTCGGGATTGCAGTGCGATTCTACAATCAGTCCGTCGAAGCCGAGGTCCATGGCCTGCTGGCAGAGCGGTGCCACCAGTTCGCGCTTGCCACCGATGTGGCTCGGGTCGCACAGGATGGGCAGGTTGGGGATGCGGCGGCGGAGTTCGATGGGGATGTGCCATTGCGGGAGGTTGCGGTAGATTTTCTTGTCGTACGAGGAGAAGCCGCGATGGATGGCTCCCAGCCGTTTCAGTCCGGCATTGTTGATGCGTTCCAGGGCTCCTATCCACAGTTCGAGGTCGGGGTTCACAGGGTTCTTGACCAGCACGGGCACGTCTACCCCTTTCAGGGCATCGGCTATTTCCTGCATGGCAAAGGGGTTGGCCGTGGTGCGGGCTCCGATCCATAGGATATCAATGCCGGCCTTGAGGCATTCGTAGACGTGCTTGGCATTGGCCACCTCGGTGGTGACATACATGCCGGTTTCTTTTTTCACCTCCTTCAGCCAGGCCAGTCCTTCCACCCCGATGCCTTCGAAGCCACCCGGTTTGGTGCGCGGTTTCCAGATGCCGGCACGGAAAATCTTGATACCTTTGTCAGCCAGTTGCCGGGCGGTTGACATCACTTGTTCTTCGGTCTCTGCGCTGCACGGACCAGCGATGATGAGAGGACGTTCCTCGGGAACTCCTTCCAGTTTGATGGGTTGTAAATCCAGTTCCATATCTGAATCAGTTTATAGGTAGTTGAGTAATGAGTTCGTTTCTATCGGTTGGGAGAACGGAGGGCCTTGATCCGTTGCAGGGCCTCGGCCAGTTTCTCCTCTTTGGCACACAGCGAGATGCGGATATAGCGTTGGCCGCCTGTGCCGAAGATGAATCCCGGTGTGATGAAGACCCGGGCTTCGTGGAGCACCTGCTCGGTCAGGTCTTCCACATCGGCATAGTGGTCGGGGATGCGTCCCCAGAGGAACATGCCCACCTGATCGGGGTCGAAGGTGCAGCCCAGTGTGCGCATGATGTCTTCCGCCAACCGCCGCCGCCGGCTGTAGACCTGCATGTTGGCCTCTTCGTGCCATTCCGGAGAGTTGTGGTAGGCCTGTGCTGCCGCCAACTGCAAGGGGCGGAACGTGCCGGAGTCAATGTTGCTCTTGATTTTCAGAATCCATTGGATGAACGTGGCGTTGGTGGCAATCATGCCTACACGCCATCCCGGCATATTGTGTGACTTGCTCATGGAGTTGAACTCTATGCAGCATTCTTTGGCTCCCGGAATGTTCAGGATGCTGAGGGGCTGCCGGTTCAGGATGAAGCTGTACGGGTTGTCATTGACGATGACGATGTTCTTGCGGCGGGCAAAGTCCACCAGCCTTTGGTACAGTTCGAGGGTGGCATTGGCGCCGGTCGGCATGTTGGGATAGTTGGTCCACATCAGTTTCACGCGGCTCAGGTCCATGCGTTCCAGCTCGTCGAAGTCGGGTTGCCAGCGGTTTTCTTCACAAAGGCGGTAGTTCACGATGTCGCTTCCCAGAATCTTGTTGAGCGAGGTATAGGTAGGATAGCCAGGGTTGGGCACCAGCACCTGGTCGCCCGGATTGACGAAAGCCAATGTAACGTGCAGGATACCCTCTTTCGAGCCGATGAGCGGCTGGATTTCGGTGGCCGGGTCCAGCTCTACGTGATACCAACGCCGGTAGAAGTCGGCCATGGCCTGCCGGAGCTCGGGGATGCCTACGGTGGGCTGGTAGCCGTGTACATCATCGCGGCGGGCATTCTCGCACAATACCTCAATGGTCTCTTTCGAGGGAGGCATGTCCGGGCTGCCGATGCCGAGGCTGATGACATTTTTGCCTTCGGCATTCATCCGTGCCACCTCCTTCAGCTTCCGGCTGAAATAGTATTCGCTCACTTCGGCCAGTCTGTCGGCCGGTTGTATCTTATATGGTTGATTCTCCTTCTGCATATTCTCCTAATATTTTAAGTGATTTGGTCAAAGGCATGACCGCGTTGATGGATTGTTTGTATCTCAGATAATCGTCGAACATCACGTCCACGTAAAACATGTATTCCCATTCCCGTCCGATGATGGGCAATGACTGTATCTTGGTGAGGTTGATGTTGTAGAACGTGAAGATGGACAATACCCGCGACAGGCTTCCCTGGCTGTGCGGCGTGCAGAACACGATGTTGGCCTTGTTCACCTTGCTGCGTTCTTTCAGGTCGTCGGCTATCCACGGGTCACACACCACGAGAAAACGGGTGAAGTTGTGCTTGTTCGTTTCGATACCCTCTTCCAGTATCTTCATGTCATACAGGCCGGCTGCGTATTTCGAGCAGATGGCGGCATGTCCCCGCAAGCCGTGTTCATGGATGTCTTTCGCGCTCCCGGCCGTGTCTTCTGTTTCCACTACCTTGAGTGACGGGTGCCGCTGGAGGAACTCACGGCATTGGGCCAACGCCACGGGATGCGAGTTGACCTCGGTCAGATCTTTCCAGTCCTCATCGGGCAGGCACATGATGCTATGGCTGATGCGCAGCTTGTGTTCGCCGATGATGGTGGCGCCGCTTTCCCGTAGCAGCTCGTAGTTGTGGAGCAGACTGCCGGCGATGGTGTTCTCGATGGCCACCACCCCGATGACATTGCTGTCTTTCCGTATATGTTCGAAGACATCCTCGAACGTGTTGCAGCAAATCAGCTCTATTTCTTCGTCTTTGAAGTATTTGTGGGCGGCAATGTCATGATATGACCCGGGCACTCCTTGTATTGCTATCTTCTTCATGCTGGTTGTTACACTTAAAAAAAAATCCCGTCTTCCTTTCAGAAGCGGGATTTAGAATTATCTATTATCATTTATCTTTGTTGGCATACATACACTAACTCCCGCTTCACTTCATTGCTAAAGTAAAAGTAGAAAAAGTAAAAGAATGAATATGTCGCAAAAGTCTTCATTTGTTACTAATTTGTTAGTGTTAACGTTGCAAAAGTAATACTTTTCCTATAAATGCAAGCGGATTCTACGATTTTTTTTGTGCGCACACGAAAAAAAACGCATGGTCGGAGCAGTGTCGGCTACCGGCGGACGGGCGGATGCGGACGGTTGTTTCCGGGTGTGTCCTTCTTTCGGGCCGCTTCTTGCGGGTCGGTGCCTTTGCGGTATTTCAAGGGGGAAATGCCTGTCTTGTTCCGGAACATCCGTGTGAAATGGTTGGGATAGGCAAATCCCAGTTCTTCTGCTATTTCGTTTACGCTCATCGAGGTTTCCTCCAGCAGGTGCTTGGCGGCTTGTATCACTTTGTTCTGTATGTATTCTTGGGCGGTGGTGTGCAGTTCGCGTTTCACCAAATCACCGAAATAGTTGGCCGACAGATTGAACTGGCCGGCGCACCAGCTCACGGTGGGCTGCCCTTCTTGTGCCGGCAGGCCGCTCGACAGGTAGTTGTCTATCAAGAGGTCCAGTTTCCCTTTCAGACCGTTGTCGGCCGATACCCGAAGGGCAAACTGGCGTTCGAAGAACCGTTTGCAATAGCTCAGCAGGTGTCCGATGCAGAGGCGGAGCATGTGGTTGGTCAGGTAGTCGGTGTCGGAGTGCAGCTCGGCATAGAGGTTGGCGAAACTGTTCAGGATGATGCCCCGTTCGGTTTCGGACAGCTCAAGTGCCTCGTACACGTCGTGCTGGAAGAAGTCGAACATATAGAAGTCGCGTCCCAATCCTGAGTTGGCCAGCAGTTCGGGGCGGAAGGCCAGCATCCATCCGCGCGGTTTGCGGGTATAGTCCAGGTGCATGGAGACCACTTGTCCCGGCCGGAGCGAGAAGATGGTGCCTGCCCGGTAGCGGACACACTTCCCGTTGCGTACCAGCTCGCCGAAGTCGTTGTCCATGAGCACGATGCAATACATGTCGAAGTCCATGGGCTCGTAAAGTGTCAGGTCGGCTCTGGACAGGTCGCCCACCGCCACGTAAGGGTGGACCGTTGCCTGATGGAAATAGCTGTTGTATTCGCTGATGTCTTGGATGACTTTCATACGGCATTGCGGTTGGAAACGGTTCTTCTATGGGGGCAAAGATAATAAATATGGTAGATATTCGGTAATTATGGTCAATAATATTGGTAGATTGTTGAAAAAACAGGAATTAAGGTCTTTTTATCAGTAATCTTGTTCGTAGCTGGGAAGAGGCTTCTTCCTACCTTTGGCGCACCGCTTGTAAGAGAATCATATTAAATCAAAACTATAAAAAACAACTCCAACTTATGGCAGTAAAATTTTATCAATCCGAGAACCAGGTACCTCTGGAAATGCACAAAGTGCGTGTAGTACAAAAATTAACCCTGTTGCCCGTAGAACAACGCTTGAAATGTATTCAAGAAGCCGGAAACAATACCTTCCTGTTGCAGAACAAGGATATCTATATGGATATGCTGACGGACAGTGGTGTCAATGCCATGTCGGACAAGCAGACGGCGGCCATGCACATCGCCGACGATTCGTATGCCGGCAGTGAGACGTTCAACCGCTACAAGGCAGCAGTGAAGGAAGTCTTCGGTACAGACTATCTGTTGCCCGCCCATCAGGGACGTGCCTGCGAGAACATCCTGGCAGAAGCGTTTGTCAAGCCCGGCAAGGTGGCTATCATGAACTTCCATTTCACAACGACCAAAGCCCACATTACCCGTTGTGGAGGTGAGGTGCTGGAGCTGGTGGCCAAGAAAGGTCTGTTGCCGCAAAGCGATGACCCGTTTAAAGGAGATTTCGACCTGGAAGAGCTCAAGAAGACCATCGAGGCCTACGGACCGGAGAATGTGGCGTTTGTCCGTGTGGAGTCGGGTACCAACCTGATTGGCGGTCAGCCGGTTTCATTGGAGAATATGTTGGCGGTAGCCGACATCTGCCATAACTATGGTGTATTGAGCGTGCTGGACGCTTCTTTGTTGCAGGACAACGTGTATTTCATGAAGACCCGTGAGGCGCAGTGCAAGTATATGACGACCAAACAGATTTATCATTTGTTGGCCGACAAGATGGACATCATCTATTTCTCGGCCCGTAAGCTGGGATTTGCCCGTGGCGGTGGTATCACCAGTCATAACGGGGCCCTCATCAAGAGCATGATGGAGTACATTCCGCTGTACGAGGGCTTCCTGACCTATGGCGGTATCGATGTGCGCACCATCGAGAGCATTACCGAAGGTCTGTATGAAAGCCTGGATATGGATTATATCAGCCACGGCCCGGAGTTCATCGCTTACTTAGTGAAAGAGCTGGATGATTACGGTGTGCC
Source organism: uncultured Bacteroides sp. (assembly GCA_945833835.1). Lineage (GTDB taxonomy): Bacteria > Bacteroidota > Bacteroidia > Bacteroidales > Bacteroidaceae > Phocaeicola. Next base: position 11,438 of record CAMAFR010000029.1, read on the forward strand.
GATGATCAAGCCGGCCGGCGGCCTGGGTGCGCATCTGAACTGCTCGGAAATTGTTCCGAACCTGCCGCACAACCAGTATCCCGCAGCTGCGGTGGGAGCGGCCCTTTACATTGCCGGCGGTATCCGCGGTATGGAACGTGGTACAGTGAGTGAGCAGCGCGAACCGGATGGCACCGAACGTTATGCCGAACTGGAGTTGCTGCGTCTGGCCTTGCCGCGCCGCGTCTTCACGTTGAGCCAGGTGAAGTATTGTGCCGACCGTGTGAAATGGATGTGGGACAACCGCGAGCTGATTGGCGGTCTGCAGTGGGTGGAAGAACCCAAGGTGCTCCGTTTCTTCTTCGGCCGCATGAAGGAAATCGGCCATTGGCAAGAAGACTTGGTCTGCAAGTTCCGCGAAGATTTTGGCGACAGCCTCTGATAGGACAGACAGCGTAAAGACAGTCCGGCAGCGGTCTGGTTGTGTTCATAGACAACCGGGCGGCTGCCGGACTGCTGTTTGTCAGTGGTTGTCGAACGTCCCGGAGATGCGTTGCTCGCAGGCCGGATTCAGTTCGATGGCTTTTTTGATGTCTGCTATCGAGCCTTCTTTATCACCGGCCTGTAGGCGGGCGCGTCCCCGTTCGGCATACAGCAGGGAGTTTTCGGGCATCAGGTCAATGGCTTCATCGTACAGGCGGAGCGCGTCCTCGGTCTGCCGGGTGAGGAGCAGCAGATTTCCCTTGAGGCGGTAGGCCTTTTCATTGAACGGATTCATCTCCAAGACCGCGTCCAGGCAAGTGGCCGCCGCATCGGTGTCGCCGGTGGTGGCCAGTATCTCACTTTTCAGCAGCAGGGCCTCTTCGCTGGGCTCGGCTGCCGACAAAACTTTTTCTACGTCTTCCAGTGCGTCTTTGGCCTGTCCCATGTGCCACAACACTTCGGCACGCAGCAGGTAAGCGTCGGCCAAGGTTTCATCATAGGACAGGGCTTGGGTCAGCAGGACAATGGCCTGCAGGAAGTTCTGTTCGCCGTAAGCAGCCTTGCCGGCCAGGTAGTGGGCCAGTGGGTTCCGTTCGTCCAAGGCAATGGCCTGCCCGGCAGCCTTTCCCATGCCGGTATAGTCTTCTTGCAGGAAACAGAGATGGGCCAGCGTGAGCCATATTTGGGGTTGGCCTGTTTCCCGTTCGACAAATTGCTCCAATAAGGTGCGTGCGTCCGTCAGCCGTTGCAGCTGCAAGTAAGACTTGGCCAGGCAAAGTACCGTCTCTACATCGCTGCCGTTCAAGGCAAGCGCCTCTTCGAAGCATCGGATGGCGTAAGGCAACTGACCGATGTTGCGGGCACGGATGCCATCGTATTTCAAGATGTCAAAATTTCGTTGCTCCTGTTGCTGTTGTCTATCGTTTTTCTGTTCGTTTTTTCCTAATAAGGATGATAAAAAGCCCATGATAAGATTGTTTAATAATTTAGAGAAGCAAATATAAAGAGAAAATCACTAAGTTTGTACTTCATGAATTAAAGATTTGCCGATTATGAAAAAGTTAGGAATGTTGGTACTGGCCTTGCTGGTATGCCCTGTTGCTCATGCGCAGTATTTCTGCACGACAAACGGGACGGAATTGCATTATGTGAATTATGATGATGTCGGGCAGAGCACCTCATCGGAAACGATGACGGTGGCGAACGCTGTGAACAAGGGAGGTTTTACGGGGAGTGCCGAGTATTACGACAAGATTGTCACGACTAAGATGAAGAACAATACCAGCTATACCAAGTTTAATTGGATTTATGATGGAACCAATACGGTCTGTGTAGAGGATTTGATGTACGGACCGTATATAGCTTCTGATTCTGATCCGGCCCGGTACTCGGAGGATATTAAGAACGCCATGTTGCTGGATGCCAAGTTCAATGGTGACAATTCATTGACATTGAATGAAAAGGCATCAGGTGGAGAAGCCTTGCCCGACCGTACTTTCTCGTATAACGTCAGCGGAATGCTGAAAAAAGAGGTGATTCTGTCGGGTGGGTCTTATCTGGCTCCTGAGAAAGTGAGCACGACGGCAGGGAAATTTGATTGCATCAAGATTACCTATCTGCAGCAGACCAAACAGATGTTGAAGAAAGAGACCTTCCGTGTCACCGAGTGGTATGCGGAAGACATAGGGCTGGTGAAGCGTGAGGTCTATACGACCAAGGGCAAGCTCCGCAGCAAGAAGCTGCTGACGAAAATCGTGGAGAAAGACTGACGGCTTTGCCGACAAGCAGACCCTGAAAAAAACGGCTGCCCGCCGGAACCAAAGAGGATTCCGGTGGGCAGCCGTACTTATGTCGGGAGGGAAGACCTGCCGGGAGTCATCAGTGCATATACAAATGAGTCGGGTCAAGGTGCTGGCCTTTGCTGTCGGCCACTTTCAGTTGCAGGGTACCACCGTTGCTGTCAAAGTAGCGCAGCTCAATGGAGTGATAGCCTTTGCGCAAGGCCTTCTGTCCGGTCATTTCTTTCGGGGCGTGAGGTCCGTCATTGTCAATCACCAGTTCCTTGTCGATGGACAGCGTGCTGCCATCGTCCGACAGGAGTGCAAACGAGTAAATGTCGTCTTCCGGAACGTTGATATAACCGGTGATAATCAGGCCGATGTTGCCTTGGGCTTCTTTCGGGATGACGGCATCTTCCACCCGATAGTTGCCTTTGAGGGGAGCAGTGGCAATGTCGGCGCATTTGTTGCCTCTGAAGTTGTGCCATGCGGCGTTCAGACCCGGTGTGCTGGGAGCCGTCTGGGTGGCCGGCGCATATTCGCTCTTGATGAAGCGCGTCTTGACGATATCCCCTTTCTTTCCGTTCGGGCGGAAAGTGCGGAAGGTAAACTCGGTGGTTTCTGTCACCTGGATGGGACCTTCGTATTTGGTGGAGTTGAGGGTGGGCAGACTGCCGTCGGTGGTGTAACGGATGTCTGCTGACGGGTCAATGCAGGTCACGTTCACCGTGCCTTCGTCAATAAAGGCATTCGTTTCGTTGAATCCTTCCAGATCCGGAATGCGGTAGGTGATGTCCATGATGTTGAGTCGTCTGAACTGGTCGGCCATACGTGTCTGGAACGCTTCCCAATCCTTCTGTTCGGGGTTGCTCCAGCCCAGTTCGGCGATGGCCAGCATACGCGGTGCCGTCATGTACAGCATCCGTTCGCGTGACGGAATCCATTCACACCAGATGTTGCCTTGCACTCCCATGATGAGGGCATTCTGTTGTTCAGTCATGCCTTCCAGTTCGGGCACGTAGTTGTAGATGTTGATGACACTCTTCTTGTCCTGCTGGTAGTCTAAGTAGAAGGGCGAGTTGGGCGTATAGATGACCTTGTTGCCGTGGGCGGTTGCCTCGCGTGAAGCGTTCTTCGACCAGCTTCGCCACCACATGACGGTTGAGGTTTCCGACAGGCCGCCTTCGATGATTTCATCCCAGCCAATCATCTCTTTGCCGTTGGCATTGAAGAACTCTTCCATCTGATGGGTGAACCAAGCCTGAAGGGCTTCTTCTGTCTTCAGTCCTTTGGTGCGCATGCGTCGTTGGCAGTCGGGGCATTTCTTCCAGTTGGTTTTCTCTACCTCATCCCCGCCGATGTGCACGTATTTGTAGGGGAACAGCTGGAAGATTTCCTTGTAGACATTCTTGCAGAACTCGATGGCGTTGTCCTTGCCCGGGCAGACGGGAGAAGAGAAGGTCGTCCCCCAGCCGGTATTGTCTGTACAGGCCAAGCCCTTATAGTTGCTCACAGCCGCCAGCATGTGGCCCGGCATATCCACTTCGGGGACGATGTCGATGCCCCGGATGCTGGCATACTGTATGATGTCGCGGATGTCGTCCTGCGTATAGAAGCCACCGTAAAGGGTATCTCCGTTCTCGATGTGCAGTTTGTCCGTCGGGATTTCGTAGTCCGGATTGTCCTCTTTCTGGGCCAGGTGGATGCAGTCACGGTCGTGGCTGTTGAAGGTGCGCCAGGCACCTTTCTGGGTCAGCAAGGGATACTGTTTGATTTCGATGCGCCAGCCCTGGTCGTCGGTGAGATGCCAGTGGAACTTGTTCATCTTGTAGAGGGACATCAGGTCCAGCAATTCTTTGATTTCTGCTGTGTTGTAAAAGTGGCGGGACACGTCCAGCATCAGTCCTCTCCATTCGTAGCGGGGACTGTCGGCGATGGTCACGGCAGGGATGGCCCATGGGGTGCCTTTGGCAACGCTTTTCGACTCGATGGCGGCCGGGAGCAGTTGGCGCAGGGTGGCGATGCCCGAGATGACGCCTCCATATCCGTTTCCGGTGATGCTGACTTGCTGCGGGGTAGCTTTCAGGGCATAACTGCCTTCTTTTCCGTCAGGAGTCAAGGAGAGCACAATGTCGCCCGCTCCTTCTTTGAAGGATAATTGATAGCCGGTGGCGGTAGACAACAGTTCGGACAGGTAGGAAGCGGCCGGCAGCAGTTCGGGATGGGTATAGCCGATGACGGCATTGTTTTTCAAAACAAATGTACCGCCGGTTTCCGTCACCTGGTTAGGGAGAGGGAGCAGTGAGATTTTTTCTGTTTGTACGGAGCCGGAGCAAGCGGCAAACAACAGACTGCCTGCAAGAATACAAGCAAAGGACAGTTTTTGATAGAACCTTTTTTTCATGTGCGGTTAGTATTAGAATATGAGTGATGCAAAAATAAGGAATCTTTCGTAGAATCGGCAGATTTGACAGGAAATAATTCGTCGTGCAGCTGTTTCGGCAGAGAGGCTTCATGCGTTCAGCATAATCCGGCTGTCTTCCCTGCGGATGAGCTCTTGCTCCAGCAGGAAGGCAAGTACCTGTCTGAACCGGTCGGAGGGGGCGTCAATGCGGCGCCTCAGCTCATCGGGAAACAGGGGACCCGATGCCAGTTGCCGGCGTATCTCGGTGGCGATGTCATCAAATTCGCTTTGCCGCAGGCCCGATGAATGCCGTTGCAGGCACACGTCGCACACGCCGCAGTTGTGACTGTGTTGCTCTCCGAAGTAGTGCAGCAGCATACGGCTACGGCATTTGTCTTCGGAGTCGGCATAGGCAATCATGGCCTGGATGCGTGCCGTAAAGTTTTCCTTGCGGTCTTCGTAGACATCTTTGCTGAGGAGGATGCGGCGGGCCTCCTGCCGTTCGCGTGTATATATAATGTAGGGCGTCTTCTTCCCCGGGATATAGTGGACGATGTGCCGGCGGGTCAGCAGCAACAGGGTGTCGTAGACTTGTTGGCGGGTAAGGCCGGTACGCAGGGCCAGCGTCTCCTCGTTGATATAGGCATAATCGGAAAACAGTCCCGTATAGGAACGGAGGATGCATTGCAGCAACTTTTCCGTATCCTCACTGTTTTCATGGATACGGTACAGCTCGTCTTTGCGCAGCGTGAACATCAGGCGCGAAGCGTTGTCCTGTTCGTTGGTGTATTCCAGATATCCGGCGCGGGTCAGGATTTTCAAGGCACTGTCGGCCTGCACGGGAAAGTGCTTGAAATTGTGGCAGAACTCGTCCAGGTTGAACGCGAACGTGCAGCCGCGTCCGTCCCCCATGGCCATCTGGTAGTAATACTGGATGTCTTCATAGACTTTGCGGATATAGTCCTTGTCCGGAAAGGTGTCGGCAATCCGTTTGGTCAGCAGTGTCTTGTCGCTACGGGCATAGAGCAATACGGCGTAGGCCTTGTTGCCGTCGCGTCCCGCACGTCCGGCTTCCTGAAAATAGGCTTCGGGCGAATCGGGCAGATCCAGGTGTACGACCAGGCGTACATCGGGCTTGTCAATGCCCATCCCGAAGGCGTTGGTCGCCACCATAACCCGTATTTTCCCGTCAATCCAGGCTTTCTGGCGTTCGTCCTTCACGGCGTTGGTCAGTCCGGCGTGGTAAAAGGTGGCACTGATGCCGGATGCCTCCAGCAGTTGGGCCGTTTCTTTGGTCCGCTTCCGGTTGCGGGTGTACACCACCGCTGCCCCTTCCGTCCGGTTCAGGATGTGCAGCAGTTCGTCTGTCTTGCTTTCTGTCCGCCTGACAATGTAGGCCAGGTTCTGTCGTTCGAAGCTCATCCGGAAGACATTCTCCGTCTGAAATCCCAGCCGTTGCTGGATGTCCTTCACGACTTGCGGCGTGGCGGTGGCAGTCAAGGCAAGTACCGGTACGCCGGGCAACAACTCCCTGACCTGCGCAATCGTGAGGTAGGCCGGGCGGAAATCATAGCCCCACTGCGAGATGCAGTGCGACTCGTCTACCGTAATCAGGTTGACGTGCATGCTGCGCAGCTTGATGCGGAAGATGTCCGTGTCCAGACGTTCGGGTGAGATGTAGAGGAACTTGTAGTCGCCGAAGATACAGTTTTCAAGGGCGACGACAATTTCTTCGCGCGTCATGCCCGAGTAGACGGCAGCTGCCTTGATGCCCCGTCCGCGCAGGTTGTTCACCTGGTCTTTCATCAAGGCTATCAGTGGCGTGATGACCAGGCATAATCCAGGCTTGGAGAGGGCAGGCACCTGGAAGGTGATGGACTTGCCCCCTCCGGTAGGCATCAGTCCCAGGGTGTCATGCCCTTCTCCCACACTGCGGATGATGTCTTCCTGAATGCCCCTGAAGTGGTCATATCCCCAGTATTGTTTCAATATGCTGCGATAGTCCGTCACTGCCTCCCGGTTTTGGCCGCCTTCACATCCGGCTGGGTTTGATGTCTTCTATCTGCAACTGTATCTCGCCCCGTTTGTGGGTGTTCTCCTCGATGGTATAGCAGATGTTGAACGACTGTTTGGTCTTGATGTAGCGGGCTTGCGAGCTCTGTCCGAACGCGATGCCGTTCATCACGTTGTTCGACTTGTTGTCCACCAGTTCCAGCTTGATGTGTTCTTGGTCACGCCCCACTACCTTGCTGGTGCCGTAGTCGTAGACATTGAGTGTGCAGAACACCGGCTTGTGGTTGTCCGGACCGAAGGGGTTGAACTTCTTCAGGTCGAAGAAGAACTTCGGGGTGATGTCTCTGAAGTCCAGTTGGGCGTCGATGTCGATGGTGGCACTGGTCTGTTCCGGCAGGATGTGCTCGGTGACGTACTGTTCAAACCGGCGTGTGAATGCGGGTACGTTTTCTATCCGCATCGAGAGTCCGGCAGCGTAGGTGTGTCCGCCGAAGTTCTCCAGCAGGTCACGGCAGTGCTCGATGGCCTTGTACACGTCAAATCCCGATACCGAACGTGCCGAGCCGGTGGCCAGGTTGTCCGTACGGGTCAGCACCACGGCAGGGCGGTAATAGATTTCCGTCAGTCGGGAGGCAACGATGCCGATGACCCCTTTGTGCCAGGCCTCGTTGTAGATGACGATGGAACGCCGTTCCGACAGATGGTCCAGCCGGTCCACAATGGTGTTGGCCTCTTCCGTCATGTTCTTGTCCAGGTCCTTGCGGGTCTCGTTGTAGCAGTTGATGCGGTTGCTTTTGGCCAGTGCCGACTGGAAGTCTTTCTCGATGAGGAGGTCAACGGCCTCTTTCCCGTTCTGGATACGTCCGGACGCATTGATGCGCGGCCCGATTTTGAACACAATGTCACTCATGGTCATCTCACGGTCGGTCAGTCCGCAGACATCAATGATGGCTTTCAGCCCGATGCTGGGGTTCGAGTTCAGCTGCCGCAGTCCGTGATAGGCCAGAATGCGGTTTTCGCCCATCACCGGTACGATGTCCGACGCGATGCTCACGGCAACGAGGTCGAGCAGCGGGGTCAGCTGGTGGAACTCGATACCGTTGTTCATGGCAAATGCCTGCATGAACTTGAACCCCACGCCACAGCCGGACAGGTGTTCGTAGGGATAGGTAGAGTCGGCCCTTTTCGGGTTCAGGATAGCAATGGCCGGGGGCAGCACCTCATCGGGGACATGGTGATCACAGATGATGAAATCGATGCCTTTTTCTTGGGCGTAGGCGATTTCCTCCACCGCCTTGATGCCGCAGTCGAGCACAATGACCAGGGTCACACCGGTGGCGCAGGCGTAATCCACTCCCTTCTTCGACACGCCGTATCCCTCGTTGTACCGGTCGGGGATGTAGTAGTCGATGTTCGAATAGAACTGCTGAAGGAATTTGTAAACCAATGCGACGGCTGTCGTCCCGTCCACATCATAGTCTCCATAAATCAAGATACGTTCTTTCCGTCCCATCGCCTGGTTGAGCCGTTCCACCGCCGCTTCCATGTCTTTCATGAGGAACGGGTTGTGGAGTTCGTTCAGCTGGGGACGGAAAAAATGCTTGGCTTCGTCGGCCGTCTGTATGCCTCTTTCCTGCAGCAGGCGGCAGAGGATAGGGTTGATGCCTATCTCTTTCGACAGTGACTTAGCTGCTTCTCGCTGTTCTTGTGTAGGAGGTTGATAGTTCCATTTGTAATTCATTTATATCTGTTTTTTCTTTCTTGTCATAACTCAGGGGGCTGTCTGTCCATAGGAGGGCAGCCTGCACCGACGGCCGTGCCAAAGGTCCGTATGCCGTATGTCGGTCCATTCAATCCGTAAAGTTAGAGAAAAAGAAAGAAAAAAACGCCAAATCCACATATATTTTGTGGATTTGGCGTTTTTTTAGGAGAACAGCTTGGCTTAGATGCCCAGCTTCTTGGCGATGGTTGCCGGCAGGGCCTTCTTGTTGACCAGAATGTTGATGGTCTTGTAGCGGGCGAAGGCTTTGGAGGCATACCAGATGCCATCGTATTTGCCGGCCTTGCCCCAGGAGTTTTTCACCATATAATATTCGTTGCCTTCCTGATCTTTGGCGATGCCGTAAATCAGCATACCGTGGTCGTCAGTGGTTTCCCAGTTGTCATAGGCTTCCTGGCGTTCTTCCTGCGTACACCATTTCTGCGGTTGGGGCTTGGTGTTGAGCTTCTTCTCTTCGGGCTTCATCTTCAGCCAGTGGGCCATGTCCGAACCGCTCAGCTCCTGCACCTTCTCATCGTCCGGCAGTACTGCGATACCGTCGCGGGTGAACCCTTGCTCGCTCACGTCAGATCCCCAGGCAATGGTGTAGCCCTTGTTGATGGCGTTGTCAAACACTTCCATCAGCTCGTCTATCGGCAGGTTGTAGGATTTGGCCCAGCGCCAGTTGTCCTGGATTTCTATCACGAACGGTTCGTAGAACGGGTGATGCGTGAAAGAAGTCAGCGAGATATAGTCGTCCGGATTCAGACCCGTAGAGGCGTAGAACGACTGCGGCGTGTATTCCTTGCCTTTGTAGGTGAACTTTTCGGGACATTTGCCCAGATAGATGTCGTGGATGGCCTCGATGGCTTTCTTCCACAGCGGCTGGCGGTCCTTGTCGGTCTGCAGTTTGCGCAGTTTGCCCTTGGCTATGGCGGCAACGACGGCATCCGAGACGGCGGTCAGCTCGGTGTGGTTGCTCAAGGTGTCACCGTACATGACGCCCGGCTGCATCTCAGCTTCCGGCACTAAGCCGAACGTCTTCATGCCATACATCACGTCGTAGAACGAACCTCCTTGTGAGAAGGATACGTCACCGTGTGTGCGTACAGCCGCGTCGGCACGGTCCAGATAAGTCTGGTGAACGATATACATTTCCGAGAAATCGTATTCGCCTTTGCCCATACGCAGCAGTTCGGCTTCGAGGAACGCCATGCTGGAGTAGCACCAGCAAGTGCCGGCACGGTTCTGGTTCTTGATGGAGGTAATCGGGTTTTCCTTTACGGTGGTAAAGACGAAGCCTTCTTCTTCCTTCTGTCCTTCTTGGGTGGTTTGGGCGGTGGCATGGCAGAAGCACAATCCTGCTGCCATCAGTGCAATCATTTTTTTCATGATAAAATCAGGTTATGTGGTTAGTGTTTGATGCGTTGTCATTAGGGGCTGTCCCGTTCTCTGTCCGGTCAGCTGTTCATGAACTCCTCTACTTCCGCTATCGTGATGGGGATGTGTTTCTCTCCCGTGAAGCGTGAGCCGTCGGCGGTAATCAGGATGTCGTCTTCCAGGCGGATGCCGCCGAAGTCCTTGAACTGCTCGATGGCATCGAACCGGAGGAAATCGTCGTGCACATGCTCGGCCCTCCATTTGTCTATCAGGGCCGGAATGAAGTAGCAGCCCGGCTCGTCAGTGATGACGAAGCCTGCTTCCAGGCGGCGGCCCATGCGCAGCGAGGCCAGCCCGAACTGGTCGGAGGGGCGCACCTCCTCGTCATAGCCCACATAGATTTGCCCCAAGTCTTCCATGTCGTGTACGTCCAGTCCCATCATGTGTCCCAGCCCGTGGGGGAGGAACAGTGCATGGGCTCCGGCGGCTACGGCATCTTCTACCTGGCCTTTCATCAGTCCCAGGTCTTTCAGCCCTTGCGCCAGCACCTTGCAGACTTCCAGATGTACGGATTTGTAGGTGATGCCCGGCCGTGCCAGCTCCAATGCCTTGTCATGGCAGGCCAGCACGATGCTGTACACGTCACGCTGACGGTCGCTGAAGCGTCCGCCCACCGGCACGGTGCGGGTATGGTCCGAGCAGTAGTTGGTCACGCTTTCTGCACCGGCATCGGTCAGCATCAGCCGTCCGGCCTGCAGCAGGTGGCTATGGTCATGGTTGTGCAGGGTCTGTCCGTTTTGTGTCAGGATGGTGGCAAACGATACCATGCTGCCGTAAGAGGAGGCGATGCCGTCCAGCACACCGGCGATGTATCCTTCGGACACTCCCGGCCTGCACAGGCGCATGGCGGTGGTGTGCATCTCGTAGCCGATGTTGCAGGCCTTGTCTATCTCGGCAATTTCGCAAGGCTCCTTTTTGGCGCGGAGGCTGACCACTGCCTTGATGAGGTCTACCGACGCATGCTGTCTCACCATCGAGGCGCGCAGGCCGGTCAGGTCTTCCAGCAGGAGCATGTTGTCATACCGGTAGGGAGGCAGGAAGTGTATTTTCCGCCGTTGCGACAAGGCCTTGCCGATCATTTCTTTCAGTTGGCCGAAAGGGCGGCTGTTCGCTACACCTACTTCTGCGGCCAGTTCCTTGACCGACGGCTGCGGACCCATCCAGATGATGTCGTCCATGGTCACATCGTCACCGAAGAAATAGTCCTCCTGGGTGTCGGCATCGAGCAGACCGGCATATCCGGGGTGCGAATGTCCGAAGAAATAAAGGAACGTACTGTCCTGACGGTATTTGTAGGTATTGTCAGGATAATTGGCCGGCGCTTCGTTGTTGCCCAGCAGCAGGATGAGCCCGCTGCCCACTTTTTTCCGCAAGGCATCGCGTCGTTTCTGGTATGTTGACATTTCAAACATGGCGGTAATATTTAGAGGTACATAACACATTTTGTGCAGCAAATGTAAGAATTTAAATTGAGATTCGTTGGCGTTACCGTATTTAATTGTATTTTTGCATCAACAGAAAGGAGACTTTGACGATGGAACTGGACTTACGCAATACGGGCCTCGTGTTGGAAGGAGGCGGAATGAGAGGAGTTTTCACCTGCGGCGTGCTGGATTATCTGATGGATCACGGTATTGAGTTCCCGTATGGCATCGGTGTCTCGGCAGGTGCCTGTAACGGACTTTCGTATGTCTCCCGCCAGCGGGGACGTGCCAAATACAGCAATATCGACATGCTGGCCAAGTATCATTATATCGGTCTGAAATACTTGTGGTACCAGCACAGCATCCTCGACCAGAAGTTGCTCTACGAGCTGTTCCCGGAAAAGATTGTCCCATACGATTACGAGACCTGCTTCAAGAATCCTATTCGTTTCGAGATGGTCACGACCAACTGCCTGACCGGGCGTGCCTGTTACTTGGAGGAGCATACGGACAAGAACCGGCTGCTGACCATTGCCAAAGCGTCGAGCAGCCTGCCATACGTCTGTCCCATCACGTTTGTAGACGGACTGCCCATGCTCGACGGAGGCCTGGTCGACTCGATTCCCGTGCTGCGGGCCGTGGAGCAGGGATATTCCCGGAATGTGGTGGTACTGACCCGCAACAAGGGCTACCGTAAATCAGAAAAAGACATTCGGGTGCCTCGTTTCATCTATACCCGTTATCCCCGTCTGCGGGTGGTGCTCAGCAACCGTTGCCGCGTGTACAACCAACAGCTGGAGCTGGTGGAGCGCATGGAGGAAGAGGGAAGCATCGTCGTGATTCGTCCGCAGGAACGGGTGACAGTGAACCGTATTGAGAAGGACGTGAAGAAACTCACCGCGCTTTATAACGAAGGCTATGCCTGTGCGGGAGAGGTGTTGGGAGCCATCCGTTGGGTAACTCCCTGAAGCAGAATGCTATTCGAAGCACGAGACGGTGATGTCGTCAAATCCTTCGAGATAGTCGAACAACCGGTCGTGGGCAAAGCCTCTCTTCACTTTGATTTCCATATTGACACCGAACCTTTTTCCTTCCGGACCCCGGTGGTCCTTCAGTTCATACGAGTGGATGTCGATGCTCGCTTGTTTCAGCCGGTCGATGGCTTGCTGGGCCTGTCGCATCGAGGTGGCACTGAACGATACCAGGATAGTGGTGGTCCCGATGCGGGGAATCATGGCGTTCAGCACTTCCAGGCCGGTCAGCACCAACAGGGTGGTGGCCATGGCGGCCAGATACATGCCCGTGCCGCAAGCCAGTCCGATGGCTGCCGTCACCCAGAGCCCGGCGGCGGTCGTCAGTCCTCTGACCACGTTCTTCTGGAAGATGATGGTGCCGGCACCGATGAATCCGATGCCCGATACCACTTGAGCGGCCACGCGCGAAGAGTCTTTCAGGTCCACTCCGAAGCCGAACTGTGAGACGACACAGAAAAGGCAGCTGCCCAAAGCCACGAGAAAATGGGTGCGGAAACCGGCATCTTTAGCCCGGTATTCCCGCTCCAGTCCGATGGCACCGCCCAACAGTAGGGCTACGAGCAACCGGATGGTAATGTCAATCATTGTATTCATATTTTAGTAGTGGGGTTGATAGGTTACTTGTCGGTAGTCGGTTGTGCTTCCGTGCAGCAGAAATGCAGCAGTTCGGCGGCAGTGTCGGCGATGAAAGCCGGATGTCCGGCTTCCAGTTCGGCGCGTGGCCGGAATCCCCAGCTGACGCCTACGGTGGTCACGCCGGCATTGGCACCTGTCTGCATGTCCACGTTCGAGTCGCCTACATACACCACCTCTTCCAGCTCTACGTGGGCCAGTCCGATGATTTCCTGTATCACCTGCGGGTCGGGCTTGGTGGGTACGCCTTCCCGCTGACCGAACACGGCACAGAAGCGGATGGTGGGGAAGTATTGTCCCATCAGCTTCCGGGTGGCCTCTTGGTATTTGTTAGAGGCCACGGCCAGCTGCATCCCTTTTGCCTGCAAGGTCTGTAACAGCTCCGTGATGCCGGGATAGGGACGGCTCAGGTCTGCATTATGTATATTATAATAAGGTAAGAATGCGGAGCGTATTTTCAGAATGTCGCTTTCACTGCGTGCCGTTTCGGGCAGGGCCCGTTCGAACAGTTTGTTGATGCCGTTGCCTACAAAAAAGCGGTAGGCCTCGGTCGGATGCGTCGGGAAACCGTATGTTTCCAGTGCCTGGTTGGTGGCGGCTGCCAGGTCGGCAATCGTGTCCAGCAGTGTCCCGTCTAAGTCGAATATAATCAGTTTTTTCATATAACCGGTGGTTTCTTGGGGTGCAAATGTACGAAAATCTTTCAGCAATGTCGCTTTCTCTACTTTCCAGAAAGCATCTAAAAAGATAAAATAGTTATGTTTTTACATAATTTAATAGATACTTTATGACAGATTGTGGTCGAAACAGTAATTTTGTGCGTTCTTTGGAAAAATAGGATTTCTTAAGAATAGAGAAACGAACAATAAATATTCAAGTATGGGAAACATTGGAATAGGATTGATGTTGATGGCGGTCGGCATGTGTACCGTCTTCATAATTCTTCTCGTTATCATTGGTTGCAGCAATCTGTTGATCAAGATGGTCAACAAGGTGGCTCCTGAAGAGGCTCCCAAGAAAAAGCCGGTGGCAGCCGCTCCTGCGGTCAATGCAGCGGCCATGGACGCTATCAAGGCGGCGGTGGACATCCTGACCGCTGGCAAGGGCAAAGTGATAAAGATTGAGAAATTATGATGAATCCTACATTAAGAAAACACTTACTTAACAAATGGAAAGAGAAGTAAAATTTAGTCTGGTCTTCCGCGATATGTGGCAGAGTGCCGGTAAATATGTTCCGCGCGTAGACCAGTTGGTGAAGGTGGCTCCTGCCATCATTGAGATGGGCTGTTTCGCCCGTGTGGAAACCAACGGCGGTGGTTTCGAACAAGTGAATCTGTTGTTTGGCGAGAATCCGAACAATGCGGTGCGCCAATGGACAAAACCGTTCCACGAGGCCGGTATCCAGACCCACATGCTGGACCGTGCGCTGAACGGATTGCGCATGAGTCCGGTGCCTGCCGACGTGCGCAAACTGTTTTATAAGGTGAAGAAGGCGCAGGGAACGGACATCACCCGTACGTTCTGCGGACTGAACGACGTGCGCAACATCCTGCCTTCTATTGAATATGCCCATGCGGCCGGCATGATTTCGCAGTGCAGTCTCTGCATCACCTATTCGCCCATCCATACGGTGGAATACTACCTGAACCTTGCCAAACAGCTGATTGATGCCGGTTGCGATGAAATCTGTATCAAGGACATGGCAGGTATCGGCCGTCCTGTCTTCCTCGGCAAATTGGTGGCCGGCATCAAGAAAATCAAGAACCTCCCTATCCAGTATCACTCACACGCCGGACCCGGGTTCAATATGGCTTCTATCCTCGAAGTGTGCAAGGCCGGCTGCGACTATGTGGACGTAGGTATCGACCCGCTGTCGTGGGGTACCGGACATGCCGATATCATCAGTGTGCAGGCCATGCTGAAGGATGCCGGCTTCAAGGTGGCCGACATCAACATGGCAGCCTATATGAAGGTGCGTTCGCTCATCCAGGAGTTTATGGACGACTTCCTCGGTCTGTACATCAGTCCGCGTAACCGCCTGATGAACTCCCTGCTGATTGCTCCGGGTCTGCCCGGCGGTATGATGGGCAGCCTGATGGCCGACCTCGACGCCAATCTGGAGTCTATCAACAAGTACAAAGCCAAACGCAACCTGCCGTTCATGACGCAGGATGAACTGCTCATCAAACTGTTTGATGAGGTGGCTTATGTATGGCCGCGCGTAGGGTATCCGTGTCTGGTGACTCCGTTCAGCCAGTACGTGAAGAACCTCGCCATGATGAACGTCATCCAGATGGAGAAGGGCAAGGAACGTTGGGGCATCATCGCCGACAATATCTGGGACATGATTCTGGGCAAGGCCGGACAGTTGCCTGGCCCGTTGGCTCCCGAAATCATCGAAAAGGCCGAACGCGAGGGCCGCAAGTTCTTTACCGGCAATCCGCAGGACAACTTCCCCGACCAGCTGGAGAAGTTCCGCCAGATGATGTGGGAGAAGAAGTGGGAGACCGGACAGGACGACGAGGAACTGTTCGAATACGCCATGCACCCCGAACAATACGAGGCATACAAGAGCGGCAAGGCGAAAGCCGACTTCCTGGAAGACGTGAAGAAGCGCCGTTCGGAGAAAGAAGAAGTACACATGGCCAGCGAGCCGACCAAGGTGCTGACGGTAGACGTGAACGGACAGCCTTACCGTGTGACAGTGGCCTTCGGCGATGTCAATCCTGCGACACTCGGCACGACAGGGGCCGCACCCGCAGCCACACCGGCTGCCCAGGTACCTGCCGGTGAAGGCAAGGAAATCCTTGCGCCGCTGGAAGGCAAGTTCTTCCTGACCAAGGGAACGGATGAGACACCGGTGAAGGTGGGCGACAAGGTCAATCCGGGCGATGTGCTCTGCTACGTGGAGGCCATGAAGACATTCAACGCTGTCCGTGCGGAATTTGCCGGAACCGTGACGGCCATCTGCTATCACTCGGGTGATGCTGTATCAGAAGATGACGTATTAATGAAGATTTTATAATGGAAGAGATTTTAGAGAAACTATATGATATGACCGCCTTCAGCAACATTGCTGCCGATCCGCGGTTCATCATCATGTATGCCATTGCTTTTATCCTGCTCTATCTGGGCATTAAGAAGCAGTATGAACCCCTGCTGCTGGTGCCCATCGCGTTCGGTGTGTTGCTGGCCAACTTCCCCGGTGGCGATATGGGTGTGATACAGGCAGATGAGAATGGCATGGTGATGGTTAATGGAGTGATGAAGAACATCTGGGAAATGCCGCTGCATGAGATTGCGCACGACCTGGGCCTGATGAACTTCATCTATTACATGCTGATTAAGACCGGCTTCTTGCCGCCGGTCATCTTTATGGGTGTGGGTGCGCTGACCGATTTCGGTCCTATGTTGCGCAACCTCCGTCTGTCTATTTTTGGGGCGGCTGCCCAGTTGGGTATCTTCACGGTGCTCATCGTGGCCATTCTGATGGGTTTCACGCCGCAAGAAGCCGGTTCTCTGGGTATCATCGGTGGTGCCGATGGGCCTACTGCCATCTTCACCACTATCAAGTTGGCTCCCCACCTGTTGGGTCCCATCGCGATTGCCGCCTATTCCTACATGGCGCTGGTGCCGGTCATCATTCCGTTGGTGGCTCGCCTGTGGTGCACCAAGAAGGAGCTCTCCATCAATATGAGGGAGCAGGAGAAGAAATATCCGTCGAGTGTGGAAATCAAGAACCTGCGGGTGTTGAAGATCATCTTCCCGATTGCCACGACCACCATCGTCGCCTTGTTCGTGCCCACGGCCGTTCCTTTGGTGGGGATGCTGATGTTCGGTAATCTGGTGAAGGAAATTGGCAGCAACACATCGCGCCTGTTCGATGCCGCTTCTAACAGCATCATGAATGCGGCCACCATTTTCCTGGGCATTTCGGTCGGAGCGACCATGACCACCGATGCGTTCCTCAACTGGACCACCATCGGCATCGTCATCGGCGGTTTCCTGGCTTTTGCCTTGTCCATTACCGGCGGTATTTTCTTTGTGAAGATTTTCAACCTCTTCACGAAGAAGAAAATCAATCCGCTGATTGGGGCCACCGGTTTGAGTGCCGTGCCGATGGCCAGCCGTGTAGCCAATGAAATCGCTTTGAAATACGACCCGAAAAACCATGTCCTGCAATATTGCATGGCCAGCAACATCTCGGGCGTTATCGGTTCGGCAGTAGCCGCCGGCGTACTGATTTCGTTCCTCGGATAAACATTATTCGTCGAAAGATAAGAAAGGGAGGGTAACCGTCCATGAAGACCGGTTACCCTCCCTTTTTTGGTGTCTGAATGAAAGTTTATGTCCCCCTGTCATGTCGCGCTACTCCCGACATGGCAGAGGAGCGGAAGGGGTTCAGCGGGTGCGCTGCTGTCCGTTAAAGACAAAGACAGACGATGGGGGCAGGCTGATGGTCAGCTCGGTATCGATGTCAATGACTTTTCCGGTAGGCAGGCCTGTCAGTTTTTTCTGCTTGAAGGCATTGGTCAGTTCCATGTCTGCATGCACATAGGCAGGGATGTCCAGCGCCTCACGCAGGGTCAGTCGGATGCTCTGTTCCGTGGCGGCCGGATTGCGCAACGTCAGTACCGCTTTCTGTTCGTTCCAGGCCGCCCAGCCATAGATGTTGGCCTGCTTGCCGTCCCAGGGGTTGCCGCCCACCCAGTGGATGTCCGCCAGCACGTCGGCGTTGGCTTCCTGCCAGGCAATGCACTCGGCCAGGTCTTTCCAGAGCGCACCGCCCTTGATGCTGTTCATCAGCTCATAGTCATTGTAGAGTTCCACCATGCCCGATCCGCAGGCGAAGGCGCAGCGCAGCTCGCGTACGATGCCGTCATACTCCATGTCTTTCGACACGTCTCCCCATTTCGTGAGGATGAATCCGTGGGTCATCAGGGTGTTGATGGGGCACAAGGGGGAGCGTTGTACGAAGTTTTGGTACACCAATCGGTCGCGGTACGTTATCCAGCGCTCGCGGTCGCTTCCCTGGTCGCCAATGACCGCCCAGTCGGCCTCCTGCCGCCAGACAGCATCTGTAAAGCGGAACCAGAATGGGGAGGCCCATGTTCCGACGGTGGTGTTCAGGAAGATGTCCGGTTTCAGCTTGCGCGTTTCCCGTTCGATGTTGATGATGGCTTCTGCGTTTTCCTCGCCTTGACTGCCCGGGTCGGGACCTGTGGCACTGAATTGTGCGCTGATGCCGTCATATTTGAAGAAACGAAAATCGTAGGTCTTGATGAGGTTCGAGCAGGCGGTGAGGAACGTCTTGTAGTAATCGGGGTTGCTCAGCTGCATCCCGCCTTTTTCTTTCCAGTAATTGCGGCGGTACGTGCCCGACTCGCCGTAGCCGCCTACCGGGCCCAGCCAGGCTCCGATGCCGGCTCCTGTCTGCCGTGCGATGCCGTCGGGTTCGCTGAATCCGTTGGGGAAGTTCGGGCTGAACGTCCAGGTGCCATAGCTGTCCCAGCCGTCATCCCATACGAAAGCCTTGATGTTGGTCTTGTATTTATCCGTTAATTGCTGCTTCCACTGGGCCACAACGTCGGCGCATTGTTCGGCCGTCATGTTGCCTTTGTAGTCTTTGGCATTGTTGCGGTCAATGTTCAGCTCGTACCACGAGATGTACACCGGCATCGGGCGCCAGGGCACGGCACGCTCCCGTTCGCTGTAAGCCAGGAACGAGCGTCGGGCCTGTCCTTCGGCCAGCAGTCCCACCACCGCACTGATGTTCCACGTCTGTCCTCCGCGTAAGGTCGTGTTCCGGCTCCACAGTCCTTCCAGCATCCCGCAGCGGTCGGTCAGCCGGTACGCCTTGTTGATGCCCGTCGGGGTCTCCAGTCCGGCAAACAGCCTGTCGCTGGCCAGCACCGCTCCTCGTGTGTTGCCTACCGTTTGCGGCATTGCCTTACCGTCCGACAGGTCCACGCCATAAATCATGGCAGTCACTGAATGCATGCCGATGTCCTGTCGTGCCGTGAGGTCCATCTCGGTGCGCAGGTAGTGCGAGCCGTCGCGCAATACAGCCTTCCAGCTGATTTCCAGCTGTCCGTATCCGAACAGTGCCTCGATGGCCTGTCCGTTCACCCGTTCGGAGCCTCTTGTGGCCGAGGCATCGCCTTTCAGGGCAACGGTTGTCAGGTGCTTCAGCTCCATGTCCGAAGAGGAGACTTCCGTCTCATTGCCCAGTCGTACCCGGAACAGCTCTGTGCCCGGTGTCAGTCCCAGCTGGGGACAGCCACCGAAGGTCAGCCGTCCGTTCTGTTGTACGAAGGTGGCTTGTAGCAACTGGTTGGAGAGGGTGAAGGTGCCGTTTTGGTGTTTCACATTGGCGGTTCCCGGTTGTTGAGCTTGGGGAAAGATGACGGTTTGTGCTTGCAGGGGAGGGGTGGCGCATAACAGCAGCCCGATAAAGCCTGCGCAGAGCCGTTGGAAGGATGTTGTTTTCATACTATTAGTGTTAGTTGTGACGAATAAATGGAATCTATAGTTGCAAATTTAGAAAAAAAAACATAGGTTTTGCCGTAAACGGATTATTTTTGCAGCAGTTTTTGAGAATCTTGTTTTAGCAAAGAGGAGCGGCGATATGTTGAAGACAATTCTATGTGTGGGGATGGGCAGCTTTGTGGGCGGTGTCGGCCGTTACCTACTCTCCAAGTGGATGCAGGACTGCTTTCCGGGGACTTTTCCGGTAGGGACCTTGCTGGTCAATGTGCTGGGCTGTTTTGTCATCGGCCTGTTCTATGGCCTGTTCGAGGCAGGGCATCTGCTCAGTCCTTCATTGAGGCTGTTTCTCACGGTAGGGTTGTGTGGCGGTTTCACCACCTTCTCTACCTTTATGAACGAGAGCGGCGTATTGCTGAAGGACGGCCACCTGCTGTTGCTGGGCCTTTACATGGGGGCTAGCCTGGTGCTGGGCTTTGCGATGCTCTATGCCGGCAAAAGCTGTGTAGGCTGACGCGAATCACACGGTGTTGCTACTGCCGGCAAATCAGCAATGTGTCAGATAAAATTCACGAACGTGTACAAGAAGGAGCAGGGCTTTCCACGACGTACGCCCAGACACGCTCTGCCCGTACGTTCAAAGGGTCTCTGCCCGTACGTCCTGAGTAGCTCTGCCCGTACGTCCTGGACACCTCTGCCCGTACGTCCATAGAGGAGCTGAACGTCAATGAACGAAAAGTGAGTCAACCGGTGTCTTTTAGAACGGTTGCCGAACGGGAATGAACCAATTTCGTCTTTTATGGCATCTTCTTTGGTCATGACTCCTGCCGTTGACCATGAGGAGGAAGTTCTTGCACAGTGTTACCAATTTTTGTCTGTCAGGAAATCGGCAATATGCCGGTGTCTTACTCCCTCTATATTGTCCTGCCAGACATCATCCATACTGACAACGAATTTGGGATAATGGTCGCTAATGGCAAGCAAAGGGCTGAATTCACGTTCTACCGTTGCGTCCGATACCATCCGGTAAGTTACTTGCACATAGATTTTCTCATCTCTGCGGATGCCTACGAAATCAACTTCACGGCTGTCCTGCTTGCCGATGAATGTATCATATCCGCGACGTCTCATTTCCCAATAGACTATATTTTCCAACGCACCCGCAATCATTCGGTCTTTATACCCCATCACAGCATAAATCAGCGACAAGTCGCTGACGAAATACTTCTCGTTGGTCTGCAACAGTTCTTTTCCCTTGATGTCATAACGTGGCACACGTTGGAGGATGAATGCTCCTTGCAAGGCATCCAGATAATTATATACGGTATTGATGTCCACTTTTCGTTGTTGGCTCTTGAAGTAGTCGGCAATATTCTTGGCATTGAGCCGGTTGCCGATATTGTCAAACACGAAGCGTACTATCCGTTCCAGCAGTTCCACATTACGGATACCGTGTCGCTGTACGGTATCGCGTAGGATAACGGATGAATAGATGTCATATACCAGTTTATAGATTGCTTCATTGCAATAATTACCCGTATGAACAGCTGGGAAACCGCCCATACGCAGGTATTTTTGAAACTCTTCCCTCCACACTTCCTTGCTATCCGAATTTATGCCATGAAACAGGAGATATT
The DNA here is from genome assembly GCA_945833835.1 of uncultured Bacteroides sp. Classification (GTDB taxonomy): domain Bacteria; phylum Bacteroidota; class Bacteroidia; order Bacteroidales; family Bacteroidaceae; genus Phocaeicola. The sequence goes on from CAMAFR010000029.1 coordinate 32,508, forward strand.
CGTTGAAAGACAACGGCATGATATGGAAACAGACATATCTGCCGGCCAGATAGGTGGACAACTCGGAAGAAAGCAACCGAGAGTTGGAACCGGTTACATATACATCCACGTCCCAATCTACCATGAAAGAATTGACAGCCTTTTCCCAGTCTTTCACTTCCTGTATTTCATCCAATAGGATATATGTTTTTCCATCGGTCTTTGTCACTTGATCCTTGATATATAAGTACAGAGCTTTAGCATCTGTTATATCCATCCATTCAAAACTCTCAAAGTTCATATAGATGATATGCTCTCTGGCGATTCCCCGACGCTCCAATTCTTCGGCTATCAGTTGCAGCACGACCGACTTTCCACACCGGCGGATACCGGCTATTACCTTGACGAACGGACAGTTCATAAAGGGACGGATTTGTTTCATATACAGTTCTCTTGCTATCATGACCGCTTATGTTGATGATTATACCTGCAAATATAGCGGATTTATTTTTATCATTTATGGGTATAACCCTATAAACTATCATTGTAATGCCGTTATTCTTGGTTTAACTCCCGGTGTAACTGAACCATGTAAACCAGGGTCAGTAGAAATTTAGTGGGGATATGCATACAAGTTAGCGAGTCTGAAGAGGA
>CAMAFR010000030.1 GCA_945833835.1 uncultured Bacteroides sp.
TAGGTAGTCGCCGTCTTGAGCTCCGGAAGCCGCAAGGCTCTCCGGAGCTTTTTTAATATAGCGTAGCTGTTGTATTTATTATAATTATAAAGGCGTATGAAAACAGTAGAATCGAGTGCAAAGAAAATCTATGTGGCGTTGCTGGCATTGCTGGCTTTGTTTTTGTTGGCAGGTTATGTGCCTGCATGTGCTCCGTATGCTTCGTGGGTGACTCCGCCTGTGGCGCTGTTCTTAGGATTGGCGTATGCGTTGGTGTTCGGGCAGCCTTGTCCGAAGTTCAACAAGAAGATGTCCAAATACCTGTTGCAGTATTCGGTGGTAGGTCTGGGTTTTGGCATGAACCTGCATGAGTCGTTGGCTTCGGGCAAGGAAGGAATGGCTTTTACCGTCATTTCTGTGATTGGAACGTTGATCATCGGCTGGTTCATCGGCCGCAAGCTGTTGAAGGTTGACCGTGACACCTCTTATCTTATCAGTACGGGTACCGCCATCTGCGGAGGCAGTGCCATTGCTGCGGTGGGTCCGGTGCTGAAGGCCAAAGATACGGATATGTCTGTGGCCTTGGGTACCATCTTTGTGTTGAACGCGATAGCCTTGTTCATATTTCCTCCCATCGGTCATGCGCTGGGCATGGACCAGCAGCAGTTTGGAACATGGGCGGCCATTGCCATCCACGACACGAGTTCGGTGGTCGGTGCCGGTGCCGCCTATGGCGAAGAGGCGTTGAAGATTGCCACGACCATCAAGCTGACCCGTGCGCTGTGGATTATCCCGTTGGCGTTGTTTACCTCGGTGGCACTCAACCGCAAAGGCAGCAAAATCTCCATTCCTTGGTTCATCTTCTTTTTTGTGCTGGCCATGATGGTCAACACGTATGTGTTGTCGGCTTCTGAAACGGGTCTGGCTGCAGGGGACTTCATCAACTCGCTGGCCCGCAAATCACTGACACTGACGTTGTTCTTCATCGGTGCTTCGCTCTCGCGCGCTGTGCTCAAGGCGGTAGGCATCAAGCCGATGGTGCAGGGTGTGCTGCTGTGGATAGCCATCAGTCTGTCGTCTTTAGCCTATATCTACTGGGTGTAGGAGAACTGATAGTTTGATGAATCAAAGGGAGACTAACTAAGAATATGTAGCGAAAAGCCATAAAAAACTTTCTTTTTATTTTCGTATTACAAAATTATACCTACCTTTGCAGCTGTCTTTATATAACATGAAGAATACAGACATATATGAATGCATTGTTTCTACATATTTTGCTATGCGGTTTGATTATTCTGTTGGTAATGCCAGTGGGAAGTGAGGCGTGTGCATAATGGTAGAGCAATGAGAGTACAGAGCCTTTTTCACTTCCCGGTGGAAAAGGCTTTTTTAGTGGGTAAAAGAAACTATAAAAATAAACGATTTATGAGTGACAGATTATTCATCTTTGACACGACTCTCCGGGACGGGGAGCAGGTGCCCGGCTGTCAGTTGAACACCGTTGAGAAAATTCAGGTGGCCAAGCAACTGGAGGCATTGGGGGTGGATGTGATTGAAGCCGGCTTTCCCATCTCCAGTCCGGGCGACTTCAATTCAGTGATTGAAATATCCAAGGCGGTGACGTGGCCCACCATTTGTGCACTGACACGTGCCGTACAGAAGGACATTGACGTGGCTGCCGATGCCCTGCGTTATGCCAAGCGCAAACGTATCCATACGGGTATCGGTACGTCTGATTCGCACATCAAGTATAAGTTCAACTCCAACCGAGAGGAAATCATCGAACGGGCGGTGGCTGCAGTGAAGTACGCACGCCGCTTTGTGGATGATGTGGAGTTTTATGCCGAAGATGCCGGCCGTACGGAGAACGAGTACCTTGCCCGTGTGGTGGAGGCGGTCATCAAGGCCGGAGCGACGGTGGTGAACATTCCCGATACGACGGGTTATTGCCTGCCGGAGGAATATGGAGCCAAAATCAAATACCTCATGGACCATGTGGACGGAATAGACCGGGCCATTTTGTCTACCCACTGTCACAATGACTTGGGGATGGCTACGGCCAACACCATCAGCGGGGTGCTCAACGGCGCACGCCAGGTGGAGGTCACCATCAACGGTATCGGTGAACGTGCCGGCAATACGTCGCTCGAAGAAGTGGCGATGATTCTGCGCTGTCACAAGCACCTGAACATTGACACCAACATCAACACCCAGAAGATTTGTCCTACCAGCCGCATGGTGTCCAGCCTGATGAACATGCCGGTGCAGCCGAACAAGGCCATTGTGGGACGCAATGCTTTTGCCCACTCATCGGGCATCCATCAGGACGGCGTGCTGAAAAATGTGCAGACCTACGAGATTATCGACCCCAAGGATGTGGGCATTGACGACAATGCCATTGTACTGACGGCGCGTAGCGGACGTGCCGCCTTGAAGCATCGTCTGGGTGTGCTGGGCGTGGAATTGTCGCAGGAGAAACTGGACAAGGTGTATGAGGACTTCTTGAAACTGGCCGACAAGAAGAAGGACATTACCGACGATGATATCCTGGTATTGGCAGGAGCCGACCGCACCCTGAACCATCACATCAAGCTGGAGTATCTGCAAGTGACCAGTGGTGTGGGTGTACGATCGGTAGCCAGTCTGGGACTGAACATTTCGGGCGAGCACTTTGAAGCCGCCGCTACGGGTAACGGACCGGTGGATGCGGCCATCAAGGCGATGAAGCAGATTATCCGCCGGCAGATGACACTGAAGGAATTTACCATTCAGGCTATCAGCAAGGGCAGCGATGATGTGGGTAAGGTACACATGCAGGTGGAATATGACGGACAGATGTACTACGGCTTCGGTGCGAATACCGACATCGTGGCGGCATCGGTAGAAGCCTATATTGATTGTATCAACAAATTTAAGAAATAACTGAACGGGATAAACCGAAAAGAAGAGTATGGCAAATACATTATTTGATAAGATATGGGATGCACATGTGGTGCAGAAGGTGGAAGACGGACCTACCCAGTTGTACATTGACCGTCTGTATTGTCACGAGGTGACCAGTCCGCAAGCTTTTGCAGGGATGCGTGCCCGTGGTCTGAAGTGTTTCCGTCCGGAGCGTATCTACTGTATGCCGGACCACAACACACCGACGCACGACCAGGACAAGCCGATTGAAGACCTCGTGTCGAAAACGCAGGTGGACACCCTCGCCAAGAACGCGGCCGACTTCGGGCTGACGCACTTCGGCATGATGAACCGCAAGAACGGCATTATCCATGTGGTAGGTCCTGAACGTGGACTGACCTTGCCGGGGATGACGATTGTCTGCGGCGACTCGCACACTTCGACTCACGGCGCTATGGGAGCGGTGGCTTTCGGCATCGGTACGAGTGAGGTGGAGATGGTCATGGCTTCGCAGTGCATTTTGCAGGCCCGTCCGAAAACGATGCGCATCACCATCGACGGACAGTTGGGCAAAGGGGTGACGGCCAAAGACGTGGCCCTCTACATGATGTCGAAGATGACGACCAGCGGTGCTACCGGGTATTTTGTGGAATATGCCGGCGAGGCCATTCGCAGCCTGACCATGGAAGGACGTCTGACACTGTGTAACCTGAGTATCGAGATGGGAGCACGCGGCGGTATGATTGCGCCCGATGAGGTGACTTTTGCCTATATCAAGGGGCGCGAGTATGCTCCCAAGGGAGAGGATTGGGACAAGGCGGTGGCCTACTGGAAGACCCTGAAGAGCGATGACGACGCCGTCTTCGACAAAGAAGTGCGTTACGAGGCCGCCGACATCCAGCCGATGATTACCTACGGAACCAATCCGGGCATGGGGATGGCTGTGACGGACCATATCCCGACGACCGAAGGAATGAGTGAGGCCGAAAAGACTTCGTTCGAGAAGTCGATGGGCTATATGGGCTTTGCCCCGGGCGAGGCACTGCTGGGCAAGAAGGTGGACTATGTGTTCCTCGGTGCCTGCACCAACGGACGCATTGAGGACTTCCGTGCCTTCGCCTCTATCGTGAAAGGCCGTCGCAAGGCCGATCATGTCGTGGCTTGGCTGGTGCCGGGCTCGTGGATGGTGGACGAACAGATTCGTGAAGAAGGACTGGACAAGGTGCTCGAAGCGGCCGGATTCGAAATACGCCAGCCGGGCTGTTCGGCTTGCCTGGCCATGAACGACGACAAGATTCCTGCCGGCAAATACTCGGTGTCTACCAGTAACCGTAACTTCGAAGGTCGTCAGGGTCCCGGTTCACGCACTTTGCTGGCCAGTCCGTTGACGGCCGCCGCCGCAGCAGTCACCGGTATGATTACTGACCCCCGAACCCTCATGTAAAACAAAACGGGTGTGTCCGGACCTCCCGCAGCACACCCTCCTAACAATCCCAACAACGATGAAACAGAAATTCAACATCATAACGAGCACTTGTGTGCCTTTGCCTTTGGAAAACGTGGATACGGACCAGATTATCCCGGCACGTTTCCTGAAAGCGACAACCCGTGAGGAAAAATTTTTCGGTGATAATCTGTTCCGTGACTGGCGTTACCGTCCGGATGGTTCGCTGAACGAAGACTTTGTGCTGAACAATCCGACGTTTGGCGGACAAGTGCTGGTGGCCGGCAAGAACTTCGGTAGCGGATCCAGCCGTGAACATGCGGCTTGGGCGATTGCCGGCTATGGCTTCCGTGTCGTCATCTCCAGCTTTTTTGCCGATATCCACAAGAACAACGAACTGAACAACTTCGTGTTGCCGGTGGTGGTGAGCGAGGAGTTCCTGAAAGAGTTGTTCGACAGTGTGTTTGCCGACCCGAAGACAGAAGTGGAGGTGAACCTGCCAGAACAGACGGTGACCAATAAGGCGACAGGCCGTTCGGAAAAATTCGAAATCAATGCCTACAAAAAGCATTGCCTGATGAACGGTCTGGACGATATTGATTTCCTGGTGGAAAACAAGGACAAGATAGAGCGTTTCGAGCAAGAACGCGGTTGAGGGAAATGGCACACAGATGACACAGATTCAGAATGAAGAATCCGACGATTGAAATCATGGATACGACACTCCGCGATGGCGAACAGACCAGCGGAGTGTCATTTGTGCCGCATGAGAAACTGATGATTGCCAGGCTGCTGCTGGAAGATCTCAAGGTGGACCGTATTGAGGTGGCTTCCGCCCGTGTGTCGGAAGGGGAGTTCAATGCCGTGAAAATGATTTGCGACTGGGCTGCCCGACGCAATATGCTGGCGCGGGTGGAAGTGCTTGGCTTCGTGGACGGCAGGACGTCGGTGGACTGGATTTACAATGCCGGCGGACGGGTCATCAACCTGCTGACAAAGGGATCGGAGAAACATTGCACGTATCAGCTCAAGAAAACGGTGCAGGAACACGTGACGGACATCCTCGGCGTGGTGGACTATGCACATGAGAAGGATATGGACGTGAATGTCTATCTGGAAGACTGGAGCAACGGCATGAAGGATTCTCCCGACTACGTGTACCGGCTGATAGACGGACTGAAACCAGCCGGCATCAAGCGGTTCATGCTGCCCGATACGTTGGGCATCCTCAACCCCTTGCAGGTGATTGAGTATATGCGGAAGATGAAGAAGCGTTATCCCGATCTGCATTTCGACTTTCATCCGCACAATGACTATGACCTTGCGGTGAGCAATGTGCTGGCTGCCGTGCTGAGCGGGGTGAAAGGACTGCATACGACCATTAACGGACTGGGTGAGCGGGCCGGCAATGCGCCGCTGGCCAGTGTGCAGGCCATCCTGAAAGACCATTTCCATGCGGTGACCAATATTGACGAAAGCCGTCTGAACGATGTCAGCCGCGTGGTGGAGTCGTATTCGGGCATTCCCATTCCGGCCAACAAGCCTATCGTGGGTACCAGTGTATTCACGCAGGTGGCGGGTGTACATGCCGACGGCGACAATAAGAACAAGCTGTACTGCAATGACCTGCTGCCCGAACGTTTCGGACGGGTGCGCGAGTATGCGTTGGGAAAGAACTCGGGAAAGGCGAATATCCGCATGAATCTGGAAAGCCTGGGACTCGACCTGGATGAAGAGTCGATGAAGAAGGTGACCCAGCGCATCATCGAACTGGGCGACAAGAAGGAGCTGGTGACGCAGGAAGACTTGCCTTATATCATCTCTGACGTGCTGAAACACGGGGGAGGCGGGGAAGACAAGGTCTGCCTGCTGAGTTACTTCGTGACGCTGGCCAAGGGCTTGAAACCGATGGCGACCCTGAGTATAGATATCAATGGCACCAACTACCAGGAGAGTTCGTCGGGCGACGGACAGTATGACGCCTTTGTGCGTGCCTTGCGCAAAATCTACAAGGGGACGCTGAACCGTCCGTTCCCCATGCTGACCAATTATGAAGTGAGCATTCCGCCGGGCGGACGTACCGATGCCTTTGTGCAGACGGTGATTACCTGGAGCTTCCGTGACAAGGTGTTCCGCACACGCGGCCTGGATGCCGACCAGACGGAGGCGGCCATCAAGGCGACCATGAAAATGCTGAACATGATAGAAAACGATTATCAATAACTAAATAGATACAACCATGAATTTTAAAGTAGCAGTATTGCCGGGCGATGGTATCGGACCGGAAATATCCGTGCAGGGAGTCGATGTGATGACTGCCGTTTGTGAGAAGTTCGGACATACCGTAAGTTATGAATACGCACTGTGCGGAGCGGACGCCATTGACAAGGTGGGCGACCCGTTCCCGGAAGAGACTTTCCAGATTTGCAAGAATGCGGATGCAGTGTTGTTCTCGGCAGTAGGTGATCCTAAATTCGACAACAATCCGACGGCAAAGGTACGTCCCGAGCAGGGGCTGTTGGCCATGCGCAAAAAGCTGGGCCTGTTTGCCAACATACGTCCGGTACAGACCTTCAAGTGCTTGTTGCACAAGTCGCCGCTGCGGGCTGACCTCGTGGATGGCGCCGATTTCCTGTGTATCCGCGAACTGACCGGCGGTATGTATTTCGGTGAGAAATACCAGGATAATGACAAGGCGTATGACACCAATATGTACACCCGTCCTGAAATTGAGCGCATTCTGAAGGTGGGCTTCGAATATGCCATGAAGCGCAACAAGCACCTGACGGTGGTGGATAAGGCCAATGTGTTGGCCTCGTCACGCCTGTGGAGGCAGATTGCACAGGAAATGGCTCCCGCTTATCCGGAGGTGACGACCGACTATATGTATGTGGACAATGCCGCCATGCGTATGATTCAGGAACCCAAGTTCTTCGATGTGATGGTGACCGAAAACACCTTCGGCGATATTCTGACGGACGAAGGCTCTTGCATCAGCGGCTCGATGGGATTGTTGCCCTCGGCCTCCACCGGCGAGAGCACACCGGTATTCGAGCCTATCCACGGTTCATGGCCGCAGGCGAAGGGGCTGAACATTGCCAATCCGCTGGCACAGATTCTGTCGGTGGCCATGCTGTTCGAGTATTTCGACTGTAAGGAAGAGGGTGCCTTGATTCGCAAGGCGGTAGACGCTTCGCTGGACGCTTGCGTGCGTACGCCCGAAATCCAGGTGGCCGACGGTGCCAAGTATGGTACCAAAGAAGTGGGTGCCTGGGTGGTAGACTATATCAAGCGTGCCTGATGCCGGTGCGTTGACCGCTCTGAAAGAAAAGCGGGAGAGGATGTCTGGGAGGGTCCGGACACCCCCTCCCGCTTTTTTGCTGGCGGCTGCTCAGAAGAATTTCTTGACCCGTATATGGCAGTAGGGCACTCCGTCCGTTTTGTCATAATAGTGCTGGTGGTAGTCTTCGCCCGGCCAGAAGGTGGAGGCCGGTGTCAGCCGTGTATGGACTTCGTATCCGGCCTTGCGGAGCTCTTCGATGACCTGTGCGGCTTCCTGCCGCTGCCGCTCGTTGAGATAAAAGATTTCACTCCGGTATTGTGGCCCCAGGTCGGGACCGATACCGTCTGTTTGCGCCGGGTCATGGATTTCGAAAAAGAGCCGGCACAGTTCGATGTAGGAAGTCGTGTCGGCATCATATTCCACCCATACCGCTTCGGCGTGCCCGGTGCGGTGGGCTTTTACCGCTTCGTAAGTGGGGTGCGGCTCCTTGCCGCCGATATAGCCAACGGAAGTGCGCAGGACACCCGCTGCCCGTTCCAACTGGTATTGGGTGCCCCAGAAGCAGCCGCAGGCAAAGATAGCTTGTTCTGTTTTCATGTGAGTCTGTTTTTTCAGGAACGTTGCGAAAATATAAAATCGAAGCGAGTTTTGCAATCGTTTTGTTTTTATTCTGTACATTTGGCCGATGATAAACAATATGTCCATGAAAAGATGGTTGATGATGGGGTGTCTGTGGTCCGTTGGCGCGCTTTCGGCAATGGCACAGTCCTATAATGAGTTGGTGGAACAGGCAATGGCCTGTATCCGTACCGACAGCCTGGTGCAGGCGGAACAGTTGTTTCGGGAAGCGTTGAAGCTGGACCCGAACAATGCCCGCAATGCGTTGCTGTTTTCCAATCTGGGAACTGTGCTGAACCGGCAGGGAAGGGTGGACGAAGCGATAGCGTCGTACACCATGGGGCTGAACATCATCCCTTACTCGACGGCCATGCTGCTCAACCGTGCCGCTTTGTATATGCAGACCAATCAGTGGGAGCAGGCGTTTGTGGATTATTGCAACGTTATCGATTTGTTGCCCGATGACCCTGAAGCACGGGTGATGCGGGCCTACATTCATTTGCTGCACCGGCGCTATGATGAAGCACGCATCGACTATAATGTGGTGCTGGCTCAGGATGGGAAAAACAAGACCGCCCGGCTGGGGATGGTGATGCTCGATGAGAAGGAGCGGCGTTATGTGGCGGCTACTGAAGGGCTCACCTTGCTCATTCACGATTATCCGGAAGATGCCTCCCTCTTGAAGATGCGTGCCAACATCGCCCTCGAACAGGGACATCCGGAAGTGGCGTTGCTTGATTTGGAAGAAGCAGTCCGGGTGGACGACCGGGATGCCGACACTTATCTGCAGATGGGCGATCTCTATCTGGAGACAGGACATAAATCCGAGGCGCGGGCAGCTTACGAGCAGGCCATCCGTTTGGGCATTCCGCGCCCGCAGTTGGCCAAGCAGCTCCGGCAGTGCCGCTGACGCACTATGTTCCCTTGAACCGGCGGATGACGTCAGTGAAATCTTTGCCGTATTTCTCTTTCTTGTATTCACCGATGCCGCTCACTTCTCCGAAGGCTTCCACCGTGGTGGGGCGGGAAGTGGCCAGCAGGTGTAAGGTCTTGTCGGAGAGCACCAGATAGGCCGGAATAGCTTGCTGGTCGGCCAACTTTTTCCGTAGTTGCCGCAGTGCCTCGAACAGGCGGGGGTCTTCATTGTCGAATACCGCCAACGGCAGCTCCGGTTGCAGCAGTGTGTAGGAAGGTTGTCGGTCTTTCTTCTGTCCACGGCGGGGAGCTTTTTCCTCGCGCTTGATGATGACCAGTGTCGCCGCTGCCTGTCCGAAGAGTACTTTCCGCCCCGCTTCGGTAATTTTCAGATGATTGTTTTCGTTGTAGGCGATTTCGATGTAGCCCAGATTCAGCATTTGCAACAGATAGTCCTGCCAGTCTTTGGCCGGTATGTCGCGGCCGGCTCCGTAGGTCTTCAGTTTGTCGTAGCCGCGTTCTACAATCTCTTGCGAAACGGAACCGCGCAGCAGGTCAATCAGTCCGTGCGACCCTATCTGTTCGTGCGTACGGGCAATGCCGCTCAGTGCTTTCTGTACGATGATGGTGCCGTCGAAGCGTTGGGGCGGGTTGCGGCATACGTCACAGTTGCCGCAATCGTGTTCCATGGTCTCGCCGAAATAGTTCAGCAGGATGCGTCGTCGGCAGATGTCGGCTTCGGCATATTGCTGCATCCGGTTCAGCTTCTCCTTGTTGATTTCCTGCTGGTTGCTGTCGGCAGCGAATTTGGCCAGCAGCACCAGGTCGCCCAGCGAATAGAATAATAAGGTGTCGCCGGGCAATCCGTCGCGTCCGGCGCGTCCGATTTCCTGATAATAGCTCTCGATGCTTTTCGGTAAATTATAATGTATGACCCAGCGCACATTGGACTTGTCGATGCCCATGCCGAAAGCGATAGTGGCACAGACCACTTGTACCCGGTCGTTGATGAAGTCGTCTTGGGCCTGTTCGCGTTGGGCGGTACTCAGGCCGGCATGGTAGATGGCGGTACAGATACCTTCCTCTTCCAGTTGTTCGGCCAGCGCTTCGGTCTTGTTGCGGCTCATGCAGTAGATGATGCCACTCTCGTTGGCATGACGCCGGATGAAGGCCAGGATGCTCCGTATTTTTTCCTTCTGCTGATAGCCGCGGCGTACTTCCAGATTCAGGTTAGGACGGTCGAACGAGGAAATGAACGTCTGCGGATCCTTCATCTTGAGCTGTTGGAGGATGTCCTGTCGGGTGATTTTGTCGGCGGTGGCGGTCAGTGCCACGATGGGCACCGCCGGAAACTGGTCACGCAACACGCTCAGTTGGGTATATTCCGGACGAAAGTCGTGTCCCCATTGTGAGATGCAGTGGGCCTCGTCTATCGCGAACAAAGAAATCCGGATGTCCTTGAGCAGGAAGTTGCTCTCGGCCAACAGCCGTTCGGGAGAGATGTAAAGTAGCTTCACACGCCCCTGCCTGCACTCGAAACGGATGTTGGCATTGGTTGTTTCATCATTGACACTGTTTAATGCCCGGGCGATGATACCATTGTTCTGCAGGCTCTCCACCTGGTCTTTCATTAATGAAATAAGGGGAGAGACCACAATGGCGGTCCCTTCCATCAGCAGGGCGGGCAGCTGGTAGCAGATGGACTTTCCGCCACCGGTCGGCATCAGCACCAGTGTGTCTTTTTTTGATAGGATACGTTGAATAATTTCTTCCTGTAACGGCCGGAAACCGGTATATCCGAAATACGACTTGAGTGTTTTAAGGATCATGAGATGGGTTTATATTGCTCTGCAAATATATGAAAAAAAAGTAAAAAAGGCCCTTTTTGATATAATTTAGAGAAAAATGATACCGAATTAATTGTATATTACAAAAACTATTCCCATTTTTGTACTTAAAATTAAACAACAATAATACAGAATCTAAAAACGAAGGGACAGATGAGAGAAAACGAAAAGAATGAAGCGGCTGAAGCACAGCCTGTTAAGCGACCTTACAATCTCCGGGAAAAGAAAATCAAGAACGCTCCGTATCGGGACATGATACGTGCGGAACTGGCCGATGAACTCTATGATAAGATAATGAACATCATAGTATTGCAGAAAAAGTATAAAGATCCCAATTATTCTGCAAAAGACTTGGCAAAAGATTTGAAGACCAATACGCGCTATCTGTCGGCGGTCATCAACTCACGTTTCGGCATGAACTATTCGTGCCTGCTGAATGAATATCGCATCAAGGATGCCCTGCATCTGCTGATAGACAAGCGGTATGCCGACAAAAACGTCGAGGAAATCAGTGCGTTGGTAGGTTTTGCCAATCGTCAGTCGTTTTATGCCGCTTTCTACAAAAACGTAGGTGAGACCCCGAACGGGTACCGCAAACGTAAATTGGAAAACAAATAACTTCCGTTTCTGCTTTGCAGGAACGGAAGGAAAAGATTTCCATCCGGACAGCCAGAAGACAGAGTGGAGGGTTGGGACGATTTTCTCGTCCGGCTCTCCACTTTCTTGTTATCCGCTCAGGTAGGTTTGTCTGCTATGGAAGAATGTCCGTTAACAATCCATTGAAACAATGAAACAGAAATTTGAGTATGCCGTAGAGCAGTTTGCCGATTTGCAGGTGTTGCGCTATCAGGTACCGGGCTTTGAGGACCTGTCGCTGCGCCAAAAACAACTCGTGTTTTATTTGTCCGAAGCTGCCCTACAAGGGCGGGATATCCTGTTCGACCAGAACGGATGCTATAACCTCCGGATACGCCGGTTGCTGGAGGCGGTGTATCTGCATTATAAAGGAAACCGTCATTGTCCTGAATTCGAGGCGTTCGAAGTATATCTGAAAAGAGTGTGGTTCTCCAACGGTATCTATCACCATTATGCCTGCGATAAAATAATGCCGGGATGCTCGGAGGCTTTCTTCCGTTCGCTGGTGGATGATCTGCCTGATGGGCAGCTTCCGTTGCGTGATGGGGAGACACGCCAGGACCTGTTGGACGAGCTGCTTCCGGTGATGTTTGATGCGGCCTTGCTGCCCAAGCGGGTGAATCAGACCGATGGTGAAGACCTGCTGCTGACATCGGCCGCCAATTATTATCAGGGGGTGACCCAAGCGGAGGCCGAGGCCTTCTATGCCGCCCAGAAGCGGCCCGATGACGCTGAACCGGTGATGTACGGCATGAACAGTCGGCTGGTGAAGGAAAACGGCAGGCTGAAGGAAGAAGTCTGGAAAGTGGGCGGTATGTATTCGGCTGCCATCGAACGCATCGTGTATTGGCTGGAAAAGGCGATGGAAGTGGCCGAGAATGAGGAACAACGGCATGTCATCCGTCTGTTGGTGGATTTTTACCGTACGGGAGACCTCAAGGTGTTTGATGCCTACTCCATTGCCTGGCTGAAGGATACCGAGTCGAGGGTGGATTTCGTCAACGGCTTTATCGAAAGCTATGGTGACCCGTTGGGGCTGAAGGCCAGCTGGGAGTCTATCGTCAACTTCAAAGACTTGGAGGCTACGAAAAGGACCGCCACCATTAGCGATCATGCCCAATGGTTTGAAGATCATTCGCCCGTAGATGCCCGGTTCAAGAAAGCCCGGGTGAAAGGGGTGTCGGCCAAGGTCATCACCGCCGCCCTGCTGGCAGGTGATCTTTATCCATCGACGGCCATTGGCATCAATTTGCCCAATTCCAATTGGATACGGAGCGTACACGGATCCAAGTCGGTCACCATCGGCAATCTGACCGATGCCTATAACAAGGCGGCCCGTGGCAACGGTTTTCGGGAGGAGTTTGTGTACAGTGCGTTTGAACAGGAGTTGCTGGACCGCTATGCCGACCTGACCGATGATTTGCATACGGACTTGCACGAGTGTCTGGGACACGGTTCGGGCCAGTTGTTGCCGGGAGTGGATCCGGATGCCCTGAAGGCGTACGGATCGACCATTGAAGAGGCGCGTGCCGATTTGTTCGGGTTGTACTATATGCCCGATGACAAACTGGTGGAATTGGGATTGCTGCCCGATGGCGAAGCCTACAAGGCGGCCTATTATGCCTATCTCATGAACGGACTGATGACCCAACTGGTCCGTATCGAGCCAGGCAATGATATGGAAGAGGCCCACATGCGCAACCGCCAGCTCATTGCCCGTTGGGTATTGGAGCACGGTGCCGCCGATGGTGTGGTGGAGTGGGCTCACCGTTCGGGGAAGACCTACGTCAAGGTGAACCGTTACGACCGGCTGCGCGATTTGTTTGGAGAATTGTTGGCCGAAGTACAGCGCATCAAGAGTGAAGGGGATTTCGAGGCTGCACGTAGACTGGTGGAAGACTATGGTGTGAAAGTGGATGCGGTCCTTCACCAGGAAGTGTTGGAGCGTTATCGCCGTCTGCACTTGGCACCGTACAAAGGTTTTGTCAATCCGGTCTATACCGCCGTTCGGGATGCGGATGGCTGTATCACCGATGTCGTGGTGGACTATACCGAAGGTTTTGCCGAGCAGATGTTGCGTTATAGCCGCGACTATTCGACCCTGTGAACGATTCCTACAATGATAGTAGAACAACAAGAAGGTGTTTCAAAACCTTATGAACTATAAATGAAGACAATGAATGAATTGCACGAAACCATCCGAGAAATAAAGTCCCATTTCCGCCTGTTCATGAATGGCGTCATCTCGCAGAGTATGCGTGAGAAGGGCATGGGTTATAAGTTGAATTTCGGCATTGAGTATCCGCGCATCAAGGAGATAGCCGTCGGATACGAGAAGAATCATGAGTTGGCGCAGGCCTTGTGGAAAGAGGATATCCGTGAGTGTAAAATCATGGCAGGGCTGTTGCAACCCACAGAAACGTTCTATCCCGAGATTGCGGAAATCTGGATGGAGGACATGCGTTATCCAGAGCTGGCCGAATATACGGTGATGAACCTTTTCCAATATCTGCCTTATGCTCCCGAACGGGTCTTCCGGTGGATAGCGGACGAACGTCCTTATTTCCAGCTGTGTGGCTTTCTGCTCATGGCTCGTTTGCTGATGAGGCAGCTGCAACTGAACGATCGGGGAGAGGCCGAACTGCTGGATCAGGCGGTGGCGGCTGTGGAAGATACCGGCCAGCCTTTTGTCAGAAAAGCCGCACTGACCGCCCTCCGGAAGTTGGCGTTCAGCTCCGATCGTCAGTCCAAAGAAGTGCTGCGTCAAGCCGAAATCTGGCAGCAGTCTGCCCGTCCGGAGATGGCGGCGATAGGAACTTCGCTGAAAGAGGAGCTGGCAGGCTGATGCAAGAATATTTTAAGCCTAATCTTTTTGATTTGCAATAAAAAGACTATCTTTGAACGCTGATTCGATTGAAAACACGGATGGAAGAGAATATAAAAGATACAGTTAAACAGATCTTGACCGAGTATTTGCAGAAGAACGGGCATCGGAAGACACCCGAACGTTACGCTATACTTGAAACGATTTATTCCATCACCGGACATTTTGATGTAGAAGGGCTATACAAGCAGATGGCGGAAAAAGAGAAATTCAGAGTCAGCCGGGCTACCCTCTACAATACAATTGTGTTGCTGATCGATGCCGGTCTGGTGATCAAGCACCAGTTCGGAAACACTTCCCAGTATGAACGCTCGTACAAGAACGAAACCCATCACCACATGATATGCACCTCGTGCGGCAAAGTCACCGAGTTCGAGGATGAGGCGCTGAAGGAGGCCATAGCCGGGTCACCTTTGCGCAATTTTCAGGTGTCACACTATTCGCTCTACATTTACGGGCTGTGTGCCAGATGTCAGGGAAGCAAGCGGAAGAAATAAGATAGAATAATAGTATAACATAAAAACGGAAGAATCATGAAAGTAGATGTCTTGTTAGGTTTGCAATGGGGCGATGAAGGTAAAGGGAAAGTAGTGGACGTGCTCACTCCCCGATACGATGTCGTAGCCCGTTTTCAGGGAGGTCCCAATGCCGGCCATACCCTCGAATTCGAAGGTCAGAAGTATGTGCTTCGTTCCATACCTTCGGGTATTTTCCAAGGAGATAAGGTGAATATCATTGGTAACGGTGTTGTGCTCGACCCGGCTTTGTTCAAGGCGGAGGCAGAAGCGCTGGAAGCCAGTGGTCATCCGTTGAAAGAACGGCTGCACATTTCCAAGAAGGCACATCTCATCCTTCCTACCCACCGTGTGCTTGATGCTGCCTACGAGGCAGCCAAGGGCGATGCGAAAGTGGGCACAACAGGCAAGGGTATCGGTCCGACCTATACCGACAAGGTGAGCCGTAACGGTCTGCGTGTGGGGGATATCCTGCATAACTTTGAGGAGAAATATGCCGCCGCCAAAGCGCGTCATGACAGCATTCTGAAGAGTATGAACTTTGATTACGACATTACGGAAGCCGAGCAGAAATGGCTGGAAGGCATTGAATATCTGCGCAGTTTCCCGTTGGTCGACAGCGAGCACGAAGTGAACAACCTGTTGAAAGCCGGCAAGAGCATTCTTTGCGAGGGTGCGCAGGGCACTATGCTTGATGTGGATTTCGGTTCTTACCCGTTCGTCACTTCGTCCAATACCGTTTGTGCCGGTGCATGTACCGGTCTGGGCTTGGGTCCCAACAAAATCGGGGAAGTGTTCGGCATTATGAAAGCCTATTGTACCCGTGTCGGAGCAGGTCCGTTCCCGACAGAACTGTTTGATGAGACAGGTCAGACCATGCGCGATTTGGGACATGAATACGGTGCTGTGACAGGTCGTGAACGTCGTTGCGGATGGGTGGATCTGGTGGCGTTGCGTTACTCCATCATGGTGAACGGCGTGACGCAGCTGATTCTGATGAAAAGCGACGTGCTCGATGGCTTCGACACCATCAAGGCGTGTGTGGCCTATAAGGTGAACGGAGAGGAGATTGATTATTTCCCGTACGACATTACAGAAGGTATTGAGCCGGTTTATGCCGAACTGCCGGGATGGAAGACAGACATGACGAGCATGACCAGCGAAGATGAGTTCCCCGAAGAATTCAATGCCTACATCGCTTTCCTCGAAGAGCAGCTGGAGACACCCATCAAGATTGTGTCTGTAGGCCCCGACCGCGCCCAGACCATCGAACGCTATACCGAAGCGTAATCTTTCTCCTGTCTTCCTTTGGCAGGGAGGCTCCAAGCCATTGCGGTGACAGGGGAATCGGGATTAAACAAAAGGAAAGACAGCGGCCCAAGAAAGGAGGCCGCTGTCTTTTTTGATGCCCCGGATATTAGGATTCATTGCCGGGGGATGGTTGGGTCGGGGAGAATTTCCGTTTCAGCAAACGGTCGAGCTTCCACAGCAGGGCCAATGCCACCACGGTCGGCAGGTAAAAGCTCCAGCCGGAGATGTCGGGCAGCGAGGCCATTACCTTTTGGAACAGTTGCCGCAGGGCTTCTCCGTAGAACCAGACAGCTGCGCTGACCAGCGAAAGCAGCATCAAGGCACAGGTGCCCAGCATGGTCAGGAATTGTCTCCGTTCGATGCGTTGTTGGCGCAACCGTTTTTCTTCCTCTATCCGTAGCAGGGTACGGAAGGCAAAGTTGGTGGGCAGGACGGGAGGTTGTTTCCGTTGCAGTGCCCGTTGGATACCTTTGTCTTTTTTCATCGTCGTTCCTCCTCTTTCATGATGACATATAGTTTTTTCCGCAGGCGGTGAAGTTTCACTTTGATGTTGTTCTCCGATTGTTTCAAAATGACGGCCAGTTCGCTGATGGATTTGTCCTCCTCATAAAACAGGGTGATGATGGCCTGTTCTTCGGGCGATAGTTGGCCGATGGCATGGTGCAGCCGTTCGATGGTCGCTTCTTCCTCGCTGTCTAATGAGTCGTCTATTTCCGTATCCGACAGGGAGGCCCACATCTTGTCATCGAAGGCAAGCACTTCCGATGGTTTCTTCCGTAGGGCGGACAGGGCCGTGTTGTATGCGATGCGGTAGATCCAAGTCGAGAAACTGCTTCCTCCGTTGAAGGAGTCCAGGTGCTGGTAGGCTTTCAGAAACGTGTCCTGTGTCAGCTCTTGGGCATCTTCTTCCGAACCGACCATGCGGGCAATCAGGGTAAATACCTGTTGTCCGTAGGCATTGAGGAAATAGGCGAATTCTTCGGTCTTTCCTCCTACAATCCGTAATATGATAGGCAGTTCATCGGTTTTCATCGTACTAATATAGACGCTTCCCAGTGCTAAAGGTTACAGGCCGGTCCAGAAAAAGTAGTGGAAAACCGTCGCTTTTTAGGGCAGGCTGTCGGCATAGCTGATGCCATCGAGCGCGTCTGTGCCATTGGGAGTGACGAACACGGCGGTGAACATCCATTTCACCAGCCGTACTTCCGGACATCTGAACGGGCCTACCGGCAGTTTCAGCAACAGCCGGTTCCATCCTTTGTGCAGACGCACGGCCAATGGAGGGCGTGAAACGGCGTTCTCGTTGCGCAGCGGCAGTTCGTTGTCGCGTTCAATATGGGTGTTTTCCCATACGGGAGGCAACAGCTCTTCTCCGTTCAGCCATGCACGACTGCCCTTGTAATCCCACTGGCCAGGGCGGGGCGGCAGGTCACTTTCCGACCGGCTGTAGTTCTGGAATTCCAGCAACAATCCTGCTGGCTGGTCTTTGGGCGAATAGACCCAGGTGGTGGCATAGGCCGTATGGTTCTCCTGCGGGTGGGCGTAGAACGCCGGTACGGTGGTGCCCCACACATGGCGCAGGTAGATGCCGGCTCCGCTGACGGTTCCGGTGGTATAGGTCTTGCCTTGGTAGGTATAGACGGTGTCAAAGCGTTCTTCGGGAGGGAAGCGGCGGTCCAAATCGCCTTCATTGGGGAAGGCTTCTGTGATGCGCCAGCGTACATCTGTCTGCCTGACGTAGGGGAAAGGCTCTCCGCTGAGGTGGTGGTGTTTGTGCCACAGCATTCTTCTTTCGAAATCGGCGAAACGCCGGTTGCTTTCCGGAGTGTCGTCCCATAGCATCGTACACTTTCCATCGAAGTACCCTTCGCCGCCGCCCATCCAGGTGCGTTCTGCAAAGGCCAGCATGGTGGCATAGAAATTGTTTTCGGCCAGCAGTTGGGGGATGTTGTCGATGTAGCGGTCGTTCCAATAGGCAAGGATGCTCCCCGCCAGGTCGTCACTGCCTTGCGGCTGGCCATAAACTGTACTGTTGTACAATGCCACTACGTCATTGAACAGGTCGAAATGGTTGATGTAATGGTAGCGGCAGTCAATGGCGGGGATACCTGGCTGTGCTTTGCCCCGGTAGCTCCACAGTTGTGTCATGTCTATTTCACCTGGCTGATAGGTCCATCCTGGATTCCAGGAAATGACCTTTTTGCCGAGGGCACGTATAAAGGCGACCATTTCAGGAACGAAGGTGGGATTGGTGAACTGCACTTCATCGGTCCCGATATGCAGGTAAGGCACATCAAAAGCCTGGCAGGCTTCTGTCACCAGTTCCTTTAGGATGGCCGTTCCCTTTTCGCTTTGCATGTCACAGCCGAAGGTGCGTTCGAATGCGGCGGCATGGCCGGGCATGTCTATTTCAGGGATGAGCAGCATGTGGTGCTGGCGGCAGAAGTCCACCAATTCGGCCGCTTCTTCGAGGGTATAGAACTGCCCTTTTTGCCGCGACATATTGTCGGGAGCGTTCAGTTGTGGATAACGTTTGCTCTCCAGCCGCCAGGCCTGGTTCTCCGTGAGGTGCCAATGGAAGACATTTATCTTATAGCGGCTCAGCAGGCGGATTTCTTTTTTCAGTTCGTCGAGCGGGATGAAACTGCGGCCGGTGTCGTGCATAAAGCCGCGGATGCGGAATGCAGCCCAGTCCGTGATTTCGCACACGGGCAGTTTCTTGCTGCCCTCTTTCAGCTGTGCCAGTGTCTGCAGGCCCCGGAAGGTACCGGCTTCGGTGACGGCCACCAGCAGGATGCTGTCTTTGCGGATGGTCAGGCGGTAGGCCTCGTCCTGCAGGTCGCCTGCCTCGTCGATGCGGGCGGTGCGGTGGCAGGCCAGCGGAAGGTCGGCCTTTGCCAGTCCCTTCCCGGTGACTACCTGCTGCGGGGTAGGCAGGAGATGTCCGATGCCGGCTTGTGCGGACTGCGCAGCTTGTGCGGGCTGTGCGGAAAGGGCGGCGAAAAGGAGCGTATAAAGAATGTTTTTCATTATAATAAGTAGGATATAGGGTTTACCGTCATTTTCAGTATTTTTTTTGGTACTTTTCTTAGTACTTTTATCAGTACTTCACCAGTTTATTAATTGTTATTTGTGATTTTTTTTCTTGTTATTCTGAATGTAGTGAAGAAACAACGTTCGGCGGCCCGTAGGGGAAAGCCAATCTGTAAAGCGTCAGTGTGTGTTTACAGAAGCTTCACTCCGTTCAGCATGACAATCTGGAAGAGAAACGCTTCCCTCCGTTCAGCAACATGACAGGAAAGAAGGAATGTCATAAAAAATCTTTGTGCCTCTGTGTTGGGCCAGTCGCACACACACAGAGGCACTTTGCAGACGCATCACTTCACCAGCTCCTTCAACTTGATGGTCTGGAACGTCATGTGCGCCACACTGCTTTCGTAGAAGATGCCCACCGTCTCCTTGTCCACCATGCTCAGGCACGAATAGCCCCAGTTATAGCCTTCGTCCATCAGTGCCTGATGTTCCGGCAGCCAGGTCTTGCCGCCGTCGGTGCTCACCTTGATGGTGATGTCCTTCCGATCGCGGGTAGAGTTCGGATTAGAGAAGATGAGCAAGTCCTTGCCCAGCACGTTGTCCTTCGCCTTCACGCTGATGAGACTCGCCATGCACACCGGCTCGATGAGGGCCGTGCGCGACGATTCGTGTTCCTTCCAGGTCTGGCCCAGGTCCGTCGTGGTGTAGACCGCACGGCTGCCGCCCCGGTTGTCACGCATGTTCAGCATCAGCACCCCCGGCTCCACCTCGGCCACCTGCGCCTCCGTGGTGTTCGTGCGGGCATGGTTGTGGATGGTCCAGTGCTCGCCGCCGTCCTTGCTGTACATGATGCCCGCATTCGGGATGCGGTCCTTGCCGATGTACTGGATGGGGAAGACCAGCGTACCGTCGGCCATCGTGATGCCGCGTCCCGGTCCCTGCAGCAGGAAGTACCATTCCGGCTTCTTCACCTGCTCGGTGATGTTGATGGGAGCCGACCACGTCTTGCCGTCGTCCGTGCTCTTCGTCATCACCAGCTGGGCCGTATGGTTCTTGTCCATGCCCGGCTGCGAGCTGAACCAGGCCCGCTGGTTGCCCATGCCGTGCGTCCAGGCCGCCACAATCCATACGGTGTTGGTCTTCGTGTCCACCAGGATGGACGGGTCGCCCACGCCGTTCTGGGCGGCAGGCAGTCCGCCGTCTTCACCGAAGGCCAGGGGGAGGCGCATCTTTTCCCACGTCTTTCCCCCGTCCGTGCTGCGGCTGAGGCCGATATCTACGTGCTCTTGTAGGTCGACGGAGCTGTTGTAGCGTACATCGTACACTCCCAGCAGCGTGCCCTTGTTCGTCGTCACCAGTCCCGGAATGCGGAAGGCGGCCGATCCGTCGTCGCCGGCATGGCGCACGCCCACGCCCACCCGGTGGGCCACAGGGGCCGACACGGTCTTCACCGGGTTCTCCTTTCCGTCGGCCTTCGCGGCAGCGATGTCGGCGGTAATCTTCAGGTCCAGCGGAGCCTGCGGCTGCAGTTCGAGGCTCACCCAGAAGAAATTATAGCCCGGGAAGAGCGGCTGGTCGCCTTTCAGCGTCAGCGTGCGCTGCGGAGCGCACTCCGACTTCAGGATGGAGTAGGTGCGGTTGGCCGCCCGGGTCTGTCCCGGCTTGTGGCTCGAAATGTATTCGGCAGGGGCAAACCGCTCCTTGCGGTAGTCCTGGCGCGCGTCGGTACCGCTGTAGTACAGCTTCACCGACTTGATCTGCTGCAGGGGCACCTCGTCGGCAAAACGGAGGGTCACTTCGTCGAGCCGCCGGGTTTCGGTGGCATGGATGCGCAGCTGCATTAGCACATTGTCCTGACGTTCTATCAGCAGGGGAATTTGCTGCTGCCTCACGTAGAGCGTGTCGGCAGCCTTGGCGGAAAGGGTAGCCAGCAAGCCGGCTGCCAATAGAAATTGTTTCATGGCGGATCTAGTTTTAGTTTATTCTACATTATCGGTTTTCGGATGCAGGTAGTACAACTGTACTGCCAGAGCCACGGCCACTACGGCTGCCAGCATGGCAAAGCCCTGTCCGAGATTGCCGTTGTCGCTCCAGGTACCCAACAGGTAGGTGATGAAGGCACCGGCGAACACGCCCACCATGTTCATCACACCGTAGGCGGTAGCCCGCTGGCGCGACGAAACGAACTGGCAGAGGATGGGCATGTTGTTGGCATCAAACATGCCGAAGCCGATGCCAAACAGCAATCCGGCGGCAACGATGGCGATGATGTTATGTCCGAAGCCCAGCAACAGCAGCGAGGGGATGGTCAGCCCCAGGCCGATGGCTCCTGTGTAGACACGTCCGCGCAGGTTCTTCTGTGCCCATTTGTCAGAGAGCGCTCCACCCACCAGTACACCTATGAATGAAGACAGTGCGATGGTGATGGTCGAGAGCGGTCCGGCTTCGGCCATCGGCATGCCCAAGTTTTCCGAGAAAAGGGTAGGAAGCCAGTTTTTCGTGGCCCATCCCGGCAGGCTTGGAACAGCAAAATAGAGCAGGATGACCCAGAAGGCCGCATTGGTGAACAATGACTTCAGACTCTTGCCGACGCTTTCCTTCTGTACGGGCTGCGGTTTTTCGGTCGGCACGTGTTCGGTCTTCTTGTCACGCAGGAAGAGCATCAGTACAAAAGCATAGGCGATGCCAATGATACCGAACCAGTGGAACGTCGTGTGCCAGGAAAAAGCGGCCGCTACTGTCGCACCGAAACCACCTACCGCCTGACCGGTATAAAGTCCTGTCATGTGGATGCCTACTGCGATGGAACGTGATTTGCCCGTGTGGTAGTCGGCAATGAGCGACAGACCAGCAGGAATGTAGAGAGCTTCACTGACGCCCATTAGCGAGCGGAGCCAGAACACCTGGTTGAATGTGGTGGCAACGCCCATCAGGTAGGTCACGGCCGACCATACGAACAGGCTGCCTACGATGAGCCATTTGCGGTTCAGGCGGTCGGCGATGATGCCCGATATGGGGCTCATCAGTCCGTAAATCCAGAGGAAGGCGGCCATCAGGTAGCCGAAGTTCTCTGCCGACTGTAGTTCGGTGATGTCCATTTGCATGGCGTCTTTCATGGTGCTCAGCATCTGCCGGTCCATGTAGTTGAGCAGGGCGACCCCCCAAAGGAGGCCTACCACTGCCCACGGATAGATTTTGGAGTTTTTCATTCGTATCAAGCGGATTAGGTGAAGGTTGGGAGAAAACTTGTTTTGTTAGGGGTGCAGCATTTCCTGGCAGAGCATGTAGGCCTTGGTCATCATGCGGGGGATGTGGAACGGTCCTTTGAAGATGTTCCCCTTGGCCGGCTGTGCCACGCTGCCGTCACGGTGCAGGTAGCCGTACCATTCGCCGTATTCGGTGTCGGGGAAATGGGCATACGTCCAGTCGCTGATCTGTTTGTGGCGTTTCAGGTATTTCTCGTCGCCCGTGAGCTTGTAGGCATAGAGGGTGGCGATGATGGCTTCGGTTTGCGGCCACCAGAACTTCATGTCTTGAGAGTAATCCTGCGGCGGATAGTTCTTGCAGTCCTTGAAGTTGATGATGCCTCCGAACTCTTTGTCCCAGCCCCATTCCCACGACCAGTCGAGGATGGTGAGTGCCAGCTTCATCAGTTCCTTGTCGCCCCGGTCAGTGGCCACGTCGAAGAGGAACCAGGAGGTCTCGATGCAGTGTCCCGGGTTGATGACACGTCCGTTGATGGTGTCGATGAATTCGCCGTTCGGTCCTACCGTTTCGAGCAATGCCTTGAATTCCGGGTGGATGAAATAGGTCTTCAGTGCGTGGAGTGACTCGTCAATCTGGCGGTCGAGTTCCACATCGGCTATCACCTTTCGGATGCAAGAGGCCACGTTGATCATGATCATCGTGATGGAGTGTCCCTGCATCTGCACCGTAGGCTCGTATTTGGGGGCCAGCAGTCCCGGAGTGGCCAGGAAGCGGCGCATGTCCTTGAAGAGGGTCAAGGCTTTCTCGGCATAGGTGCGGTCGCCGGTGGCCTTGCTGTATTCGGCCATGGCGATAGCTGCGAAACTCTCGCTGAAGATGTAACGGCGTTTGCGCAAGGGAGTGCCGTCGGCAGCCACCTCAAAATACATCCGACCGTCGGCATCGAAGCAGTGCTGTTCTATAAAGTCCAGCGTCAGCTTGGCGGCATCCAGGTATTCCTGCCGTTTCTCTACATTATTATATGCAAAGCAGCAAGTGAAGGCAAAACGTCCCTGAAACCATACAGATTTCGTGCTGTCCATCAGCTCACCCGTGCGGGTGACACAAGTGTAGACACCTCCGTTCACGGTGTCCAGTCCATGTTCCAGCCAGAAAGGCAGGATATTTTCGAGCAGGTCTTCTTTGTAGGTGGCTGCCCAATAGTTCAGATAGGTGGTAGTGTCCATGTTCTCCGGTGTTTGTCAGAAGATGTTGCAACGGTTGAAGAAGTCAATGGCCTCCAGTTCTGCCTTCATGCGGGTTTCCTCCTCGTCGGTCATGTTTTGGAACGGTGTGCGGTTCTTGCCCAAATCCAGTCCGATGAGCTTCATGATACGCTTGCCGCCTACGATGTTGCCGCGGAAGTGGCAGATGACGTTGATGACGTCTTGTGCGAAGTTCTGCAGCTCACGGGCCTTGTCAATGTCGCCGGCTTTCCAGGCATCGATGATACCTGTCAGGCAGCGTCCGTTGTAGTTGGTCGTACCACCGATACCGCCCTGTGCGCCGCCCATGGCTAAGCTGGGCAGGATGGTCTCGTCTTGTCCGTGCAGCATGTCGAACTTGCCGTTCTTGTACAGGCGGCACTGGTTGTACTCGTAGATGCTCTCGAAGGTGTATTTGATGCCGGCAAAATTGGGAATACGGCCGTCTACCGCCTTGAGCAGTTCCACCATGGGCAAGAAGGCACCGTTGAAAGCCGGGATATGGTAATAATAGAAAGGAAGGTCGGGGGCGCCGGCGGCGATTTCCTCGCAATACTTCACCAGTTCCTCGATGCGGCCGATTCTCGGGAAGGGAGGTGCCATGGCACCGATGCCCCATGCGCCTATTTTCTGGGCATGTTCGGCCAGCATCCGGCTGGCTTTCACGCAGCAGCTTCCTACGTGAACAATTACTTTAAATCCTTTGGGAGCCACTTCCACCCATCGTTCGGCCAGTCGCATACGTTCTTCTTCGGTCAGCATGTAGCCTTCGCCTGACGAGCCGTTGATGAACACGCCTTTCAGTCCGTTTTTGGCCAGCATGGCAGCGTAGGCCTCAATGGGTTCAAGGTTCACTTCCCCGTTTTCATAGAAAGGGGTAAAAGGAGCATCGATAAGTCCGACTATCTTTTCCATATCAGTTAGATTTTTAAATTGGTTAATAAACTGAGGGCAAATATACGGTTATATTTTAAATAAGCTCCAATTTTATGAAGAATATTTTATAAAATAATGAAAAAACTTCCTCTTAGGGATGATTTTCGAGAGCAACCTGTAACCTGCGGTGGTGATGAGCGTCTAAAAGGGCAAAGAAACAGAATCAGAAACCAATAAAATTAAAATCGGAACATTATGGGAGAATTAATGGTGGTAGCCAACGTTGCCATTGTGTTTGGCGTTATCTACAAGTTGTTCGAATTGTTTGCAGGGAAGCAGGAACGGATGCTGTTCTTGGAGAAGATGGGCGACAAGCTGCCTCCCGAAGCTCTGAAGAAGGGCATCATCTATCGGCCCAATCTTTTTTCGTTCAACAGCCTGCGGGCGGGGAGCCTTCTGTTGGGGCTGGGGCTTGGACTTATTGTCAGTTATGCGGTAGTGTGCATCACGTTGCCCCAGTATTACGTGTGTGAATATGTGGGCCGTATGAAAGATGCCGTGTCTGTGATATATGGAGCCGGGATTCTGCTGGGTGGGGGTGCCGGTTTGGTAGTGTCCTATCTGATAGAGCGCCGTCAGTCCCAAAAGTTAGACTGACCGGACGGCAAGGCCGATAGCAGGCGGATGGTTGTCTGTGCTTCCTACACATCTCGCACGGGCAACCATCCGTTTGTTTGGCCTTTTATCCTAAAAAGGCGAGGAAGGCTTCTGTCTGGCGGGACAAGGCCTCTTCTTGTTCAGCAGTGAGGGTCATTTTCCCTTCGGTCCAGGCGGCAGCCCCCAAAGTAATGCCGGTTTGCGGCTCTTTCATGACGTCTGCGCGGATAAAGGGTAACGTCAGCAGCTCCGTGAGTTTCTCCCGGCATTTGGCGGTGGCCATGGCACCTCCGGCCCCACTGAGGGTTGTCTTCTTGCCGTGGATGGCCAGTGGCGACTGACGGTCACCGGCCACTAACGGACGTGACAACCAGTCAATGAGGTTCTTCAAGGCACCGGGATAGCTGTAATTATATTCCGGCGAGAAAATCCAGAGTCCGTCGGCTTCGGCCACTTTGTTGCGGACATTGGTGACGGCTTCGGGAGCCGGGAACTCGATGTCCTGGTTGAGGAGCGGCACCGTAGCGTAATCCAGATATTCTACAATGGCCCGGCCGGCTATCTGCTGTTCGGCCATGAGGGCCAGTTTTCTGTTGAATGATTCCTTGCGCAAGGAACCGATGATAAACAAAATCTTTTTCATACGTTGTAATCAATGGATGGTTCTTTGTCAAAGTTAGCCAAAACCTTTTGGCTGTCCAAGGATATTTCGGTAGTATCCTGTCTGTTTTCCACTGTTTCTGGTCATGCCGGTTCATTCCATCCGGTTTTTTTACGTGCTATCTCATTTATTAGTATTATCTTTGGATCGTTCTGTAATGTAGAGAAAAAAATGGATCCGTTAGCAATTATTGACAAGTATTATCCCGAGGACAACCGGCTGAAGCAGATTCTGCTGGTGCATAGCCGTGCCGTGGCCGACAAGGCCTTGGCCTTGGCCCGGAAACATCCTGAACTGAATCTTGAC
Organism: uncultured Bacteroides sp.; assembly: GCA_945833835.1. GTDB lineage: Bacteria > Bacteroidota > Bacteroidia > Bacteroidales > Bacteroidaceae > Phocaeicola. The sequence continues at coordinate 26,321 of CAMAFR010000030.1, forward strand.
TTGGCCTTCGTCGAGGAAGCGGCCCTGCTGCACGATATTGGCATCTTCCTGACTGATGCCGATGGCATTTGCTGCTATGGGACGCATCCGTATATCTGCCATGGCTATCTGGGAGCTGAGCTGGTACGGAAGGAGGGTTTTCCGCGTCATGCCTTGGTGTGTGAGCGGCATACGGGGGCCGGTTTGTCCCTGGAGGACATTTGCACCCGGCAATTGCCTGTGCCCCACCGGGACATGCTGCCCGTGAGCCTGGAAGAGAAACTGATATGTTTTGCGGACAAGTTCTTTTCGAAGACCAAACTGGAGGTGGAGAAAAGCTTGGAGAAAGCCCGCAAGAGTGTGGCCAAACATGGTGAGGCCGGCACACGGCGTTTCGATGAATTCTGCCGGCTGTTTCTGTAACCCTTGTTTTTGCGCCAGCGAAATGCCGGTCATTCGGGAGAAAATAAGTAGTTTTGTGCCCATAAATCAAGAAACAAATTGACCATGAAAAAGAATGTATGGATGGCATTGGCCCTCGGTTGTGGCCTGGTGGCGAATGCCGGAACGATTGATGTAAAGACATTTACGTATGCCGGGCCCTATCCGGTACAGCTGCCTTATCAGGTAGATACGGTGGATGTCCATTCCAAACCCTTTGCGTTGGAAAGCCTGTTGCAGACACCGTTGTCACTCGATGGGCTGAAAAACGGACAGCAGGTGACTGCCTTGCCGGGCGAGGCTTCGGGATACGCGCTGCACCTGGCTTCGTTTGTGGTGGAGAACACGCGGTATGCCGATGCCGAACTGAAAGTGGAGGGCCTGAAGAACTATCAGCTGCTGGTAGACGGCGAGGCGAAAAATGCGGGCAAGCTGGCGTTGACGCCCGCCTCGCATACGGTGGTGCTGAAATACCTGTCCGAGCCGGGCAAAAACGAGCAGCCGAAGGTCAGTCTGACAACGGCCAAGGACGGCTTGTTGTCTTTGAACGAAGGCGGCAAGCGGCTGTACACGCTGGACGATGTGCTGCACGGTACCCGCTTTGCCGGCACCGACCTGTCGTCAGATGGCAAGTATCTGATAACGGTCTACACTGTCAATAAGGTGGGAGGCACCTCCGAGCAGCGCAGCCGCATTACAGAAGTGGCGACCGGCAAGGTGTTGGCCGACCGGCAGGAACGTGTGGCATGGATGCCTCATTCGGTGGCTTACTGGTTCACACGTGAGGGGGTGGACGGCAAGCAGCTGGTGAAGGTGAGCATGGCCGACGGTGTGGAAACCGTGTTGGCCGACAAGTTGCCCGACGGACGTTTCCGGCTGTCGCCGGCAGAAGACTATCTGCTGTTCAGTCTGGAGCAGAAGGGGCCTGCCGAGCGCAGTGATATCTATGAAGTGATTCATCCCGATGACCGGCAGCCGGGCTGGCGTAACCGTACCTGTCTGGCCAAATATGACCTGCGGAACGGCCTGATGCAGCCGCTGACGTTCGGACATGCGGAGGTGTATGCCTATGATATTTCTTCGGACGGACGGTACGTATTGATGGGGGTGGGCACAGAGCGGCTGACCGCCCGTCCTACGACACTGACCTCCATTTATTGCCTGGATACCCATACCCTGAAGGCCGAACTGCTGGTAGATAAGGACGGTTTTGTAGGCCGGGCCTGTTTCTCGCCAGACGGCCGACAAGTACTCATTTCCGGTTCTCCCGAATGTCTGGGCGGCATCGGAAAGCATGTGAAGGAAGGCCAGACCCCCAGCATGGTCGATACGCAGCTCTATGTGATGGACCTGTCGGACAAACAGCTGACCCCTCTGACGCGTGATTTCCATCCGAGTGTGGAGCGGTTCGTCTGGAACAAGGAAGACGGCCGGGTTTATTTTACAGCCGAAGACCGTGACTGTGTCCGTTTGTTCCGCATGGATGTCAAGAGCCGCAAGACAGAGCGGCTGCAGGTCCCCGAGGAGCTGGTCAAGCAGTTCGCATTGGCGCCGGCCGCACCGGTGATGGCTTATTATGGAGAGAGTGCCGCCAATGCCGAGCGCCTGTACACGGTCAATACCCGCAACCTGAAGGTACGTCTGGTGCGCGACCTCTTCGAGGAGCAGATGTCCGACATCGCTTTCGGCGAGTGCAAGGCGTGGGATTTCGTCAATTCGCGCGGCGACACCATTTGCGGACGCTATTATCTGCCGCCCCACTTTGACGCTTCCCGCAAATATCCGATGGTGGTGAACTATTACGGAGGGTGCTCACCCGTCAGCCGGAATTTTGAAGGACGCTATCCGCATCATGCTTATGCGGCCTTGGGATATGTGGTGTATGTCATCGAGCCGAGCGGGGCTACCGGTTTCGGCCAGGAATTCTCGGCCCGCCACGTCAATACAGCCGGTGATTATGTGGCCGATGACATCATCGAAGGCACCCGGAAGTTCACGGCCGAACATGCCTTTGTCGATGCCGCGAAAATAGGCTGTATCGGTGCCTCCTACGGAGGGTTCATGACACAATATCTGCAGACCAAGACCGATATTTTCGCCGCGGCCATTTCGCACGCCGGCATCAGTGACCACACCAGCTACTGGGGCGAAGGTTACTGGGGGTATTCGTACAGCGAGGTGTCGATGGCCAACAGCTATCCTTGGCAGGACAAGTCGCTGTATGTGGACCATAGTCCACTCTACAATGCCGACAAGATTCATACACCGCTGTTGTTCCTGCATGGGGATGCCGACCATAATGTGCCGGTAGGAGAGAGTATCCAGATGTACACGGCCCTGAAACTGCTGGGACGTGAGACGGCGATGGTGCTGGTGAACAATCAGGACCACCACATCCTGGACTACGGGAAACGCATCCGCTGGCAGGCCACCATCTTTGCCTGGTTTGCCAAATGGCTGCAGGGCGATGACGCCTGGTGGGAGAGTATGTATCCCAAAAAGCCATTATGAGCCGGGCGGGAGAGGGGATGTGTGTCCTCTCTTCCTCTCTGAATGAATGAGTAACACAACCTATAAAGAAAAAGGAACTATGGAATTGATTGACGGAAAAGCAGTATCAGAACAGATTAAGCAGGAGATTGCGGCCGAGGTGGCCCAAATCGTGGCGCAGGGAGGAAAACGTCCTCACCTGGCCGCCATCTTGGTGGGACATGACGGCGGAAGCGAGACCTACGTGGCGGCTAAGGTAAAAGCCTGCGAGGTGTGCGGCTTCCAATCGTCGCTCATCCGCTATGAGAGCGACGTGACCGAAGAGGAATTGCTGGCCAAAGTGAAGGAACTCAACGAGGATGCCGATGTGGACGGCTTCATTGTGCAGCTGCCTTTGCCGAAACATATCTCGGAGCAGAAAGTGATTGAAGCGATAGACTACCGGAAGGATGTGGACGGCTTCCACCCCATCAATGTGGGCCGCCTGTCCATCGGGCTTCCCTGTTATGTGTCGGCCACCCCTAACGGTATTCTGGAGCTGCTCAAGCGGTATCACATCGAGACGCAGGGCAAGAAATGCGTGGTGTTGGGACGCAGCAACATCGTGGGCAAGCCCATGGCCGTACTGATGATGCAGAAGGCCTATCCCGGCGATGCCACGGTGACCGTCTGCCATAGCCGCAGCCGGAACCTGGTGGAGGAGTGCCGGCAGGCGGACATTCTGATAGCGGCGTTGGGACAGCCCCATTTCGTGAAGGCAGACATGGTGAAAGAAGGAGCCGTGGTCATTGACGTGGGTACGACCCGCGTGCCCGACGCTACCCGCAAGTCGGGATTCAAGCTGACCGGTGACGTCAAGTTCGATGAGGTGGCTCCCAAGTGCTCCTACATTACGCCCGTACCGGGAGGAGTGGGACCGATGACCATCGTCTCTTTGATGAAGAACACGCTGTTGGCAGGCAAAAAAGCGATTTACAGCCTCTGAAAGTGGCTTTTTATCAGATGCCGGCAAAAAAACAATCAGAAAGTTTGCGCGTTCAAAAAAAATGGCTACCTTTGCATCGCTTTTGAAAAGGCAGCCAACACGGTGACTATAGTTCAGTTGGTTAGAGCGTCAGATTGTGGTTCTGAATGTCGTGGGTTCGAGTCCCACTAGTCACCCCAACATCTCTTTTTTACAATAGTACAACCATTTTTATTATATGGTGACTATAGTTCAGTTGGTTAGAGCGTCAGATTGTGGTTCTGAATGTCGTGGGTTCGAGTCCCACTAGTCACCCCGAAATGGGAAGGAAAATCCGTCGGCAGTCCATGTCCGGCGGATTTTTTTATAGGCAGCAGATATGGAAAACGTACAAGTGATGGTGATGCTGTTCATCATCGTGGTGATAGGATATGTCGCCAACCGTTGCGGACGGATGGGGGGCGAGTTCGACAAGCAGTTGTCGGTCATGGTGGTGGATGTGTTGTGTCCGTTGCTCATCGTGTCGTCAGTGATGGGCGGTACGATGCCCAATCCCGCACTGATACTGCCGCTGGTGGCCGTGAGCTGCCTGACCTATCTGGTGCTGACCGTCGTCGCGTTCCTGCTTCCCCGTTTCCTTTCGCCCCATCGTGACGAGCAGGGCATCTTGGGTTTCGCCTTGATGTTCGCCAATGTGGGGTTCATCGGCTACCCGGTGGTTGCCTCCATCTTCGGGCAAGAGGCCGTGTTCTATGCCGCCCTGCTCAATATGCCGAACACCTTTTTTGTCTTTACGGTGGGCGCGCTGCTCATCAAGGGCGAGCGTGGCGTGCGGCGGTTCGATGCCCGTGTCTTGGTCAGCCCTTCCATGCTGGCGGCCTACCTGTCTATCCTGATAGTGGTGCTGGATGTCCGTATTCCCCCTGTGTTGGCCCAGCCGCTGGGCATGGTGGGCAACATGACGGTGCCGGCCGCTCTGCTGATTATCGGTTCGTCCATGGCTCAGCTGCCACTCCGCCGGATGTTGGGCAATGCCATGGTGTATCTCACCTCCTTCTTGCGCTTAGTGCTGATACCGGTGGGCTGCCATTTCATGTTTCGTGAGCTGGGCTTTGACCCCTTAGTGGTGAATATCAATACCGTGGTGATAGGGATGCCGGTGGCCACCTATGGCACCATCTTCTGCTTGAAGTTCGGACGCGACACTTCGCTGATGACCGAACTGACCTTTGTCACCACCTTGGCCAGTGTGGCCACCATACCGTTGTTGACCGCCCTGTTTCGTTGAAATCAACCAATGTCCGTCCTGCATCCGGCTGTTGGCGGGAAGAGGATAGGTTGCAGTAAGGAGGCTGGCCAGTACCTTTGTCAGTGCCGGCAGCATTAAACTGTCGTTCCAAAGAACATAAACTCCAGTACAAGCTGACTAAACTCCCAGTACCAGTTGGCTGGTACTGGCATGGGTGTCCAGTAACTACCCGGTAACTACCCAGAAGCTACCCAGAAGCTACCCAGAAACTACCCAGAAACAAGATGTTGAGATTACACTTGTACAGAAAGGAATTATCGACTTCTTACTTCACCATCCATACGCAGGACGTAAAGCCATCTCATCTCACTTGGGCTCATTGCCAGAAGATGTGGTAAAGTACAACCTAAAAGCGTTCCAACAAAAAGGTGTCATAAATGCATTGGCCCTAACAAGGGTGGGTACTGGAAAGAGCTCTCAGAACAACTGACTAAAATTTGCCTTTCTATGGATTTTCCTTATAAAAATTGTTAAATATTCTTTTAGCTGTCAAAACTGATTCGTATATTTAAATATATCATGATATAAAATCGAATATATGGCTACAAAAAGAAAAATCTCAAATGAAAAATTCTGGAAGAAATTGACAGAAGGCGAATACAAAGAGATTATCGGTTTTGCGTCGAAACGTGAAAACGAGTTAGATGTTCAAATCAGAGATAACTATTTGAATATCTACTATCGAGGGGGAAACCTGTTAAAAATCAGCTCTCGCAGCCTGTATTTTGATGAGTTCTATTTTCATCGTGTTCATTGTGGGGATGGTGTCTTGCGCAAAACTCACTTGAAAGAAAAATCTAAAGCTGGAGACAAAGAGTGTATTGCGCGTTGGGAATCCTACAAAAAACAACGCAGGGAAATGTTGAGCCTTCTTAAAAACAGTGGTGGTATGGAAATTTATAGTGCAAAGTTACTACAAAAAAGTGAAATGCGGAAAGATATAGTGATAGAATTGAGT
>CAMAFR010000031.1 GCA_945833835.1 uncultured Bacteroides sp.
GAGCATCTGCCTTACAAGCAGAGGGTCGGGGGTTCGAATCCCTCAACGCCCACTCCTTCTTACAGCAGCCTCACCGTTACGACGGTGGGGCTTTTTTTATACGCTATTTCTCGGGTTGAGCTGGCAGTGAGGGAGGGGTGAAAAGGAAAACGGATTCGCATCCGGCTGGGCGGTGTGCGAATCCGTTTGTGGGCGGTGTGTTTGTTTCCGTGGGGTCAACAGCCGGCCAGTTCGATGACCTTGTCAACTGCCGAAAGAATGCCGTCGGGGTTCTTGCCGCCTGCTGTGGCGAAATGGGGCTGTCCGCCACCGCCGCCTTGTATCAGCTTGGCGGCTTCGCGCACCAGTTTGCCGGCGTTCAGTCCGTTCTGCACCAAGTCTTCGCTGACGGCTACGGTCAGCAACGGCTTGCCGTCATATACGCTGCCGATGACTGCCAGCAGGTTGTCGGAGAACTGTCCCTTCAGCTGGAATACAATGTTCTTCACGGCATCGGCCGGCATCGGGAGGACAGCCTTGATGACTTTCACGCCTCCGGCGGTTTCTTTGGCTTCGCGGATGAGGCGGGCCTTGACGGCGGCCTCTTTTTCTTTCATGAAGTCTTCTACCTGTTTCTTGAGTCCGGCATTCTCGTCAATGTATTTCTTGATGGCTGCCTTCAGGTCGGGAGCGTTGTTGAACAGGGCCTTCAGGTCGTTGAACGTATCCTGGATGGTGTCCAGCATTTCTTCTACCTTGGCTCCTGTCACAGCCTCGATACGGCGCACTCCGGCAGCTACCGAGCTCTCAGAGATAATCTTCACCATCCCAATCTGGCCTGTGGCGGCCACATGGGTACCACCGCAGAACTCAATGGACGAGCCGAACTGGACGACACGTACCTCATCACCGTATTTCTCGCCGAACAGGGCAATGGCACCCAGCTCCCGGGCTTTCTCGATAGGCAGGTTGCGGTATTCGGTCAGCGGCACGTTTTGACGGATCTTGGCGTTGACCAGGTGTTCCACTTCGCGCAACTGTTCGGGCGTCACTTTCTGGAAGTGAGAGAAGTCGAAGCGCAAGGAGTCGGGGGTGACCAGCGAACCTTTCTGTTCGACATGGGTGCCCAGTACCTGACGGAGGGCTTCGTCGAGCAGGTGGGTACAAGAGTGGTTGGCGGCGCAGGCGGCCCGTTTGTCGGTATCCACACAGGCCATCATCGGTGCGTCGAGGTGTTCGGGCAGCTTCTTGGCGATGTGTATCGGGAGGTTGTTCTCTTTCTTGGTGTCAATGATGTCGATGGTCTCGAACTCGTTCACCAAGACACCGGTGTCACCTACCTGACCACCGCTCTCAGCGTAGAACGGCGTGTGGCTCAGCACAATCTGGAACAAAGTCTGGTTTTTCTGCTTGATCTGACGGTAGCGCAGAATGCTGGTTTCGTATTCGGTATAGTCGTAGCCCACGAAGCTGGTCTCGCCTTCCTGCAAGGTAATCCAGTCGCCGGTCTCGATGGCGGCGGCGTTGCGGGCACGCTGTTTCTGCTTCTGCATTTCGGCCTTGAACTCTGCTTCGTTGACGGTCATGTTGTTCTCGCGCAGAATCAGTTCGGTCAGGTCGAGTGGGAAGCCGAAGGTGTCGTAGAGTGTAAAGGCGTCCACGCCGCTGATTTCTGTCTTGCCGGCTGCCTTGGTCTCGTTCATGGTCTTTTCGAGCAGACGGATACCTGTCTCAAGGGTGCGCAGGAACGATTCTTCTTCTTCCTTGATGACCTTCTCAATCAAGGTCTGCTGGGCTTTCAGCTCAGGATAGGCTCCGCCCATGTTCTCTACCAGTACGGGGACCAGACGGTACATGAAAGCCTGTTTCTGGCCCAGGAACGTATAGGCATAGCGCACGGCACGGCGCAGGATACGGCGGATGACATAGCCAGCCTTGGCATTGGAGGGCAACTGTCCGTCGGTGATGGAGAAGGAGATGGTGCGGATATGGTCGGCCACCACACGCATGGCCACATCGGTCTTGGGGGAATCGCCGTACTGCTTGCCGGAGAGGTCGCCGATGAATCGGATGATGGGCTGGAACACGTCGGTGTCGTAGTTGGATGTCTTGCCTTGCAGGGTGCGTACCAGACGTTCGAAGCCCATACCGGTATCGATGACCTTGGCGGGCAGCGGTTCGAGCGATCCGTCGGCCTTGCGGTTGTATTGCATGAACACGAGGTTCCAGATTTCGATGACTTGCGGATGGTCCTTGTTCACCAGTTCACGTCCCGGGACTGCGGCTTTTTCTGCCTCTGGGCGTGAGTCGATATGGATTTCCGAGCAAGGTCCGCAGGGGCCTGTGTCACCCATTTCCCAGAAATTGTCGTGCTTGTTGCCATTGATGATATGGTCTGCAGGGAAGAATTGTGCCCAATAGCCGGCAGCTTCGTCGTCGCGGGCAATGCCTTCTTCGGGGCTTCCTTCGAATACAGTCACGTAAAGGTCCTTGGGGTCAATCTTCAGCACGTCTACCAGGTACTCGTAGGCCCAGCCGATGACTTCTTTCTTGAAATAGTCGCCAAAAGACCAGTTGCCCAGCATCTCGAACATGGTGTGATGGTAGGTGTCCTGTCCTACTTCTTCGAGGTCGTTGTGCTTGCCGCTGACGCGGAGACACTTCTGAGAGTCGGTCACACGTTTGTATTTGGCGGGATGATTGCCCAAGATGATGTCCTTGAACTGGTTCATGCCCGCATTGGTAAACATCAGCGTCGGGTCGTCCTTGATGACCATCGGTGCAGAAGGCACGATCTGATGCCCCTTTGACTCAAAGAATTTCACGAATGAGTCACGGATTTCATTTGCTGTCATTTATATATAAGTATTAAGTTTTTAAATTTCCACTATTCGGCCATGGCCGTCCGGTCGTCTTAAATAAAACTAAGAATTACCCGAATTTGGTTTGCAAAGATAATTCGTTTTATTATTTTTGCCCGTATGTTTGGCGCAAAAACTTGATGTTTCGTGCCCTAAAACTTCAAAATCCGAACCAGCATGCGTAAAGTGTACTATCTATATAACCCCAAGACCAGAACATACGACCGGATATATCCCACTATCCGCCAGCGGGTGTTGAGCTATCTGCGGCGTCTGTTCGTGGGAATGGGCCTGGGGGCCGGCTGTTTCCTCCTGCTGCTTTTTGTCTTCGGGTCTCCTTCCGAGAAAGACCTCCGTATGGAGAACTCCCGCTTGTTGGCGCAATACCACATTTTGTCTTCCCGGCTGGACGAGGCCCTGGCGGTGATGCAGCAGCTCCAGCAGCGCGATGACAATCTGTATCGCGTCATCATGCAGGCCGACCCTGTGGCCGAGGGGTTACGCAAGCCCAGCTATGTCAAGACCAACCGTTACGAGGAACTGATGGACATGGCCAATGCGAAACTGGTGGTGAACACGACCCAACAACTGGATTTGCTGGAACGGCAGCTGTACATGCAGTCGAAATCCTTTGACGATGTGGTGGATTTGTGCAAGCGGCACGACGAGATGCTGGGCTGTATCCCTGCCATACAGCCTGTGGCCAACAAAAATCTGCGCCAGACGGCATCGGGCTACGGCACCCGCATTGACCCTATCTACAAGACGGTGAAGTTCCACTCCGGGATGGATTTCTCGGCCTTTACCGGGACACCGGTCTACGCTACGGGCAATGGGGTGGTGCGCAAGGCGGCATGGGAAGGGCTGTATGGCAACTGTATCATCATTGACCACGGTTTCGGCTATGTCACCAAGTATGCCCACCTCAGCAAAATGGAGGTGCGTGCAGGGCAGAAGGTGGTGCGGGGCCAGACCATCGGGCGGGTAGGGTCAACGGGCAAGAGCACCGGACCGCACCTGCACTATGAGGTACATGTGAAAGGTAAAGTGGTCAACCCCATCAACTACTATTTTATGGACCTGAACGCCGAGGATTATGACAAGATGATACAGCTGGCGGCCAACCACGGCAAGGTGTATGATTGAACTGGTGAACGGAGAAAACCGACAGATATTATGGCATTGAAGACCGATAAAGAACTGAAATTGTATTATTCCATCAGTGAGGTGGCACGGATGTTTGATGTGAACGAGTCGCTCTTGCGCTATTGGGAGAAAGAGTTCCCGATGATTTCCCCCAAGAAAGCGGGGGGCAATATCCGCCAGTACCGCAAGGAGGACATCGAGAACATCCGTCTCGTCTATCATCTGGTCAAGGAAAAAGGGCTGACTTTGGCCGGAGCCCGGCAACGGCTGAAACAGAACCGTGACACCACGGTGAAGACCGCCGAAATCATTGACCGCCTGAAACGGGTGCGGGCCGAGCTGGCCGCCATGCGTAAGGAACTGGAGTATATCACGTGAGCCGTGGCTTCTGCCGCTTTTTTTCGTTCGTTTGTTTGCGGATTTTCGTCGAAAATGTTTCCTTTGCACCGCAATTTTGCAAAATGATAAAACAACAATTATGAACGAAAACATCCAGAAAAGCTATTCTGCAGTGCGTTTCCGCCACTTTGCACGTAGCCCGTATGCAGTTTTCCGCAGTTTGAAGATCGAGGTGAACATCGGCGTGCTGAGCGTAGCGATGCTGACGTTTGCCAATGTGGAGGAAGTGTCCGCCCAGACCGACAGGCAGCAGGAGCAGCAGTATGAGCTCGAAGAAGTGGAGGTGACCGGAAGCCGAGTGCCCCTGACGGTGGCACAAGCGGCACGAATGGTAACTGTGCTGGACCGTGAGGCGATTGCCGCGGCACTGGTGCAAAGTGTCAACGATTTGCTGAAGTACGCCGTAGGCGTAGATGTCCGCCAGCGGGGCGACATGGGCGTACAGACCGACATCAGCATCCGCGGAGGGACGCAGGAACAAATCACTATCCTCTTGAACGGCATTAACATCTGCGACCCCCAGACCGGTCATAACACAGCCGATTTTCCTGTCGATTTAAACGAGATTGAACGTATTGAAGTGTTGGAAGGACCTGCAGGGCGGGTCTATGGCACATCATCACTCCTTGGCGCCATCAACATTGTGACCCGGGCGGCCGACCGTACCGGCGGCGAGGTACATGCCGAAGGCGGTTCCTATGGCTTCTTCAACGGGGGCGGACGGTTGACCTGTGCCACGGGGAGATTCAGCAACCAGGTGTCGGGCAGCTATACCCGCAGCGACGGATTCAGCCGCAACAAGGCCGGACGACTCAACACAGACTTCACCAATGGCAAGGCTTTCTATCAGGGCCGCTACACCGGCAGTCAGGTAGACCTCAACTGGCATGCCGGCCTCTCCATGAAAGATTTCGGATCGAACACATTCTACGGTACCAGTTCGGACGACCAATTTGAGCATACCCGCAAGTTCTACACGGCGGTGCAGGCTGAGAACAAGGGTTCGGACTGGCATTTTAAACCGTCTGTCTACTGGAACCGCAGCGAAGACCGCTTTGAGTATTTCAAGGGGACCGAAGCAAAAGTGCCTTTCAACTATGGCCGTACCGATGTGTTTGGCGTCAATTTGAACAATTATGTCCAGACCTGTTTGGGAAAGACAGCTTTTGGTGCCGAGTTCCGCAACGAGGGCATTGTCAGCACCAAGTTGGGCGAGCCGCTCAACCAGCCGAAGCCCATCCGCGGTACGGAACGCTCCTATACCGTAGGACTGAACCGTACGAATATGAGCTTTCATCTGGAGCATACGGTGGTATTGCCCCGCTTTACTGTGTCGGCGGGCGTGATTGCCGTTAAAAACACATGGGATGAGGCGGGATTCCATTTCTATCCCGGTATTGATGCCAGCTATCAGCTGGCGCGCGACTGGAAGCTGTATGCTTCCTACAACACCTCGTTGCGTATGCCCACTTTCACCGACCTGTATTATACGGTGGGAGGTTACAAGGCCGATAAGTACCTGAAACCTGAAGAGATGCAGGCCTTGGAGGCTGGACTGAAATACCTCAACCCCGGTGTACGGGCCACACTGAGTTTGTACTGGCACCACGGCACAAACATGATTGACTGGATTAAGGACCTGTCGGAAGGTGCGGATGCTCCGTGGCAGTCGGTCAACCATACCAAGGTGAACACGCTGGGAGCCGAGGCGGCTGTGACATTGGATATGGCTACCCTCACCGGCAAGCGTCAGGTATTGGTAAGGACGTTGAACGTGGCGTACAGTTATATAAATAAGGATAAGGAGGCCGAGGCCGGCATTCAGTCGCTCTATGCACTGGACTATTTGCGGCACAAGGTGGTGGCACAGGCCAATCTGCATCTGTATGGCAAGTTGAACATGAACCTGTCCTATCGTTGGCAAGAACGCAGGGGCAATTATGAGAAAGAGGGTGTAATGGTGTCCTACCAGCCTTATTCGTTACTCGATGCCCGTCTGTCATGGGATGACACCTGTTTCACGGTATATGCCGAAGCGAACAACCTGCTCAATAAAACCTATTACGATTATGGCAACATTCCCCAACCCGGTATTTGGGTGAGGGCCGGTGCTTCCTTCCGTTTTTGATATAATAAAAACAGGTGATCAGTTCCGTTCGCGTATCGGGTGCTGATCACCTGTTTCTTTATAGTGTTAGTCGGCTATGGGGTCATCGAACCCTTCGATGCGTGTCACTTTCTTCAGCTTTTCCAACCGCTTCAGGTTGTTGCAGATGGTGTTCACATCGTCCACGTCGTGCACATAGAGCTGGATGCGGCACTCGAAGATACCATCGTTCGACTCGATGTAGAGCTTGTGGATGTTCACATTGAGCTGGCGTGAAATGATTTCGGTCACGGCATTCAGTACACCGATGCCGTCAATGCCTCTCAGATATACGTTGACGGGGAAGTTCAGGGCCTTGCCTGTCTCCCATTGTACTGCCAACAATCGGTTGCCATAGCCGCTTTTCAGTTGGGCCGCAATGGGGCACTGCCGCTTGTGGATGACAATGCGGTTATTATCGTCAATGTATCCCAACACATCATCGCCCGGGATAGGCTTGCAGCAGTCTGCAATGATGTAGTTCTTCTGGAGGACATCGGGAGTCAGTTTCAGCACCTTTTTCTTGTCGATGTCCAGTTTCGAGGAGGCACTATCTCCTTTGTCGTCCGTTTGCTTGGATTTCGAGTTGTTGCCAAAAGCAAACGAGATGTATTTCTTCCAGTTGTTGGGAGTGGGTTTTTCTTTCAGTTCGTTCAAATCATCCTCACCTAACTCAAATACCCGCTGCCCGATGGCCACCGCCAGTTCGTCACTGTCCTTCAGGTCGTGCAGTTTGCAGAGTTTCTGAAGATTCTCTTCGGTAGGTTCCAGGTTGTTCTGTTGGAAGAAGGCAGAGATAAGGTCTTCGCCCTGCTGTTGCTGCTCTTTCTTCTCTCGTTTCAGGATGGCCATAATCTTGGCCTTGGCCTTGGCTGTGGTGGCAAAGTTTATCCATGAGGGCTGTACCCGTTGCGATTTCGAGGTCAGGATTTCCACCTGGTCACCGCTTTGCAGCTTGTGGCTCAAGGGCACCAGCTTGTGGTTGACCTTAGCGCCTATACAATGGCTGCCGAGGAATGTATGGATGGAGAAGGCGAAGTCAAGTGCCGTACAATTCTGCGGCATGGTCTTGATTTCTCCCTTCGGGGTAAAGACAAATATTTCAGAAGCAAAGAGATTCAGTTTGATGGTGTCTAAGAAATCCAGTGCATCTGGTTGCGGGTCGTCCAGAATTTCCTTGATGGTCTTGAGCCACTTGGTCAGTTCGCCGTCGTCTTCGCTGCCTCCGCCGGCTTTGTATTTCCAGTGGGCGGCAAAGCCTTGTTCGGCTACGTCGTTCATGCGTTCGCTACGTATCTGGACTTCTATCCATTGGCCTTTGTTGCTCATCAGGGTGACGTGTAGTGCCTGGTAGCCGTTGGCTTTGGGATGGCTTACCCAGTCGCGCAGGCGGTCGGGATGTGGCTTGTAGATTTTGGAAATGGCGACGTAGATATTGAAGCAGTCGTTCAGCTCTTCCTCTTCATTCTTGGGGGTGAAGATAATGCGTACGGCCAGGATGTCGTAGATTTCCTCGAACGTGATGTGCTTGGTCTGCATCTTGTTCCAGATGGAGTAGGGCGACTTGACACGGGCCAGTATCTTATAGGGTATCCCCATTTTGTTCAGCTGTGCGCGGATGGGAGCTGTGAAGGCTTCGAACAAGCTGTCACGCTCAGCCTGTGTGTCTTGCAGCTTCTCTTGGATTTGCCGGTAGGTTTCGGGATGCTCGTACTTGAAGCTAAGGTCTTCCAGCTCGGTTTTGATGCGGTTCAGCCCCAGACGGTTGGCGAGCGGAGCATAGATGTACAGGGTCTCTCCTGCAATTTTATACTGCTTGCTGGGCAACATGGACCCCAGTGTGCGCATGTTGTGCAGGCGGTCGGAAATCTTGATGAGGATGACGCGGATGTCATCGTTCATGGTGAGCAGCAGTTTCTTGAAGTTTTCGGCTTGTGCCGATGCGCGGTCGCCGAAAATGCCTCCCGATATTTTGGTCAGGCCGTCTACAATCTGGGCGATTTTGGGACCGAACAGGTTCTCGATGTCCTCTACCGTATAGTCCGTGTCCTCAACCACATCGTGCAACAGGGCCGAGCAGATGGAGGTGGAACCCAGTCCTATTTCGACGCAGGCAATGCGTGCCACAGCAATGGGGTGCAATATATAAGGTTCGCCCGAGCGTCGGCGTACCCCTTTATGGGCTTGTCGGGCAAAATTGAAAGCCTTGGTTATGAGCTCGACCTTTTTGCGGTGCCTGCTTGACAAGTACCGTTCGAGCAACTCTTGAAAAGCGTCATTGATGAGCTTCTCGTCTTTTTGTTCCTGCGTAAGTTTCTCGTCCGCCATATACAAATCTCCCAAATACTAAGTTTTGCAAATATATATTTTTTTATTTGTATACGTTTTGTTTTCTTCGTTTTTTAGTTAATGGATTTTGGATTTTTTAGTTTTGTTTATTTTATCCGGATGGAACGTCCGGCTCGTATGCTGTTGCCCTTGATGCCGTTGAGCCGCCGTAATTGGGCTACGCTGACACCGTATTTGGCGGCGATGCTGCCTAAGGTCTCTCCGTTGCGAATTTTGTGGTAGGTGGCTTTTCCCGATGTGTTGCGGGTGTTGTCCTTGACTGATACGGTCGTGCGGCGTCCGATGTAGGTGTCGGCCTTGTAACTATAGATGCTGTCTTCGCGGTCAATAAAGGTGCTCACTGACGGGGTCGGGAGCCGCAAGGCGTATGTCCCTTCGTTGCCGGGGATGATGTCTTTCTTGAATTCAGGATTCAGGGCGCGGAGCTGGTCGATGTGGAGGTTGCATACGGCAGCCACCTGCTGCAGGCTCAGTGGCCGGGAGATGTGCAGCGTGTCGGTACTTTCGGGCATGTTCATGTCCATCGGACTGATGTTATGCTCGCAGTAATAGTTCATGATATAGTTGGCGGCAATGAAAGCGGGCACATAGCCGCGGGTGGTGGCGGGCAGATAGTTATAGAGTGCCCAGAAGTCTTTCTCACCTCCGGCGCGGCGGATGGCTTTGTTGATGAGGCCCGGTCCGCAGTTGTAGGCGGCAATGACGAGGTTCCAGTCGTGATAGATGTCATAAAGGTCTTTCAGATAGCGTGCGGCGGCCCGGGTGGATTTGACCGGATCCCGCCGTTCATCCACCAGTGAGGTGGTTTTCAGCCCATAGACTTTTCCGGTGGGCAGCATGAACTGCCAGAGTCCGACGGCACCCTGCGGTGAGCTGGCCAGCGGATTCAGGGCCGATTCGATGACGGGCAGGTATTTCAGTTCCAGCGGCAGGTCGTACAGGTCGAGGGCTTCCTCAAAGATGGGCATATACAGGTTGTAGGCACTGACCATAAAAGCCACTTTCTGGCGCAGGCGGGTGGCGTACATTTCGATGAACTCGCGGACGATTTCGTTGTAGGGCATTTCTATCAGGGCGGGCAGCCGCTTCAGGCGGTCCATGTAGACGGAGTCGCTTACGGTGGGGTTGGAGGCAGTCGCCGTGCAGTTCTCTCCCCAGTCGATATAGTTTCTGGAAATCCAGTCCAGGTAAAGACTGTCTGTTTCGGAGAGCATGCCTTCGGGCAGTCCGATGACCTCTTCCATGCCCGATGCGGTTTTGACGGTGATGCTTTTTTGTTGTCGCTGTGCCCAGATCGGCGAGAGGCTTACTGTGGCGACGAGTACGGTGATAAGTTTTTTCATGGCGTTAAAAAAATATGCTGCATTGCAGTCCCACGGCTTGTGGCCGGTGACGGAAATCGTCGTTGAATACAGCGGGTTCCACTTTCATTCCCAAATCCTTTGTGATGTCGAAGTTCGAGAGTTCGGCATCTACATAGGCATCGATGACAGAGAGCAGATAAACGCCGATAAAGGCGAAAATGCTCAGGTCACGTTGACGCCGGTACATGTCTTTTCGTTTTTTGAACAGTTCTTGGTAGTAGCTCTGGCGGGCTTTCACCTGCTCTTGCGTGTAGCCTGCGGGCAGGAAGTCCATATAGCTGTTGTTGTTGGGATTGTCACTCATAATGTCCTGATAGGCCTGCGAGTAGTCTTTGTACATGTTGCCGTTCCAGCTCAGTGCATAGGCGCAGCCCACGAAGCCACCGTAGATGATGGGTAGCTTCCAGTACTTACGGTTGTAGATTTGTCCGGCACCAGGGAAAGCCAAAGCCAGCCATACCGATCGGTTGGGTGTCGGCATCCATTGCTTTTTCGTTTTCTTTTCAGCTTTGGCCATTTGCAGCTGGATGGAGTCGTTTTGCCGGAACAAAGCGGCCGTATCTACCGGGGCTTCCAGCTGGAGTGTCGGGGAAGCCGTCCGGACCGTATCCTGTTGCAGGACCAGACTGTCGGCATAGTGGCGGGCACGGAGTGAGTCGGCATTCAGGAGGCCGTCGCGGTGGTGTTGTGCCCGTTGGGCATGCAGGACTGCACCGTTTCCTGCCAGCAGGCAGAAAAGCGTCACGATACGAATCAGGTATGTCGCAAAATATCCTTTCAAGGTCAGATGTTGTTTGGTTCGGTTGGCTTCAGTGTATCCAGTATTTCCATGATGCGTTCCAAATCAGCCTCGTTACTGAACGGAATGCTGATTTTCCCCTTGCCTTTGTCGCTGCATGACAGCTGTACTTTTGTTCCGAAGAAGCTGCACAGATGGTTTTGGAGCAAGGTGTATTCTTCGGAAAGCTTGGCTCCCTTAGGGACGATTTTCTTTCCGCCCGATGCCACGCTTTCTCCTTGCGTGAGGGCTTTTACCATCTCTTCCACTTTGCGTACGGAATAGCCGTGCTCTACGGTTTCGTTGAAGATGGCAATCTGCGCTTTCGCATCGTCCAAGGCCAGGAGCGCCCGTGCGTGCCCCATGTCAATGTCTTTGTTTTTTAAAGCCATCTGTATGGGTGCAGGCAGTTTCAGCAGTCGTAGGTAGTTGGCGATGGTGGTGCGTTTCTTGCCTACCCGTTCGCTCAGCCGTTCCTGTGTCAGGTTGTATTGTTCTATCAAGTGCTGGTAGGCAAGGGCTATCTCCAGCGAGTTGAGGTCTTCGCGCTGTATGTTTTCGATGAGCGCCATTTCCATGACATTTTCATCGTCTGCCGTACGGATATAGGCGGGGATGGTGGTCAGTCCGGCCAGTTGTGAGGCACGGAATCTCCGTTCGCCTGCGATGATCTGGTACGAGTCTTCCGTCATCTGGCGGAGGGTGACGGGTTGGATGATACCGATTTCTGCGATGGAGTCAGCAAGTTCTTGCAAAGCAATCGGATCAAAGTCACGACGCGGTTGGTTAGGATTGACGGAAATCTTGTCCAGCTCTATCTCATTGATGGAGGAAGAGCCTGAAGTGGTCACCTCTTCGGTGGAAATCAGCGCATCCAGTCCGCGTCCCAATGCAAATTTCTTCTGTACTGCCATACTGCTTACATTCTGTTTTTGGTGATTATTTCGTTGGCCAAAGCCAAGTGGTTTTTGGCCCCTGTCGAGTCGGCATCGTACAAAATGGCGGGAATGCCGTGGCTCGGAGCCTCGCTCAGTTTCACGTTACGCTGTATGATGGTCTTGAAGACCAGCTCCTGGAAGTGTCGTTTCACCTCGTCATAGATTTGGTTGGCCAGGCGCAGACGGGAGTCGAACATGGTCAGCAGAAAACCCTCTATTTCCAGTCCCGGATTGAGTTTGGTCTTGATGATTTTGATGGTGTTCAGCAGCTTGCTGATGCCTTCGAGGGCAAAATACTCGCATTGCACGGGGATGATGACCGAGTCGGCCGCCGTCAGTGCGTTGATGGTAATCAACCCCAGTGACGGTGAACAGTCTATCAGGATATAGTCGTATTCGTTTGCCATCGGTTCCAGGGCTTGCTTCATGATTTTTTCCCGGTTGTCGAGATTCAGCATCTCTATCTCCGCTCCCACCAGATCAATGTGTGAGGGGATGATATCCAGTCCGTCAATATCAGTGGTATAGATGGCCTCTCGGATATCTTTCCGGTTGATGAGGCATTCATAAATAGAACAGTCTATTTCTTTCAAATCCACTCCCAAGCCCGATGAAGCGTTGGCCTGCGGGTCCGCATCGACTACCAGCACTTTTTTCTCGAGAGTCGCTAACGAAGCAGCCAGATTGATGGTGGTGGTAGTCTTGCCGACTCCACCTTTCTGGTTGGCTAAAGCAATAATTTTTCCCATATACGTCAGTTTATTCTTGTGCGAAGTAACGAATAATCAATGAAAACAGGGGTCTAAAGCAGGGACCATTTGCCTGAAATGTTGATAACTCGCCTTATCTGTTAATAACTCCACCGGACAAAGATAGGCAATATTTTTGTTTGCAGACAGAAAACAATCAATTCTTTGCCCTTAATTCTTTTTGCAGACAGCATCGGTGTCCGGATGTTTTTCTTACCTTTGCCCCACCTAAACATACGGAAATTGAATATGAGTGATAGAAGACCTTTGTTACTGTTGTCAAATGATGACGGTGTCGATGCGAAAGGCATTGGGGAACTCATGCAGGTGCTGCGCCCTATGGCCGATTTGGTGGTAATGGCTCCCGATGGTCCCCGATCAGGAGCTTCGTGTGCCATTACGAGTGAGCACCCTTTGCATTATCAGCTGGTAAGGAAAGAACCGGGATTGACGGTGTACCGGTGTAACGGGACACCGGTGGATTGTGTGAAGTTGGCCCTGCATGTGCTGGAAGACCGTTTGCCGGATATGGTGATAGGCGGCATCAACCATGGTGATAACTCGTCGGTCAACGTTCATTATTCGGGGACGATGGGAGTGGTGATAGAGGGTTGCCTCAAAGGAATTCCTTCGGTGGGATTCTCGTTGTGCAACCATGATCCGAATGCGGACTTCACGCCTTGCCTGCCGTATGTGGAGGCCATTGTCAGGAAAGTGTTGGAGAAAGGGTTGCCTGCAGGAACGTGTCTGAACGTGAACTTCCCTGATGTGACGGAGCTGAAAGGAATACGCGTCTGCCGGCAGACCAAGGGTACGTGGCGCAGTGAGTTTGTGCGGGCCGACCATCCAAGAGGCGGACAGTATTTCTGGCTCACGGGCCGTTATGAGAACCATGAACCTGATAATGAGCAGACGGATCACTGGGCATTGGACAATGGGTATGCGGCCATTACGCCTACCCAGATTGACATGACGGCCTATGGCCTGATGAAGGAACTGGAAGGCTGGTCGGTATGAAATATTATCTGATTGTCGGCGAAGCATCGGGTGACCTGCATGCCTCGAACCTGATGAGGGCCTTGCGGGAGGAAGATCCGGCTGCTGAGTTCCGTTTTCTGGGAGGGGATTTGATGGCGAAGGTGGCGGGTTGCGCTCCGGTGAAGCATTATCGCGAGATGGCCTATATGGGCTTCATTCCCGTGTTGTTGCACCTGCGTACCATCTTCCGCAACATGAATGAGTGTCAGAAAGATATTGCGTCCTGGCATCCGGATGTGTTGATTCTGGTGGATTATCCGGGTTTCAACCTGAAGATGGCCCGATGGGTAAAGCGGCACCTGTCCCTCCCTGTGTATTATTATATCTCGCCCAAGATTTGGGCCTGGAAGGAATACCGCATCAAGAACATTCGTCGGGATGTGGACGAACTGTTTTCCATCCTTCCCTTCGAAGTGGATTTTTTCAAAAGCCATCATTACAAGATACACTATGTGGGCAATCCCTGTGTGGATGCGGTGGAGGCTTTCCGCCGCGAACACCCTGCTGACCGAAAAGCGTTTGCCCGAGAAGTGGGTATAGATCCGGAACGTCCTGTCATTGCCTTGTTGGCCGGGAGCCGCCGACAGGAAATCAAGGACAACCTACCCCTCATGGTCCAGGCGGCCCGTGAGGTAGAAGGATACCAGCGGATAGTGGCCGGTGCGCCGGGCATAGACCCTTCTTATTACCGGCAGTTTGTGGACGAAGGGACAAAAATCGTGTTCGGACAGACGTATGCGCTGTTGCAACAGGCCGAAGCGGCACTGGTCACATCGGGTACCGCTACGCTGGAAACCGCTTTGTTCAAGGTACCCCAAGTTGTCTGTTATTATATACCGTGGGGAAAGTTGGTGTCAGGGTTGCGTCGTTGTCTCCTCAAGGTAGACTATATTTCGTTGGTCAATCTGATTGCCGGTAAGGAGGTGGTGACGGAACTGGTGGCAGACGGCATGACTGTTGGCCGTTTGAGACGCGAACTTCAGGAGATAGTGAAAGGCGGCAGCCGCCGTCATCGGCAGTTGGAGGACTATGACCGGTTGCTCCAACGTCTGGGTGCGCCGGGAGCCTCCCGCCGGGCGGCCCGCCAGATGGTGGAATGTCTGCAGAGGTCATAAAAAAAAGAGAAAGCCCCCAATATGAATGACAGATTATATACAGCAATGAGTATAAAAGAGCAGACGCGGGATTTATGGAAAATATGCTTCGATGATTCGGAAGCATTCGTGGATATGTATTTCGCTTGCCGCTATGCCGACCGTATCAACAAGGTGTTGATGGAGGAAGAACGGGTGGTGTCGGCGTGTCAGCTGATACCTTATACATTGAGTTTTGGACCGAACAGCAAAATTCCGATAGCCTATGTATCAGGAGCCTGTACACACCCTGCATATCGGAAGCAGGGACGTATGCGGCAACTGCTGGCTGCGGCCCATCAGGAACTGTTCGACCAATCTGTTTGTTTTAGTACACTCATTCCTGCATCGGCTTCTTTGAGGGAGTATTATGGACGGTCTGGCTATACCTCCTGTTTTTGTTATGACATCCGTCAGTTGGCTACCACAGACCGTCATGCCGGACAGCAAGGCCGAATGGCCGCTTTGGAAGTACATCCCCTTCCTTTGCAAGATCCCCTGGATGTGGCTGCCTGTGCATTTTTCCAAGAGCGAATGGGCAGTCGTCTTTGCTGCATACAACATACAGAAGCAGACTTGCAGGTGGTCCGGAAGGATCTGGCGTTAGAAGGAGGAAGTCTGTATGAACTGGCAGCAGACGGTATCCGGGTGGGGTTGGCATTTTGCCGTCCGGCTGACACCGGTGTTCTGCATGTGGACGAATTGTTGCTGGCCGATGGTTGGGAAGTCGATGAGGTATTGCTCCGTCTGGGAGAACTCGTTGGAGTATCGTCAGTGTGCTGCCAGTTGCCGCCTGTCAAGGGAATGCATGAATTGGGGATGGCCCGGGTCATCTGTGTGGAGGCAGCCCTGCGTCATTTTGCACGTCTGCATTCGTCTGAAAGCTTCTTCATTCAGGTAGTGGGCGACGAAGACCTGCCCGATAACAATGACTATTACCAGTTGAGTGGTGGCGGCTGTCGGCGTGGCTTTCGTTCATCGGTGGTCTATACGGTCTTTACCATCCCCCGGCTGACCCGCTTCTTGTTCAGCGGCCTGCATCCCTACATGAGTCTGATGCTGAATTGAAGGCAGTCGTCGGGTGTGCCGG
This sequence comes from uncultured Bacteroides sp., assembly GCA_945833835.1. Classification (GTDB taxonomy): domain Bacteria; phylum Bacteroidota; class Bacteroidia; order Bacteroidales; family Bacteroidaceae; genus Phocaeicola. The sequence continues at coordinate 15,971 of CAMAFR010000031.1, forward strand.
GGGCATTGGTTCAGATGCGTATCAGGAAAAGATACACCACTGCGGCAGGTACAGCCAGCAGGGTACTGTCAAAGCGGTCGAGCATCCCTCCATGTCCCGGTAGAATGTTGCCGGAATCCTTGATGCCCAGTGTGCGTTTCAGCAGTGATTCGCAGAGGTCGCCCCATGTTCCGAAGACCACGACGGTCAGTCCCAATCCTATCCATTCGGTCAGGGAAAGTAATGGGAAGTAACGGCTCATGATGACGGCTGCTATAGTACTGAAGACAGCCCCTCCGATAGAGCCTTCCCATGATTTCTTGGGAGAGATGCGTTCAAAAAGCCGGTGGCGTCCGAAGAGCATCCCGGTACAATAGGCTCCTGAGTCATTTACCCAGGTGAAGATGAAGATAGAGAGAGGCAGAATCGGACTATATTGTGGCAGCCCGTCAATGTCTGTCGTATGGTAGGCCAGTACGTTGAGCAGCGAAAACGACAGGGCGATATAGACCTGGCTCATCATCCCGTAGGCCCAATTCTGGATGGGGTCTTTCTGCTTTTTATAGAGTTCGCTGACGAGCAGGTAGATGATCAGGAACAAGTAGGGGACAAACACTTCGGTCCGGTGGGGGAAGCTGCTGGCGTAGGAGAAACTCAGAAAGAGGAATACACCGGCCAGGAGGCATATAGATTTGTTCATCTGGACATGACCGCTACGGTTGACCAATGATCCGAATTCGTGGACAGTCAGTGCGGTAATCAGCGCAAACAAAAGGGTGAAGCTCAGCGGACCTCCCAGAATGCAGCCTACCAAGACAGCTACAAACAAGACTCCGGTGATGGTGCGTAGGATAAAGTTACTTTTCACGGCATTAAATATTTATAGGTTATACGAATTATCTTGAATGGCAGAAGGCAGCGGATGTGGATGGTTTCATGGCCACACCCGCTGCTTCCCTTCGTCCGGTTGTGCGTTTCACGCTTCCGCCTTCATGATCTCTTCCGATCGGGAGGACCACGGTCGTTTGCCGAAAATACGTTCTACGTCTTCGGCGAAAATCACTTCTTTCTCAATCAGCAGTTCGGCCAGTTGGTTGTGACCTTCTTGATGCTCCTGCAGCAGTTCTTTGGCGCGGATGTATTGTTCGCCAATCATTTTCTGCACTTCACTGTCAATGAGTTCTGCAGTGTGTTCGCTGTAAGGCTTGTTGAACATGTATTCCTCGTTGCTGTTGTAATAGCACAGATTGGGCAGTTTCTCGCTCATGCCGGCGTAGGCTATCATGCCATAGGCCTGTTTGGTCACCCGCTCAAGGTCATTCATGGCACCCGTCGAGATGTGTCCGATGAACAGTTCTTCGGCAGCGCGTCCACCCAGGGTGGAGCACATTTCGTCCAGCATCTGCTCTTTGGTGGTGATTTGTCGCTCCTCGGGCAAATACCAGGCGGCACCCAGTGCCCGTCCGCGCGGCACGATGGTCACCTTGATGAGTGGGTTGGCGTGTTCGAGGAACCACGATATGGTGGCGTGGCCGGCTTCGTGCAGGGCGATGGCCCGTTTCTCGTCGGCAGTCATCACTTTGGTCTTCTTTTCAAGTCCTCCCACAATGCGGTCAATGGCGGCCAGGAAGTCAGGCTTGCCTACCGATGCTTTGGAGTGGCGGGCGGCAATCAGTGCGGCTTCATTGCAGACGTTGGCGATGTCGGCACCGCTGAATCCCGGTGTCTGTCGGGCCAGTAGGTCAATGTCTACCGTGTCGTCCAGTTTCAGCGGGCGCAAATGGACACCGAACACTTCTTTCCGTTCGTTCAGGTCGGGCAGGTCCACATAAATCTGCCGGTCGAAACGTCCGGCGCGCAACAGGGCTTTGTCGAGGATATCCACCCGGTTGGTGGCAGCCAGGATGATGACTCCGCTGTTCGACCCGAAACCGTCCATTTCTGTCAGCAATTGGTTCAGCGTGTTTTCCCGTTCGTCGTTGCCGCCCATGCTGGGATTCTTGCCACGGGCACGTCCCACAGCATCGATTTCGTCGATGAAGATGATGCACGGCGCTTTCTCTTTGGCTTGCCGGAACAAATCGCGTACGCGCGAGGCACCTACACCGACAAACATTTCCACAAAGTCCGAACCGGATATGGAAAAGAAGGGGACATCCGCCTCGCCTGCCACGGCTTTGGCCAGCAAGGTCTTCCCGGTTCCCGGAGGGCCTACCAGTAAGGCTCCCTTGGGAATTTTCCCTCCCAGCTCCGTATATTTCTGGGGCTGTTTGAGGAAATCCACTATCTCCTGGACTTCCTGTTTGGCGGCGGCCTGTCCGGCCACATCCTTGAAGGTGATTTTAGTAGAGCCTTTGTCGAAAAGCTGTGCCTTGCTTTTGCCTACGCTGAACACATTGCCGCCGCCGGGACCTCCTCCACCTCCCATGCGGCGCATGGCAAACATCCAGATTCCTACCAGGAATAGGAGGGGGAACACGTTCCAGAAGATGAGGCTCAGGTAGTTGCCCCGTTTTTCGTAGCGCAGCGATCCGGTGAAGTTTCCGTCTGTCTGTGCTTGGTCGAGGAATTTCTCCAAGGCTTCCATAGAGCCGACCTGTACGTTGACCATCGGACTGCGGCCTACCTTGGCGGCCTCTTTCTTGAAGACATCGACAATGTGTTCGGGTTTGATGTACATTTCTACCGAGTTGTCATCATAGGCAACGATTTTGCCGGCATAGCCTTTGTTCACCATTTGCTGGAACTCGGTGTAAGTCACTTCTTTGCTGGCGCTGCCTTCGTCTCCTGTAATGTACAGGAACCCGATGACCAGCGCGATGATTACATAGAGCCACGTCAAGTTAGGACGCGGCATGTTCATTTTGGGTTTATTACTGTTGTTCTCGTTCATATTCAATCGGTGGATTTATGGATCAGTGCGGTCCGGCATTTCGCCGGGGGTGTTCATACCTTCCCGCCGTCTCAATCAATGTCGGGTACTTCTGTCAGTTTGGCATCGGCCCAAAGATGTTCCAGGTTATAGAAATGTCTTTCGTCGGGCAAGAAAATGTGTACGATGACATCTCCATAGTCAAGGGCCACCCATTGGGCGTTGCGGACGCCATCGATGCCATAGGCTTTCTGTCCGGTGGTGTTTCGTACATATTCCCGTACGGAGTCGACAATGGCCAATACCTGGCTGGGTGAATTGCCTTGACCGATGACAAAATAGTTGCATATCGTGTCATCAATGCCGCTCAAATCGGCGACGACGATGTCTTTTCCTTTTTTTTCCTGTATTCCTTCTATGATTTTCTGTACCAGTTCTTTTGTCTCATTCATGCTCGGATAAGCTTTTTTTAATTAGGTTTTGCTCAAATAATGTGGGCAAATATACTTGCTTTTCCTTATACGGCGAAACAAACTTCTTGTTTTCTGATGTTTCTTAGGCTTTTTTGGAGCTTCCGATTCCTCTCTAACATCCGTTGATGGAGAAAAAAAGAAATTTCGATGAAAAAAAACCGCAAAAAGCTTTGCGGATAATATTTTTGTTGTACCTTTGCAGCGTCAAACGAGAAGGATGACACCCACAAGTGCATTGGGCTATGGTGTAATGGTAACACAACAGATTCTGGTCCTGTTTTTCTTGGTTCGAATCCGAGTAGCCCAACCACTTTTATACAAAGGAAATCTCCACGGAGGAGAATCCTATTAGTTTGGGCTATGGTGTAATGGTAACACAACAGATTCTGGTCCTGTTTTTCTTGGTTCGAATCCGAGTAGCCCAACAGAGAGTCCCGCTAACATACAGTTGGTGGGACTTTTTATTGTCTTTTAATTCTTTTTGTTTATTTTTGCATCCGACTAATGTAAATAAACTAATGGAAAATCAAATTCTTCGGAAGGGAATATGTTCTCGCTGGTTGCTGGTGCTGCTGGGCTGCTGCTTGGGGTGGCCTTGCCGGTCGCAGGCACAGTATGCCACACCGACTGCCGGCCAGGTGGATATATTTATGGGGGCGGAGTTGCACTACCGTGACATCCGTCTTTCGCGGATGTACGAGGTGTTGGTGAATCTGACACCCGGTGTGAAATGGAATCTGGGAAAAGAATGGCAGGCGGCTGCCCAAGTCATCATTCCTGTGTACAACGATTATGGCGACCTGTACAAGCGGGTACGCTTGAATATGGCAGTGCTCTCGAAAGAACTGTATGTAGGCGATCGCCATTTTCTGAAGTTCAGTGGCGGTCTGTTTGATACGCACCGCTATGGTTTGGATGTGAAATACGTTTTTCCTGTCAATGCGTGGCTGGCATTAGAGGGCCAAGTGGGTTGGACAGGCTACTGTTCGATGATGACAGGCTGGAAGGCGAGTGCGCCACAGCGCATTTCGGCAGTGGCGGGGGTGGATTTGTATCTGAACCGATGGAATACAGAGATGCGCATTACTGGCGGACGCTATATTTATGAAGACTATGGCTTTATGGTAGAGGGCTTCCGTCATTTCCGTCATTGTTCGGTGGGAGCCTATGTTGAATACAGTGATCAGGCGGCTGCGATCAATGCATCGGACAGCCCTTGGAACGGTGGTTTCAAGGTGGTGATGATGATACCGCCCTATCGTCGCAGTCGGCATAAGGTCAATATCCGTCCGGCTTCGTTCTTCCGTCTTTCTTATAACATTGAGGCCAGCAACCTCACTAACTTGATGTATAAGACGGATCCTGAAGAGAATGAACGCGAACGCTGGTTCAACCGCGACCGGCTGAAATGGGGTGCCAACACGATGGAACCTGATTTTGTATGGAAAGGAGGTGAAAAATGAGACGTAGCATTTTATGCCTGCTGCTGGTAGTGGCAGGATGTGTGACGCTGTCGGCACAGCAATACACAGGGTTGTCTGGCTTGCTCCATGTGCCGTCGGCCGAGATGCGTCCGGAAGGGGAGGCCCGTATTGGAGGCCATTTCCTGAACCGTGCCATTACACCGGGCAAGATTTTTATGTTGAACGGCAAGAAGTATCATACGTTTGACTATTACTTGGCCATCACGCCGTTCAAGTGGGTGGAGGTGTCGTATGTATGCACGGCATTTCTGAAGAATGCACCAGGGGGCAAGACCCGTTTCAAAAGCAAGGACCGCTATTTCTCACTCAAGCTGAATCCTTTATACGAGGGTAAGTACTGGCCGGCAGTGGCGGTGGGGTGCAATGACCTTTTTGACTCCCGTTCAGGCGTTGACGGGAATTCGGGTGAATTGTATTTTGCCAACTATTACGTGGCTTTGACCAAGCATTTCGGCATAGGAGTCGGCGAACTGGGGACCCATCTGGTCTATCGGTACTACCGCAGGGAGTACAACCATCGTTGGAATGGGGTAGTGGGTGGATTGACGTTCCGTCCTTCTTTCGACCGCCATTTGCGCGCGATAGTGGAGTGGACCGGCAGCGAGGTGAATGTAGGGGTGGACTATGAGTTGCTGAAACATGTCCTGCTGCAGGCTTCATTGTTGGACGGCAAGCATTTTTCGGGAGGTCTGTCGCTGTACCTCAACCTGTTTTGAGTTTTGTCAGATGATACAGTCGCCAAGCCGGCCTGTCGCTGTTTTGCTGGAAGCAAAGGGCGTACAGGTGGGCTTGGCGACTGTGTGTTTCAGTCCTGGCAAGGTGGAGATGTCCGTCTTGTCGATTAGTGGTGGAACAGTCGGATGCCGGTAAATGCCATGGCGATGCCGTATTTGTCGCAGGTCTCGATGACATGATCATCGCGGACAGAACCACCGGCCTGTGCGATGTATTCCACACCGCTCTTGTGAGCCCGCTCGATGTTGTCGCCGAAGGGGAAGAAGGCATCCGAGCCCAGTGACACGCCGGTCAGGGTGTCGAGCCATGCACGTTTTTCTTCGCGTGTCAGTACTTCGGGCTTTTCGGTGAAGAACTGTTGCCATACTCCGTCGGCCAATACGTCATCGTGGTCATCGCTGATGTAGATGTCAATGGTGTTGTCGCGGTCGGCACGGCGGATTTTCTCTACCCAGGGCAGATTGAGTACTTTCGGATGCTGGCGGAGGTACCAGATGTCAGCTTTGTTGCCGGCCAGACGGGTACAGTGGATACGGCTCTGCTGTCCGGCGCCGATACCGATGGCCTGTCCGTCCTTGACGTAGCACACCGAGTTCGACTGGGTATATTTCAGGGTTATCAGGGCAATCATCAGGTCGTGCTTGGCAGCTTCGGGGAAGTGTTTGTTTTGCGTGGGGATGTTGGCGAACAGTTCCTCGCCGTTCAGCTGGATGTTGTTGCGTCCCTGTTCGAAAGTGATGCCGAACACGTCTTTGTGCTCGATGGGAGCAGGCACGTACTCCGGATCGATTTGGATGACATTATAGGTGCCTTTGCGTTTGGCCTTCAGGATGGCGAGTGCCTCGTCGGTATAGCCCGGAGCGATGACACCGTCGGATACTTCGCGGTTGATGAAACGGGCGGTAGCCTCGTCGCAGATGTCGCTGAGGGCAATGAAGTCGCCGTAGGAAGACATACGGTCGGCACCACGGGCACGTACATAGGCGTTGGCCAACGGTGACAAAGGCAGTCCGTCCACAAAGTAGATTTTCTTCATGGTTTCGTCCAGTTCCAGGCCGATGGCGGCACCGGCGGGGCTGACGTGCTTAAAAGAAGTGGCGGCAGGCATTCCCGTGGCTTCCTTCAGTTCTTTCACCAATTGCCATCCGTTCAGTGCATCCAGGAAGTTGATGTATCCCGGACGTCCGTTCAGTACGGTGATGGGCAGTTCCCCCTCCTGCATATAGATGCGGGCCGGCTTCTGGTTGGGGTTACAGCCGTACTTTAATTCAAGTTCTTTTGCCATAAAATTGTTCGTTTGAATAGATTCTGCACAAAAGTACGGAATATTTTCGGGTTATAGAAAAAACTTTCTATCTTTGCGGCGTGAGGTTCTGTCTTTTCTCCTGCTTTCAAGCGGGCGGTGAAGACGGATTAATAGGGAATCAGGTGCAAGTCCTGAACAGTCCCGCTGCTGTAAGTTCCATATTATCAGAAGGTCGCTCCATTCTTTGGCCACTGGGAGATGGTTGTTCCCGGGAAGGCGGAGCGGCAGGAACAAGTCAGAAGACCTGCCTTACACCTATGGTTTCTTTACGGCTTTCGAGGAAAAAGCGGGAAACGATGTTTCGAATTCAGCACATTCTGGCATGGAGTGTGTCCCTAAGGTTTTCTCCGACAGGTCGTTAAGAAATGAGCAGTGAGTGGAAAAGAGTCCGCCCCAGGCTTCGTGTGTCTTGTGGCACGGAAGTGGAGGCGTAGAGGAAGGAGTAAATGAAACAAGGAAACGAAAAACAGCAACGATTCAGCATGAAAGTACAGAATCAGATACTTGTAGGGGTGGGATGCTTTTGGGCGGTTGCCGCTACGGCACAGCAGCCGGTGGACACATCGCAGGTGTACCGTTTGCCCGAAGTGGTGGTGGCCGAGCGTTATCAGACCCGTGAAGTGCGTGCCTCTGCCCCGTTGCAGGTATTGTCGGCCAATGAACTGAAGCGGTTGAACGTCTTGCAGGTATCCGATGCCGTGAAACATTTTGCCGGTGTCACGGTGAAGGACTACGGCGGTATGGGAGGGCTGAAAACGGTGTCTGTGCGCAGCCTGGGTGCCCAGCATACGGTGGTGGGGTACGACGGTATTGCCGTGACCGACTGCCAGACAGGGCAGATTGACTTGGGCCGTTTTTCGCTGGAGCAGGTAGATCGGCTGGTGCTCAGCAACGGGCAGGACGACCGCATTTTCCAGCCGGCACGTTTCTTTGCCGCCGGTGCGTTACTCGACATCCGCACGCTCACTCCTGCTTTCCGTCCTGATAAGCCGTACAATGCCGCTGTGTCTGTCAAGACCGGTTCATGGGGCCTGCTCCAGCCTTCGGTACGCTGGGAACAGCGCTTGTCTGCTGTCTGGAGTGTGTCCGCTCAGGCAGAGGGTTTGTTGTCCGACGGACATTACCCCTATACCTTATATTATGCTGCAGGCGATGGGGAAACGGCCCGTTGCCGCCGTACCAATACCGCGGTGCGTACGTTGCGTACCGAAGCCGCAGCCTACGGCAACTTTTCGGATAAGGAGCAGTTGCGGCTGAAAGCCTATTATTATCAGTCGTCACGCGGATTGCCGGGAGCCGCCACCTATTATTATGACTACTCCTCGCAACATCTATGGGACAAGACTGCCTTTGTACAGGCGCAATACAAGAAAGAATTCGGCGAGCGGTGGGCGGTGCAGACGGCCGCTAAGTGGAACTGGAGCTATCAGCACTATCTGGATCCAGACTATAAGGGAACTGCGGAAAAGACAGAGAACCATTACTACCAGCAGGAATACTACCTTTCGGCGGCCGTATTGTGCAGGGCATTGCCTTCCTTGTCTTTTTCGCTGGCTACCGACGGTAGTGTCAACCGCATGGAGGCCGATGTATGGCATTTTGCACGCCCCGTCCGCTATACATGGTTGACGGCACTGGCTGCCAAGTATGTTACCGACTGGCTGACCGCTTCGGCATCGTTGCTCTCCACCTGCATGTACGAGCATGCCCTCTCCGGCAACAGTGCCGGCAATCACCGTCGGCTGTCTCCCTATGTCTCGTTGTCGGTTCGTCCATTTGCCGGAGAAGAGTTCCGGTTGCGTGCTTTTTATAAAGAGGTGTTCCGTATGCCGAGTTTCAACGACTTGTATTACGGGCAGACCGGTAATCTTGATTTGAAGCCGGAACGGGCGGGCCAGCTGAACATTGGGGTCACCTACGGACGCGCCGTCGCCGACTGGCTGCCCTACCTGTCGTTTACGGCGGATGCTTATTACAACCGGGTGGATGACAAGATTGTGGCCACTCCTACCAAGAACCTGTTTGTGTGGAGCATGGTCAATCTGGGGAAAGTGGACATCAAGGGAGTGGACCTTGCGGGAAGCCTGCATTTCCGGATGGAGGAAGGGTGGGACCTCGAAGTGCAGGGCAATTACACCTACCAGCGGGCATTGGACGTGACCTCGTCCGATGTCGCTACCATTGAGGGACAGACCTACCGTCATCAGATAGCCTATACGCCACGGGTGTCGGGCTCGGGACATGTCACGTTGGAGATGCCTTGGTGCACCCTTTCTTACGCCCTGATTTGTTCGGGCAAACGGTATGTGTTGGGGCAGAACCTGGCCAAGAACCGGCTTCCTGGCTACAGTGATCACAGCCTGTCGCTCCGGCGCGAGTTCCGTTGGCGGCGGATGTCGGCCTCACTGGGGTTGGAGGTGCTCAACCTGATGGACCGTAATTATGAAATCATCAAGAACTTTCCCATGCCCGGCCGCTCGTTCCGAGTGACGCTGGGGGCCAGGATATGAATAAAACCGAATGCGCATGAAACGGAAGAGTACAATCCTACGGATAGGAGGGCTGGCAGTGCTGCTGTTGGCCGTGGCCTGCGATGATATGCACGATCAGCCTTCGTCCCCGACGGTGGCACAAGAGGTGTATGAGGACGGGACGGCCGAGCTTTATATCCTGAACGAGGGCCTGTTCAATTTGAACAACAGCACGTTGGCGAAATACTCGTTTGCCGCAGGCCGTTTTGTGCCCGATTATTTTACGGCCCTCAACCGTCGTGGCTTGGGCGATACCGCCAATGATATGGCCATTGACGGCGGCCGTCTGTATGTGGTGGTCAATGTGTCGAGCACGGTGGAGGTCATTGCCTTGGCCGATGGCAAGTCGGTGGGGCAGGTGCCGCTGCTGTCCGCCAATGGCAGCTCGCGCCAGCCGCGTGCCATCGCCTTCCATGCCGGCAAGGCGTATGTCTGCTGTTATGACGGAACGGTGGTACGTATCGACACCGCTACGCTGCAGGTAGAGGCGGTGCTTCCGGTGGGACGTAATCCCGAAGACCTCTGCGTGCAAGACGGCAAGCTCTATGTCTCCAATTCGGGCGGACTGGATTGGGAGGGTATGGGGGTGGACCGTACGGTGTCGGTCGTAGACCTGGAGACGTTTCAAGAGACGGTCCGGATAGAGGTAGGTCCCAATCCGGGGAGGATTCTTCCCGGTCCCGACCATTCGGTGTGGGTGGCCACGCACGGTGAGGCGATAGAGCAGGGGGATTACCGCCTGGTGAAAATAAATACGCTGACCGATACCTGCGAGCGGATATTCGATGAGCGGGTGATGGATTTTGCCGTCGACTACCGGCAGGCCTATCTCTACAACTATGATTACCAGACGCAGCAATCTGCGGTCAAGGTGTTCGACCTCATGACGGGTACCACCTTGCGCCAGCAGTTCGTCACCGACGGCACCCCGCTCGAACGACCTTATTCCATACAGGTCAATCCGTATAGTGGGAATGTCTACATCACCGAGGCCTACAACTATCAGGTGGACGGGGATGTGTGCTGCTTTACTCCCGACGGGACCCTCCGTTTCCGCCTGTCGCAGGTGGGGCTTAACCCTAATACCGTGCTGTTTACGGATGAGGCCACCGGTGGCGATGTGCCTCAAGGTGCAGACAACCCTACGGCGGCATGGGCCGTGAACGTATTCGATTATGTACCGGCCCCTACCCAGTATATGAATACAACGACCACCGCTTTCCGGACCGGTTTTACGGAGAAGTCCGAGATACTGGCCTATGCCTCACAACGCTTGCGCGAGCGTTCGTTTGTTTCGCTGGGCGCTTTTGGGGGATATATTGTGGTGGGCTTTGAGCGTCCTGTCCCCAATGTGGCGGGCGAATATGACTTGAAAGTGTATGGCAATGCCTATTATAATAAGGTGACGCAGCAACACCGTCCGGGCGGTAGTGCCGAACCGGGGATTGTGTGGGTGGCTACCGACACCAACGGCAACGGGCTGCCCGATGACGAATGGTATGAACTGGCGGGCAGTGAGTATGGCAGCGACAACGAGATACGCGATTACGAAATTACCTATTACCGTCCGGTGCCGTCCGATGCCGATGTGCGTTGGACCGATAACCAAGGGGGAGAGGGGTGCATCTACCGGAACGCTTACCATACGCAGGAATCCTATTATCCTCTGTGGGTGGCCGATGACACCTTGACCTTCAAGGGCACCCGTCTGAAGGACAATGCCGTGCAGGAAAACGGCATTTGGGTGGGCTATTGCTACGGATGGGGATATGCCGACAACCACCCGAACGATACGGAGGGCTGCCGCCTGAAGCTCGACTGGGCGGTAGATGCCCAAGGCCGTCCTGCGGAGCTGAAGCAGATAGACTTTGTGCGTATCTATACGGCGGTCAACCAGCCGGTGGGTGAGCTGGGAGAGCTTTCCACCGAACTGACCGGAGTGGAGAACCTCCATTACCAGGAACCTTGACATCTATCGAATCATTAATTTATAGTTTAAAACAAAGTAAAATGAAAAAATTGACTTATCTTTTGGTGGCCGTGCTGAGCATGGCATTGTGGAGCTGTAGTGACGACCCGAAATCGGAAGTGGTGGCATGCTTTGAAAACGAACTGAAGGCGGACAACACCACCTTCCTCGCCACCGAGGGCGATCCTTTCAACGACTATTATCAGGTGACTTCATTCAAGGATTGTAACGACGTGGCGGCCTTCAGCCACTACTTCGCTACGTGGGGATTCGGCGGCGGTTTCACGTATACCAATACAGCGGACACCACCACTCCGGGTTTCTCGAACCTGAGCGCGATTACCGGCACGGCACAGACCGGCAAGGTCTACCTCACGGCTTCTATTTCCAACGAGGCGCGCATCACCAATCTGCAACCCGACAAATACCGTTTCAAGGGGGCTTATGTCACCAACAGCACCTATGCCTATCTGGCCATGCACGACGGCAACGACGGCAGCACGTCTGCTTATGCCAAGAAATTTGCTGACGGCGACTGGTTCACGTTGACCGTTACCGGCTATACGGCCAGTGACACCCCGCTGGGCAGCATTGATTTCCAGCTGGCCAAGGGTACGGATGTGCTTTCTTCTTGGCAGTGGTTCGACTGGTCGGCTATTGCCGATGCGGCCTACATTGTCTTCACGATGTCTTCCAGCGATACGAATGAGTATGGCATGGTCACTCCGGGGTATTTCTGCCTGGATATGGTGACCTTCATCGAACGATAACAATCGCTTGTAAGCTGCTATAGGCTGAAGAGCTGTGTTTTTTTGAATAAGTGTTGGATGAAAAGTCCGTTCCGGTAGGATTGTTTCCTCCGGGCGGACTTTTTTTGTAGGTGGCACGGTCCGGTATTCCGCCGCAATGTGTATCTTTGTCTTCAGCTAAACAAAAACCAAAAGCTCTATGATTGACGAATTATTGGCGTACAACCGGCAGTTTGTGGCCGGCAACCACTATGAACCTTACCGCACCAACAAGTATCCCGACAAGAAGATAGCCATTGTCACCTGTATGGACACCCGGTTGGTGGAACTGATACCGGCTGCCCTGGGCATCAAGAACGGCGATGTGAAGATGATAAAGAATGCCGGCGGCACGATTACCCATCCGTTCGGCAGCGCGATGCGCAGCCTGTTGGTGGGCATCTATGAGTTGGGGGTGGAAGAGGTAATGATTATCGGCCATACCGATTGTGGTGCGCAGCACATGGACAGCCAGGTGATGCTTCGGCACATCAAGCAACACGGGGTGACCGACGAGCAGATTGAGATGATGAAATATTGCAATGTCGACCTTGATGCTTGGCTGAGCGGCTTTGAGAACATCGAGAAGGCGGTACGTGGCAGTGTGCATCTGGTGAAGCATCACCCGCTGGTGCCGAAAGATTTGGTGGTGCGTGGTTTCATCATTAACTCCGTTACTGGCGAACTGACCGAGTACAAGGATTTGTATTGATGTGGTGCCGGTCGGACATCGGGACACGGGGTCGTGTGTGGTGGCCCCGTGTCCCGGTGTTGTAGGCGGATGCCGTCAGTTGTTCAAATAGAAAAATCAAGGGTGGCCAGTCCGGTCTGTGTGCTGCTCCATTGGGTCAGCTGTGCGGCGGTTTCCTCCCATAATCGTGTGCTGGCTGTCCGGTCTGTGAACTTGGGCTTCAAACGGCAGGCTTTGCCCGAAGCGAACAGTTGTCCGGTGATGTCCGCCTTGTCTTCGTCCAGCAGCAGGCGGATGGCAGTATCCGCCCCTTGCCGGGGGGTGCGGATGATGGGACGGAAGAAGATATCGGCCAGCCAGTCGATGACGGCAATGTCCATCCGGATGATGTTGGTCGATACGATGCCCGGGTCGGCGGCGTTCACCCTCACACCTTTCTCCTTGAGGCGTTCCGACAGCTCGTAGGTGAACATCCACAGCGCATACTTGCTGTTGCTGTACACGGGGATGCGCCAGAAGATGTTGCTGTCGCTGCCGTGGGTAAAAAAGCGGCTGCCCGTTTTCCCGATGGCGTATGTACACGACACCATGTTCACCACCCGGGTGCCCTCGTGCATCAGCGGCACCAGTCGGTTGGTCAGTACGAAGGGAGCCAGGTAGTTGACGGCCACGGTACGTTCAAACCCGTCGTTGGTCTGCGCGAAGTGTGTGCTCAGCGTGCCGGCGTTGTTCATCAGCAGTTCGATGGAGGTCAGTCGTTGCAGCAGTTTTCCCGTCACTTCCAGGATGGATTCCAGTGACGACAGGTCTATCTGATACACATCAATGTCCGTGTTCCCTGTCTCCAGCACTAACTGGCTCTTGCGCTCGGTGCCCTTGATTTTTGTGTAGCAAAGCATGATGACATGATAGCCCGCGGCAGCTACCGCGCGCGTGATTTCCGTGCCCATGCCTCCGTCGGCACCGGTGATGATGGCAGTTCCTTTCATGATTCTTGTTCTGGCTTGCGTCATTTCACGTTTTTCTCCAAGGTCTCTATTTCACGTCGTACTCCATCGGGCAGCGGCTCGTCCAGATGTTGGTGGCAGGCCATATTGAGGGAGTACATGCGGGCAATGCAGTAGTTGCTGTGTTTGCATCCGCAGCGGGCGCATTCTTCCGTGCGCATGCGGTTGACGAATCCCGGTTCGTTGAGCAGTGCGCGGCCCATCTGCACAAACTCAAAGCCCTTGTCCAGCACCTCGTCTATTTTGTCGCGTGCCACCAGGCCGCCCACATACACCAGCGGAATGTCTGGAATGGCTGCCCTGAATTTCAAGGCATCGTCGAGGAAATAGGCTTCTTCGAAGGGGATGGACGGAATCATCCATTTGCCTACCATCCTGACTCCGTATTTCAGCCACCAGCATTGCATGTAGTGGGTCATGGTGTGGATGGGCATGGTGCCCCGCATGACATACATCGGCGCCTTGCTCACGAAGCCGCCGCTCAGCACGAGTGCCTGCGCACCGTCTTCTACGAGTCGTCGGGCCACCTGCAGGCTCTCGTCCAGTTCCATGCCTCCCTTGAATCCGTCGCGCATGTTCATCTTTACCAGAACGGCCATGTCTGTAGAGGCGGCTTCCATCACCTCCTCCATCACCATGTCCATGAACTTCATACGGTTTTCCAGACTGCCGCCGAACTCGTCTTTGCGGTGGTTGGTATAGGGTGAGAGGAATTGGCTCACTAAATAGCCGTGTCCGGCGTGTATCTCCACCGCGTCAAATCCCGCGCGGCGTGCCAGACGCACGGCATCACCGAAACACCGTGCCATGGGGCGCAGCTCATCCTTGCGCAATCCGCGTACCAGGGTGGGCGAATACAGGTTGAACCCTGTGCAGGCACCTACCGGTATTTCACCGCAGATGCTTTTGTGTGACATGTTTCCGCAGTGTCCCAGCTGTATGCTGGCAGCCGCTCCTTCCCGGTGTACGGCATCGGTCAGTGCCTTCAGTCCTGGCACGATTTCTTCACGCATCCACAGTTGCCGGTCGAATGACAATCCGCTGCGGGTGACGGCGGCATAGGCTACAGTAGTCATGCCTACTCCTCCGGCGGCCACCGACCGGTGGTAGTCGAACAGTTCTTTCGAGGGAGCATTGCCCGGACACATACTTTCGAAGGCGGCCGAGCGGATGGTGCGGTTGCGCAGTGTGAGCGGTCCTATCTGGGCCGCAGTGAATAGTTTCGAGTTTTTCATTGTTGTTGCTTGTTTCATAAAGTGGGTAAAACGGTCAGTCATTCCTGTAGGACCGGGGTCAGAACAGGAAAGGAATCAGACATTTGCGGGAACCTACGGCAGCATCGCCGAACTCCGTGCGATACCGGCGGTGGATGGCAAAGGCACGTGGTGCCAGATTGGCAAATGTCCACAACACGAAAATCCAGGCGGCTTCCGACTGGGTGAGCAGTGCGAAGCCCGTCCATTCTGTCAGTTCGCCCAGATAATTGGCAGAGGTGACATAGCGGTACATTCCTTTTTGGGGCAAGTAGTGGCGGGTGTCACCAGCAGGACGCAGGTGGCGGATGACATGGTCAGAATGAAGGTTGATGGCCATCCCGATGAGGAAGACCAGAGTACCGGCCACGAAGAGCGGCGAGGCCAGCCAATCATTAGGGTAACGTCCGGCTCCGAGGTGGAAAAGGTCTTCTCCCAGCAGGAACCCGTTGATGAGGTTAAAGCAGACTCCCATTGCCAGAATACTCACAGGCATCCGGCTTTTCCCTCTTAGTAGGAAAGGAAAGACAAACGACCGTTGGAAATAGTGCGCCTCGAAAAGCAGCAGAAACACGACCAGCGCAGGTTGCCACTGGCAAGGGGAATTACTCCACAGATACAGCATGACGAAGAACACGGGACATTCCATCAGAATCCATCCCAGCTTGTTCGGTACGCTGATGCCCCAGGTCTTGGTGCGGAAGATGCCGTAGCCTGCCTTCACGAAAAACAAGGCAATGAATACGACCACCGCCAGCGGGGGCATCACTTTCAGCAATAGGTGGTAGAGGTTTTCTTCCATGGTGGTTCAGATTAGTAATTGGCTGGCAAAGGTACGATTTTATTTCTTTCCATGTACCCGGATTTCGTTAACGAATCTGTAATAACAGCTGAATTTATTAATTCGTGTTATAAAGCAGTGTTTTTAAGGTTAAATGTTTGCCATATTCCCAGAAATCAGTACCTTTGTATCGTGTTTTTCATAGTATTAGATTTAAGGTTAACAAGGTTGGGATTCGGCGGAATCCCTTTTTTTATGTCCGTACTCCATGTCCCCGGATGCCATACGCCTATACAAGTGCCCAACGTTTCTCTTTCTTTTTTTTAATCCTCCGTGTCTTTGGACCCAGCCTCGCCTATGGAAACGTGACCACAGTAACATCCATACTGCTTCCTGCTCAATAAGGTTAATAACCTTTCGCCACTAAGGTTAATAACCTTGCGGCGTTAAGGTTAA
>CAMAFR010000032.1 GCA_945833835.1 uncultured Bacteroides sp.
TAGAGAACGATTAGAGGATGATTAGAGAATGATTAGAGGAACAAATGAAGAATGAAAAAGGAATGAAGAGTGGTGATGGGAGGAACAGCTGAGGCACTGGGGAGGGGGATGTCTTCGCATCGGACCTACCACCCCGTGGGCGGTGTCCAATTATTAGACAGCAGGTGTCTAATTATTAGACATCTCCGGCAAGCAATGATTTATCAAATCACTGATTGGAAACGGATTAAAAGATTGGCACGGTATTTGTTTAAAGATGGGCAACCATTCATCCCATAAAATCAAAGCGTATGAGAACCATCTTACGAAACCTCTTTTACACCCTCCGTCGGTTCCGGCTGGCCTCGTTCCTCAACCTGATAGGGTTGTCGGCCGCCTTTGCCGCTTTCACCGTCATCATGATGAAAGTCAATTACGAGCAGGAGTTTGACAACTGCTATCCCGAACCCGATCGGTTGGTGGTGCTCAACTATGCCGAGCCGGAAAACCGGCAGCTGATGACCATCCCCCGCGGCCCGATTGAATACCTGTTGCAGCAACTGCCAGGCATCGAATGTGGCAGCATCTACGGACCGGCATGGCGCCCGGTGAGCCTCTACACCGACCCGGAGAACAAACGCTGTTTTGCCGAGCATCCGTGGGCAGTGCATCCCGACTTTGCTCGCACCCTCGGGCTGGAGTTTGTGGCCGGCAACGCCGACGGGATGCAGCACCCCGAGAGTGCCCTCGTTTCGGAAAGCTATGCCCGGAAGCTGTTTCCCGACGGCAACGCCCTGGGCAGCTATCTCTACATCGACGGCAGCAACTGGCTGACCCCCGATGCCAACAAATACCGCATCTGCGGCATCTTCCGCGACCTGCCCGAGAACAGCCAGTTCAAGCACGACCTCTACGTACCCATCGGCAACACCCAGAAAGACGACTGGGGCAGCCAGAACTACTATGCCGTGTTCCGGATGAAACCGGGCGTCAGCACCGAAGAACTGAACCGCCAGATAGCGGCCACCGATGTGACCGCCCGCACCTGGCATGGCGAGGACAGCCATCGGGTCTTTACGGTCATCCCTATCCGAGAGGTGTATTACAACTATACCAGCTGGGGACACTTCAAGAGCGGCAGCCGCAGCGTCATCACCCTGCTCACCAGCATCGCTTTCCTCATCATCGTCATCGCCGCCATCAACCTCATCAACTTCAGCACGGCACTGGCACCCATGCGGATGCGCAGCATCAACACGCAGAAAGTGTTGGGCAGCAACAACGGCGAACTGCGCCGGGGGCTGACCGCCGAGTCGGTGTGTACGGTGCTCCTCGGCTGGCTGCTCTCTCTGGGCATCGTGGAGATTCTCATCCGCCTGAAAGTGTTGTCGTTCATCGGGTTTACCCCTTCGCTCCTGCTGTATAAGGAATACGTCCTGCTGACGGGCCTCATCGCCGTGGTGGTAGGACTGGCCGCCGGCCTGTACCCGGCGTGGTACATGACCTCCTTCCCGCCAGCCCTCGTGCTGAAAGGCAACTATGCCCTGAGCGGCAAGGGGCGGCATCTGCGCCAGTCGCTCATCGGGTTCCAATACATCGTGTCGTTTGCCCTGATGGTCACCGCCGGCTTTATCGTCCTGCAAAACCGCTACATGCGCCACCGGCAGCTGGGCTTCGACAAAGACCTGCTCCTGGTGACCCGCCTGGACGGCAACGCCGCCACTCCCCAACGCCTCTCCACGTTCGACACGAAGATCAAGACCTTTGCCGAAGTGGACGGCGTGGCCTACTCCGACTGGACGCTCGGCGCGGAAGAAGGCTATTCCACCTACGGCATCAACTACCGCAACGAAGAGCATTCCTGCTTCTTCATTCATGTGTCGCCCGACTTCTGCCGGGTCATGGGGATACCCACCGTCATGGGCAACGACCTGCAGCCCGGCGACTCGGCCCGCAGCCGGCTGATTCAGTGTGTCGCCACGGAATCTTTCTACAAATCCACCCAACTGCCGGCAGGCACCGTCACCGACTTCACCCCCTGGCCCCACGTGCAGATGCAGGTAAGAGGCTATGTGAGCGATGTCCTGTTCACCTCTATCAAGGCCGATTTGGACCTGCCCTACCTGTTCTGCGCCAACCCGGTCTATACCACCCCGCTCTCCACCGCCTATATCCGCATCAAGGCGGGGAGTGACATTGACCAGGCGTTGCGGCACATCCGCCAGACCCTGGACGAGTGTTTCCCGGAATACCCCACCGAGCTGACGTTCTTCGACGAGCTGTACGGCCGGCTGTACCAACAGGAGACCGACCAGCAGCAATTGGTGACGCTGTTCAGCCTGCTGGCCGTCATCATCTCGTTGGTGGGGGTCTTCGGACTGGTCATCTTCGAGGCAGAACACCGCCGCAAGGAAATCGGTGTCCGGAAGGTGTACGGCGCCACCACGGTAGAGATATTGTGGATGTTCGGCCGCTCCTACCTCACTTTGTCGGTCGTCAGTTCGGCCATAGCGGCCCCGATAGCCTGGTATGCGGTGCGGCAATGGCAGGAGTCGTTCACAGAGAAAGTGCCCCTCTCGCCGTGGGTCTTCGCAGCGGCCTGCCTCCTGCTGGTCGCCATCACCCTGCTGACCATCACCATACAGAACTACCGGGCGGCCACCGCCAACCCTGTGCTGAGCCTGAAAGCGGAATAATGCATCAACAATGATAAAGCAACCAAAAAAACAAGACGATATGATACGAATCGAAAACCTTTGCAAGACCTTCCGTACAACGGAGGTAGAAACCATTGCCTTGAACAACGTCAGCCTGGAAGTGGCCGACAAGGAGTTTGTAGCCATCATGGGGCCTTCGGGCTGCGGCAAGTCCACCCTGCTGAACATCCTGGGGCTGCTGGACAATCCCACCAGCGGCAACTACTACCTCGACACGCTGGAGGTGGGACACCTGAAGGAGAAAGACCGCACCAATGTGCGGAAGGGCAACATCGGCTTTGTGTTCCAGAGCTTCAACCTGATAGACGAGCTGAACGTGTTCGAGAATGTGGAGCTGCCCCTCACCTACCTCAAGATTCCTGCCAACGAACGCAAACAGAAGGTGAACGACATCCTGCAACGCATGAACATCAGCCACCGGGCCAAGCATTATCCCCAACAGCTCTCCGGCGGACAGCAGCAGCGGGTGGCCATCGCCCGCGCCGTAGTCAGCGGACCGAAGATTATCCTGGCCGACGAACCGACCGGTAACCTGGACTCCAAGAACGGACAGGAGGTGATGCAGATGCTCACCGAGCTGAACAAGGAGGGGACGACCATCGTCATGGTGACCCACAGCCAGCGTGACGCGGGGTTTGCCAACCGCATCATCCACCTCTTCGACGGACAGATTGTGTCGTCTATCTCCGAAATGTAATCCCCTCACATCCTGTCCTGTATGAAAAAAGCATTCCATTCCTTGTTCCGCAAAGGCGAGGCCAATGTCATCAAGATACTCTGCTTGGGAATAGGGCTGGCCATCGGACTGACCCTGATAGCCGAAGTCCTCTTCGAACGCTCGTACGATGACTTCGTGCCTGCCAAGGAACGTACCTATCGGGTGGGCGAGTCGTACCGACGGACCGGCGAGGAACCGCACGACTATCACCAGACCCCCGGTGCCTGGGGCCCCGGCTTCCAGGCCGAAAGTCCCGGCATCGAGGCGGCCACCCGCTTCACGGGCATCAGCGACATGACCCTGCAGACCGAGGACAACCGGTCGTTCTACGGCAGGGCCTGGCTGGCAGACAGTTGTTTCTTCGACCTCTTTCCCCGCCGGCTGCTGATGGGAGAAGCCCCCGAAAAGGGACTGGGCCGACCGGGCTGTGCCTACATCTCCGACAAGATGCTGGCCGCCGTGGGGACTGACATCCTCGGCAAGAGCGTGCGCTGGAAGACCTATCCGCAGTTCACCATCACCGTGGTCGGCGTGTTCGAAGCCTTTCCGGAGAACACCAACCTGCCGGAGATGGACATCCTGGTATCTATGCCCACCATCGGGCAGGTGATGTGGGACGGCAGCCAGAACTGGTTGGGCAACGACCGCTACAAGACCTTCATCCGCCTGCGGCCCAACGCCGACCTGAACACGGTGAAGGAGGACGCCCGCCGCACCCTGCTCAAGCATTTCCCCTTAGAGGAACAGCGGAAGGCAGGGCTCGAATTGCGGATCAGCTTCCTACCCATCGGCGACCTCTATACCTCGTCGGACTACCACCGGCTGATGAACATCGTCTTCCTGGCCTTCGGCCTGCTGATGCTGGCAGTGGCCGTGCTCAACTACATCCTGCTCACCATCTCGTCGATGGTGAAGCGGGCCAAAAGCATCGCCACCTACCGCTGCTACGGGGCCGGCAGCCGCGACATCTACCGGCTGATTCTCTCGGAATCGCTGCTGCACGGGCTGCTCAGCCTGGCCCTCGCTGTCCTCATCGTCTTCGGCCTTCAGGATTTCCTGCAAGAGCAGCTGGGGCACAGCCTGAAAAGCCTTTTCACAGCCGCTACCCTCACGGTCTGCCTCCTGATGACGCTGGCGGTCATTCTCGTCTGCGGGGTCCTGCCGGGCTGGCTCTATACCCGTATCCCCGTGACCTACGCCTACCGCCGCTACTCGGAGAGCAAGCGGCAGTGGAAGCTGGGGCTGCTCTCCGCCCAGTTTCTGCTGACCACCTTCTTCGTCAGCCTGCTGGCGGTCATCGGGTCAGAATACCACCTGCTGACGAACTACACGACCGGGTTCGACTACCAGCAGCTGCTCTACGTGTCCACCCGCGGATGCAGCGTCAGCGAACGGACCACCTGCCTGCAGGAGCTGAAGAAACTGCCCTGCGTGGAGCGTGTCACCTACGGCTATCAGGAGATGTGGGAGCACTGTAGCGGCAACAATGTCCTGGACAAGGAGACGGGACACGAGTACATGAACATCGCCGACATGTATGTTGCGGGCGATGACTACCACGCCACCTTCGGCATCCCCATCGTGGAAGGCCGTGCCTTCACCCCGCACCTGCGCGACACGCTGAACCAGGAGATCATGGTCAGCCGCAGCTTTGTGCAGCGGATGGAGAAACTGGCCGGCTGGACAGGGTCGCCCATCGGCAGGGAGGTGTTCCTCACCGGTCATGACCACCTGGGGGTAACTCCCCGGCTGACCATCTGCGGCGTGTTCGAGGACATCCGCATCGGTTCGCAGATTGCCGAGGATGCCGACGAGCGTCCGCAAGTGCTGTTCTACAACCCGACCCCGAGCTACCTCTTTTACATACGGATGCGCGAGCTGTCGCCCGAAGCGATGCGTGCCGTACAAGAGGTGGTGGACCATTGCGTGCAGCATCCGGAAGACCACATCGTGAAGAGCGTGGGCATCGAGATGGGCCGGCAGTATGACAGTGTGAAGCTCATCCGCAACAGCGTCCTCTTTGCCGGGCTGTGCATCCTGTTCATCGCCTTGATAGGATTAGTGGCCTACATCCGTGACGAAGTGAGCCGCCGTCGGTCCGAGATGGCCATCCGCATCATCCACGGTGCCTCAATGGCGGATGTGCAACAGCTGTTCCAGCGCGACCTACTCCGGATTGCCGTTCCGGCCACCCTTCTCGGCGCGATCGTCGCCTGGAACGTGAGCGGCCGGCTGTTGGAGATGTTCGCCGTGAAGATTGACCTGACTGCCTTGCTCTTTGGCGGCTGCACGCTGGCGGTACTGGCCGTCATCGCCGGACTTTCTGTGACACTGGTGCAGCAAGCCGCCCGCAGCAACCCTACCGACAACCTCAGGAACGAATAACTTATAAATGAAGAATGATGAATGAAGAATGAAGAATCTTCTCCTCTCCCTGTCTTGTTGAGCGAAGCGAAACATCTGTCAGCCGTTACGGTATTCGCTGCGCTGTGCGGACAGATCCTTCGCTAACGCTCAGGATGACAAGCGTGAGAAGGTCATCACCGACACCTGGGGCAATGTGCCCTACACCGAAGTGTCTAAACTGGAGAGCGACGGACAGCTCTACTGCAAGTATGACGACCAGAAGGACATCTACGCCGGCCTCATCAGCGAACTGACGGAAGCCGTGGGCATGATTGACGAATCGGAACCGGCCTTCACCTCGGGCGACGTGATTTTTGACGGTGACGCCTCGCAGTGGAAGAAATTCGGCAACTCGCTGAAGTGCCGCCTGGCCATCCACCTCTCCAAGGTAGACAGCAACTGGAAGCAGTACATCGCCGAGGCCCTGGCCAGTGGCGTGATGGAAGGCAACGAAGACGCCGCCCTCTTCACGTATGCCGCAACGGGCAACGACTACTGCAAGTTCTACGAAGGCTGGTATGTGGACGGACGAAACGACTTCACGGTGACCAACCAGTTCTTCAACCTGCTCAGCGGTGTGAAGGACGACCTGAACGGCAAGTCGCACCCCTGGGAAGGGACGGAAGACCCGCGCCTGCGCATCTACATCGGAGACAACGGCACGAAAGGCTTCCCCTACGGTGTCTCCAGTGCCCTCAGTGCCGCCGTGCGTACCGGAACACCCAATTGGTATTATTATCCTCCCTGCTTCGTGGCCAACATGGATTTCGCCGTGCCTTTGATGACGTATGCCGAACTGAAGTTCATCCTGAGCGAATACAACGGCTTCTCGGTGAGCGACTATCAGGAAGGCATCGAAGCCTCACTGGATTTTTGGGGCGCAGTGAACGGCGAGCTCATCGACGAGGCAGTCAAGACGGCCTACATTGACGCCGTTTCGAAAAACGTGAATGCCGAGGCGGTGGCCGTGCAGAAATACATCGACCTCTTCCTGAACGGCACCGAGGCATGGACCGAAATCCGCCGTACGGGTTACCCCGAGCAGTTGGTTCGTCCGGGCGAAGTGACCACGATCATCGACGGCACTCCCTATACGTTCGAACCGCTGAGCGACGTGAAGGGCGACATCATCTCGCGCGTGAAATATCCCACCAACGAAAGTACCCTGAACGGGGCCAACTGGACAGAAGCGGTATCGAAGCTGCAAGACGGCACCAACAACTATTACAGCAAGATGTTCTGGGATGTGCGTACCTCGAAATACGACCATCCTGCCAACAAATAAGTAGAACGGTGAAAAGCATAAACTCTCTTTGGAGTTTAACTTTGGGAATACTTTAAGCGTAAAGAGAAAAAGCGCCTGTCCGGGAGGATGGGTGCTTTTTTTCTTTTGGCGGGCCTCCGTTAGGACCGGAGGAGGTAAAAAGAAGGCCTCCGCTCACGCGGAAGCCTTCTTCAACCTGTTGTATAAGAGTTAGTAATTTGTTGTTTTGAGAGAATTGAAACTTCACAGCCTCGTTATCATTTCTAAGCACTAACTATATTTATAAAAGCAAATGAAAATGTCATTTCTTACGGACCGCCCCCTCGCACGCCTGACAGGCAGACGACGCTTTCAGCTGCACCGGCACGGTGTCGGCCTCGGCCATCTGCGGGTCGGTATCGGCACCGTCGAACTGGTCGTACACATACACCACACCGGCACGGTCAGTGTCGACGATATGCTTCACCACACCGCCCACCGTAAACAGCAGCACCATCATGGCGGCCGCCTTGTAGAGCGGCAGGAAGCGTGAGCGCAGGGTGAGCCGCCGGGCTTTCACCACGGGCCGCTCAATCTCGGCCAACACACGGCGGTCGAAGTCATCGCCCAGTCCCAGCTGCCGTTCCTCCTGCATACAGGCAAAAAACGACCGGTAACGGGCCAGATGCGCCGGCAAGACGGACTGACGGAAAAAAGCCCGGAGAATGTCCTCCTCCTCTACCGTTGTCTCGCCGTTCCAATAACGTTCCAACAGCTGTTCGATGTACTTATAGTCCATAGTTGTCTATTTCGTTATACTTCATTCGGATGTGTTGCCGCGCCCGGAATAGGGTCACTTTGACCTGTTCTTCCGTCAGCCGGAGCACCGCCGCGATTTCTTTGTAGCTTTTTCCCTCCACATCGCGGAGGTGCAACACAGTGCGCTGCTTTTCGGGCAGCCCACTGATGAGCCGGCGTACCAGCCGGAGCTGTTCACGGCGTTCCATCTGCTCCTCGGGGCTTCCCCCATCGGGCAGCTGCTGCGTCTCAGGGGTCAGCTCCTCGTTCTGCCGGTCCGACGAGCGGCTTCGGTCGATGGCCAGGTTCCGGACCATGGTCAGGCAATAGGCCTCCACCGACTCCATCTGTCCCCACTGTTCCCGCAGGTTCCACACCTTGACCAGTGTATCCTGCACCACATCTTCCGCTTCTGCCGTATCCAACGTGATACGTAGGGCCAACCGGTAGAGCTTGTCCTTCAGCGGCAATATGTCGTGTCGAAAACTGATTTCTCGCATGGCTCTCTAAATAGAAGACGGATAAACGGGGCTAAAGTTACACGTATAGTTAGTTAAAAGGAGTTAAAGGAACAGGCGCAGCCTATTCCTTTACGATAACGGTACCGGTCTGGCCGCTGATGGCCGAAGCCTGGGTGATGACCACCTGCCTGACGCCTGCCTCAATGGCCGAGAAGGAATTCTCCAGTTTAGGAATCATGCCGCCCTGGATGACGCCTTCGTCCACATACTGGCGGAACAGGGCCGGCGTAATGACCGGTATCACGCTGTCATCGTCCGCCTCATCGCGCAACACGCCTTTCTTCTCGAAACAGTAGACCAGCGTGACCTCGAAGGCCGCTGCCAGTGCCTTGGCTGTTTCGCCGGCAATGGTGTCGGCATTGGTATTCAGCAGGTGTCCGCAGCCGTCGTGCGTGAGCGGTGCCAGGACGGGCACTGCCCCCTGACGGATGAGCGACACCAATGCCTCGGTATGGACCGCTTGGACATCGCCCACGAAGCCGTAGTCCACCTCTCCCACCGGACGCTTGGCAGAGCGTATCACATCCATATCGGCACCGGTCAGCCCCACGGCATTGACGCCTTTGGCCTGCAGGCCGGCCACAATGTTCTTGTTCACCAGCCCACCATAGACCATGGTCACCACTTGCAGGGTATCGGCATCGGTGATGCGCCGTCCGTTCACCATGCGGCTCTCGATGCCCAGGCGGGCGGCGAGCTTCGTGGCCGAACGGCCTCCGCCATGTACCAATACTTTATAGCCCGGCAGTGCCGAGAAGTCTTCGAGCAGGCGGCCCAGCGTGTCGGGTTCTTCCACAATCTTGCCGCCTACCTTTATAATTGTCAGTTTTTCCATGCTTTTTGTCTTATTTATTCCAGATAAGTATATCCATAGAGTCCCGAGCGGTAGTTGGCCAGGAACTCCTTGCCCTCGTCGAGCGAGATGCGGCCTTCCTTCACCGACTTGGTCACCCAGGTCTCCAGGGTACGCACCAGTTTCTTGGAGTTGTACTGCACATAGTCGAGCACCTCGGCCACGGTCTCGCCGTCTATCACCTGGTCGATGCTGTAGCCCTTTTCGTCTACCGTGACATGGACGGCGTTCGTATCGCCGAACAGGTTGTGCATATCGCCCAGAATCTCCTGGTAGGCCCCGACGAGGAAGACCCCGATGTAGTAGGAGTCCTTGCCCTTGAGGGTATGCACCGGCAGGTCGTGGGTGACACTGCGCGAGGTGACGAAGTTGGCGATTTTCCCGTCAGAGTCGCAAGTGATGTCCTGCAAAGTGGCCGTACGGTCGGGCCGCTCGTCGAGCCGCTGGATGGGCATGATGGGGAAAATCTGGTCGATGGCCCACGAGTCGGGCAACGACTGGAAGAGCGAGAAATTGCAGAAATATTTGTCGGCCAAGAGCTTGTCGAGCTTGCGGAACTCGTCGGGGACATGCTTCAGCCCGCCCACGATGTGGTTGATTTCGCGGCACACCGACCAGAACAGGCGTTCTATCTGCGCGCGGGTCTTCAGGTCCACAATGCCGTGGCTGAAGAGGTCGAGCGTCTCCTCACGAATCTGCTGGGCGTCGTGCCAGGCCTCCAGCATCCGCGGCTGGCTGAGGTGGTCCCATATCTGGTACAGCTCCTGCACCAGCTCGTGGTCATCCGGGCTCACTTCGAAGTCCTCGTCCATTTCGGGCAACGAAGCGGTCTCCAGCACCTCGAAGATGAGCACCGAGTGATGGGCGGTGAGCGAGCGTCCGCTCTCGTTGATGATATTGGGATGCGGGATGCCGTTCTTGTTGCTGGCATCCACCATGATGGAGATGGAGTCGTTGACGTACTCCTGAATGGAGTAGTTGACGCTGCTCTCGCTGTTGGACGAGCGGGTGCCGTCGTAGTCCACCCCCAGTCCGCCGCCTATGTCGACAAACGCTACGGGGAAGCCCAACTGGTGGAGCTGGACATAGAACTGCGAGGCTTCGCGCAGGGCGGTCTTGATGCGGCGTATCTTGGTGACCTGGCTGCCGATGTGGAAATGAATCAGCTTGAGGCAGTCTTTCAGGTCTTTCTTCTCGATAAAGTCGAGGGCCTCCAGCAGCTCGCTGGACGTCAATCCGAACTTGCTGGCATCGCCACCGCTCTCCTCCCACTTGCCGCTGCCCGCCGAGGCGAGCTTGATGCGGATGCCGATGTTGGGGCGCACGTTGAGCTGTTTGGCCATGCGGGCGATGAGCCGCAGCTCGTTCATCTTCTCCACCACCAGGAAGATGCGCTTGCCCATCTTCTGCGCCAGCAACGCCAGCTCGATGTAGCTCTCGTCCTTATAACCGTTGCAGATAATCAGCGAATCCGAGTCGGTGTTGATGGCAATCACCGCATGGAGCTCGGGTTTGGAGCCGGCCTCCAGCCCCAGGTTGAACTTCTTGCCGTGACTGATGATTTCCTCCACCACCGGGCGCATCTGGTTCACCTTGATGGGATAGATGCAGAAGTTCTCTCCCTTGTACCCGTATTCCTCGGAAGCGATAGCAAAACAATTGGAAATTTTCTCGATGCGGTTGTCCAGGATGTCGGGAAAACGCACCAACATCGGGGCGGTAACGTCCCGCAGTTGCAGTTCGTCGACCAGTTCCTTCAAGTCGACCGCCACCCCGTCTTTGCGTGGTGTCACCACCACATGACCTTTTTCATTAACGCCAAAGTACGAAACGCCCCACCCCGTGATGTTGTAGAGCTCTTCGGAATCTTCAATACGCCACTTTCTCACTTTCTAAAACATAAATTAAAATGAATAAACTATTATCATATAAGGAGCCTCAGCTCCTGGTTTTGTCTTTTCCAAATCTACCTCTGAACCAGCGGCAGTGCTTTTTAAGGTCTTCGGACCTCCTCGGCGGGAGGAAGCTGCTCCAACGCCTCCTTCAGCCGTG
The DNA here is from genome assembly GCA_945833835.1 of uncultured Bacteroides sp. GTDB lineage: Bacteria > Bacteroidota > Bacteroidia > Bacteroidales > Bacteroidaceae > Phocaeicola. Next base: position 11,288 of record CAMAFR010000032.1, read on the forward strand.
CCACCGATGCGGCTATCTGCTTCCGGCTCTCCAGCTCCTCGCCGTTGAAAGGACAGGCGGCTTTGCGGTAAAACGGCAGCCGACGGTCGAGGGCCGTGCGGATGAACTCCTGCAGCTCGGCGTCGGACTTGCCGGCCACCAGCGGACGCTTGGCCTTGGCCACCTTGAGCCGGCGGAACAGCACGGCGGGACTCACATCCAGAAACACCGTCTGCCCGACGCTGTTCATGTAGTCAATGTTGTCGAAGAAACAGGGGGTGCCACCGCCGGTGGCTATCACCACATCCTCGAACTCGCCCACCTCGTGGAGCAACGAACGCTCGATGCTGCGGAAGCCCTCCTCGCCCCTCTCGGCAAAGATGTCGGCAATGGAGCGGTGGTAGCGCTCCTCGATGTACCAGTCCAGGTCGATGAACTCCAACCCCAGGGCACGGGCAAACGCCTGTCCCAGCGTGGTCTTGCCCGACCCCATGTAGCCTATCAGGAAAATCCGTCTCATTCCGCTTTCTTGTTGGCGGCGGACTTGGTCCGCTTGGCTTTCTTCACTTCGGCCTTGGTCTTGGCCAGCTCCATCACCTTGCGGCACCCCTCCAGATTGAGGGTGGCGGGCTCAATGCCCACCGGTATCTTGTAGTTCTCCTTCTTATAAGAGATGTAGGGACCATACCGCCCGTTGAGCACCTGCAAGTCGGGCTCTTCGGCAAAGGTCTTGATGACCTTGTTGCGCTCTTTCTCCTGTTTCTCCTGAATCAGCCTCACGGCTTCCTCCAGGGTCAGCTCCATGGGGTCGAACGCCTTGGGGACTGAGACGAACAGCTTGTCATAGCGCACGTAGGGGCCGAAACGGCCGGTGCCCACCGACACCTCCTTGCCTTCGAGCTCGCCGAGCGTCCGCGGCAGCCGGAACAGTTCGAGGGCCTGTTCGAGCGTAATGGTCTCCAGCGAATGCTCTTTGTTGAGCCGGGCGAACCGCGGCTTCTCCTCATCGTCGGTAGCGCCTATCTGCACGATGGGGCCGAAACGGCCTATCTTGACCGACACCGGCTTGCCGCTCTTGGGGTCGGTGCCCAGCATCCGCTCGCCCACCTTGTGCTCGGACTTCACGGCCAGCGTCTGTTCCACCAACGGATGGAAGCCTTTGTAGAACTGCTCAATCATATCGTTCCACTGCTCCTGCCCTACGGCCACCTCGTCGAACTCCTTCTCCACACGGGCGGTGAAGTTATAATCCATAATCTGCGGGAAATACTCCATCAGGAAGTCATTGACCACAATCCCGGTATCGGTGGGCAGCAGCTTGTTCTTCTCGCTGCCGGTCACTTCTTTTTTCGTAGTGGACGTGACGGTGTCGCCCTTCAAGGTGAGCACGCTGAAGGTGCGTTCGGTCCCCTCGCGGCTGCCTTTCTCCACATACTCGCGGTTCTGGATGGTGGAGATGGTGGGTGCGTAGGTAGACGGACGGCCGATGCCCAGCTCTTCGAGCTTGCGCACGAGGCTGGCCTCGGTATAGCGGGGCGGACACTGGGTAAACCGCTCGGTGGCGGTCATCAGCTCACAGGCGAGCGACTGGCCCACGGACAACGCGGGCAGCAGGATGCCGTCTTCGTCCTGCTCGGCATCGTCGTCAGACGATTCCTTGTAGACCTTCAGGAAGCCGTCGAACGTAATGACCTCGCCTGTGGCCACAAACTTCTCCTTCTTCCGGCCCATGCCGATGGTGGCCGTGGTCTTCTCCAGCTCGGCATCGGCCATCTGCGAGGCCAGGGTCCGTTTCCATATCAGCTCATACAGGCGCTGCTCCTGCGCGGGGGCCTCTATGTGGCGGTTGGCCATATAGGTGGGGCGGATGGCCTCGTGGGCCTCCTGCGCGCCCTTGGTCTTGGTGGTGAAATGGCGGGTGCAGGCATACTTCTCGCCCATCTTGCCGACAATGACCTCACGGCTGGTGGCGAGGGCCAAGTCGGACAGGTTGACCGAGTCGGTACGCATATACGTGATTTGTCCGCTCTCGTAGAGCCGCTGCGCCAGCATCATGGTCTGTGCCACGGTGAAGCCCAGCTTGCGGGCGGCCTCCTGCTGGAGCGTGGAGGTGGTGAAGGGAGCCGAGGGCGACTTGCGCATGGGGCGCATGGTGATGTCCTCAATGGTGAACGTCTCTCCCTTGCAGCTTTCGAGGAAGGCCATGGCCTCGGCCTTCGTCTTGAACCGCTTGCCCAAATCGGCCTTGACCTCGGCACCGCCGCCGTCGCGGAACAGGGCCGACACCTTGAACGACGCCTCGCTGACAAAAGCGTTCACCTCACGCTCGCGCTCCACAATGAGCCGCACGGCTACCGACTGCACCCGGCCGGCCGACAGGGCGGGCTTGATTTTGCGCCACAAGATGGGCGAGAGCTCGAAGCCCACGATGCGGTCGAGCACCCGGCGTGCCTGCTGTGCATTGACCAAATCGACATTGATATCACGCGGATGCTCGATGGCGTGCAAGATAGCGGTCTTGGTGATTTCGTGGAACACGATACGACGGGTCCGCTCAGGAACCAGCTGGAGCACCTCGAACAGATGCCATGAAATGGCCTCTCCCTCGCGGTCCTCATCGGACGCCAGCCACACCATGTCCGCACTCCGCACCGCTTTTTTCAACTCTGTTACAATTTTTTCTTTGTCCTTCGGCACCTCATAGATAGGCTGGAACCGGTTGTTCACGTCGATGCTGAACGCTTTCTGCTTCAAATCGCGGATGTGCCCGTAGCTGGAAAGCACCTTATAGCCCGCACCGAGAAACTTCTCGATGGTCTTTGCTTTCGCCGGAGACTCCACAATAACTAAGTTATTTTGCATGATTCTATGTGTCACATTTATGATTTTGCGGCAAATGTAGAAAAAAAGAGAGTAATAAGGTGTCTTTTACGCTTTTTTTTAAAAGACACCTTCCAAGTGGGCCCTTTTGCGCGTCAATTGCCCTGCAACAGGCGTTTGAGGACGACGGTGGCCGAAATCTCGCGGTTGGCCGCTTCGGGGATGACCAGCGACGTAGGTGCCTCGATGACATCGTCGGTCACAATCATGTTGCGGCGCACCGGCAGGCAGTGCATGAAAAAGGCATTGTCCGTCCAGCTCATGTGCTCGGTGTCCACCGTCCAGCTCCTATCCTTGCTCAGCACCTTGCCGTAGTCTTCGGGGCAGGTCACACCCGGACACGCCCAGTTTTTGGCATAGATGAACTCGGCCCCCTCGAACGCCTTCTGCTGGTCATACTCCACACGCGCGCCGCGCACGAACTTCGGGTCGAGCTCATAGCCGTGCGGATGCGTGATGACGAAGTCCACGTCGGCCTCGTTCATGAAGTCGGCAAACGAGTTGGGCACCGCCTGCGGCAGGGCACGCGGATGGGGAGCCCACGTGAGCACCACCTTCGGACGCTCGGTGCGCTTGTACTCCTCGATGGTGATGAGGTCGGCAAACGCCTGCAAGGGATGACCCGTAGCCGCCTCCATCGAGAAGACGGGCTTGCCGGAGTAGCGGATGAACTGGTTCAGAATCTTCTCGGTATAGTCGTCCTCGCGGCTCTCGAAACGGGCAAAGGAGCGCACGCCGATGACATCGCAATAAGACGCCATGACGGGGATGGCCTCCAGCAGGTGCTCGCTCTTGTCGCCGTCCATGACGACACCGCGTTCAGTCTCCAGTTTCCAGGCACCCTGGTTCACGTCGAGCACAATGACGTCCATCCCCAGATTGCGGGCGGCCTTCTGCGTGCTCAGGCGGGTGCGCAGGCTGTTGTTGAAGAAAATCAGCAGGCAGGTCTTGTGCCGGCCCAGCCCCTCGTATTTATAACGGTCTTTCTTGATTTCGGCGGCTTCCGCCAGGGCGGTCTTCAGATCGCCCAAATCGAATACATTGGTATAGGTCTTCATGTTGTTTCTTGATTTTATCGGATGGATTACCTTAACTTCTCACTTGTCCGTTGCCCTCAATCAGCCATTTGTAGGTCGTGATCTCCCGCAGGGCCATGGGGCCCCTTGCGTGCAGTTTCTGGGTACTGATGCCGATTTCGGCCCCCAGCCCGAACTGTGCCCCGTCGGTAAACGAGGTGGGCGCGTTGGTATAGACACAGGCGGCGTCCACCGTCCGGCTGAAGTAGCGGGCGGCAGCGGTGTCTTCGGCCACGATGCACTCGCTGTGTTTCGAGCCGTTGGCCAGGATATGCGCCACGGCCTCCTCCAGCGTGGCCACCGTCTTCACCGCCATCTTGTAGTCGAGGAACTCCGTGCCGTAGCTCTCCGCAGTGGCGGGCTGCAGCAGGGCGGCCGGATAGTGTCCGTCCAGCGCGCGGCGGGCCGCCTCATCGGCATAAATCACCACGTTGCTTTTCTGCAACGGCGCACACAAGGCCGGCAGGTCGGCCAGCCGCGAGGCGTGCACCAGCAGGCAGTCGAGGGCGTTGCAGACACTTACCCGCCGTGTCTTGGCGTTGTTGACAATGGCGGTCCCTTTGGCCAGGTCGGCCGACGCATCGAAATACGTATGGCACACACCGGCTCCGGTCTCGATGACCGGGATGCGGGCGTTGGAACGGACGTAACGAATCAGGTTCTTGCCGCCGCGCGGAATGAGCAGGTCCACATAGCCCACGGCCTCCAGCAGCTCGGCTGTCGCCTCGCGGTCGGGCGGCAGCAGCTCCACCACACGACGGTCCACGCCATAGGCATCGAGCACCCCGTGAATCACTTTCACAATGGCCCGGTTGGAGCAGTGGGCATCGCTGCCGCCTTTCAGCAGGCAGGCGCTCCCGCTCTTGAAGCAGAGCGAGAAGACATCAAAACTCACATTGGGACGGGCTTCGTAGATGACGCCTATCACGCCAAAGGGCACACTCACCTTGCGCAGGTGCAGGCCGTTGGGGAGGGTCCTCTCTTCGAGCGTCGCGTCCAGCGGCGAGGGCAGGCCGGCCACGTGCCTCGTGTCGGCGGCAATGCCTGCCAGCCGTTCGGCGGTCAGCTTCAGGCGGTCATACTTGGGGTCGGCAGGGTCCATCCGTGCCAGGTCCTCGGCATTGGCGGCCAGTATCTCCTCCGTATGCGCCACGGCAGCCTCGGCCACCGCCTTCAGTATCTCATTTATCCGTTCAGGGTCCAGCAGGGCGAGCTTACGCGATGCCTGCCGCACCGATTCAAAAGTATCAATCAGCTTCATCATTAGGTGGTTTTCATTACAATTGGTGCAAAAATAAGTTTTATTTCATTATTTAAAGCCTTTTTCTGCCCAATATTGACAATTCTTTCCTATCTTTGGGAGAGAAGTTCAAAAAACATCAGGACTATGAAAGCTGGAACGTACGGATCACTGGTAGAAGTTTTCAGAGGCAGCCTCTGGGAAGCTGAAATCGTAAAGGGCCTGTTAGGCTCGGCAGGCGTCGAAGCCATGATCAAAGACGAGACCTTGTCGGCAGTCACTTCTCCCTACGCCAATGTCGGCGGGAAAGTGCTGGTCATGGTGAACAAGGAAGAAGAAGTGTATGCCAAAAAAGTAGTAGCACAGAAAACAGCATGAAGACAAGCATTGCGGCAACTGTGGTTGCCTTGTTAGGACTTGCATCGCCGGCCGGCGCACAAGAAATGGTCACCACCGAATGGGAAGCCTACGGAGTCTCTTTTCAGGTCCCCGCAGGCTTTTCTGTGGAAGACGACTCGGACGAAGGATACATCCTCTCCGACCCCACGTATTACATCACGGTACAGCTGCTGGAGGGCGGCGGAGATATCCCGGCAGCGGAACTGGGCGGAGAGCTGAAGAACGTGGCCACCGATGACGAGGTGGCCAACCAGTCGGCCGTCACCTCCTTCGACCTGCCCCAATTTCACGGCGTGCAGCTGAAAGGCGACTGCGAGAGCGACCACTGCCTCTACAGCTACCTCCTCTCGAAAGACGGCAGCTGCGGGCTCTACATCTCCATTGTCTACAAATCGGCCGAAGACCCGCTGCCCGAACGGATGCTGCGGAGCTTCCGCCTGCAGGAGTAAAGGGGCGGGCCTACACCGGCAGCCGGATCAGAAGGCCACTTCCTTGCCCAGCTCCTTCCAGCCCTGGAAGCCGGTGTCGAGGTTATAGACCTGATAGCCTTTCTTCACCAACAGGCGGGCGGCGTTGCGGCTGCGGCGTCCGCTCTTGCAATACACGGCCACGGGGCGCTGCTTGTCCAGCAGCTCGTCGGCATCGGCGGCAAAACGCTCGTCGAGCACATTGATGTGCAGACTGCCGGGGATATGGCCTTCGCTGTACTCGGCCACCGTGCGCACATCCACACACTGCACGGCCTCATCGCGGATGAGCTGCTCGAACTCATCGGCAGAAAGGTTCTTGAACTTCTCGTCGGCAGACGTGGAACAAGCCCACATCCCCATCGTGAATGCACACACGAAAAACATGAAATAAAGTGTCTTTATCATTGTAGGAACAGTTTGGGTTCTTCTCTTGGAGGGATGCTGCAAAGATACAACAAAGATATGATTCCCTCCAATTTTCAGTCTTGTGATTTCTGCTTCTCACAAGCGGCCTACAGCAGCCGCGAAGCCTTTCTGCATCTTCATCCCAAGGCTTTGAATGTCCGTTCAAAGCCTTTGAACGGACATTCAAAGGTTATGAACGGCCGTTCAGAGGCTCGGAACGAAGATGCAAGCCCTTTTCCCGACACCTCCCTCTTGTCATTTTGAGCCTAAGCGAAGGAGGGACAAGAGGGAAGAGGACAGGAGGAAACAAAAGAGCCCCAAAGACAGGAGCCATCTTCTCCGTGTCTTTGGGACTCTTTGTTGCATCGGAAAGCGTCCCCTCTATCGGGGAGCGATGCTGCTTACTTCCGGTAGCCGCACTTCGGACATACGCCTTCTTCGTTCAAGGCAATGCCGCACAACGGACAGCGGTCGATGTTGTTCTGCGTCGTGAAATCGCAAGTGGCTGCGTTCACACCGCTGGTAAACGTCAGTTTGGCAATGTTCAGCTTGTCTTTGAGCAATGCATAGACAATCTTGATCATGCCTTCGACGGTCATGGTCTCTTTTGTCACTACCAGACGTGCGTCAGGATAAGCCGTGGCCAGTTCTGTCTTGAAGGCTTCGCCCTTCATGATGTTCTGCGGATGGCCGTTCTTGATGCCCTGCTTCTCGTACACGTCGAGGATGGCCGGCAGCAACGGGTCGTCTTCGCGCAGAATCAGCGCGTGGTCAAAGTTCTTCAGCACGTCCCATGCTATCTTCTGGATTTCGTTGCACGGATAGACCATGTTGACACCCATGTTGACGGTATCTTCCACTTCAATCGTCAACACGCCGGTGTGACCATGCAGATATTGTGCTTCACCCTGAAATCCATAAAAACGATGTGCATACTGTAAATCCAATTTGGCAATGCTTCTCATATTGTTTCCTCCTTTAAAGTTAATGTATAAGTTAGTTAATAGTTTCTCTTTTTCTTCTTTGCAAATATACCTTTTTTGCCTGGGATAAACAACAGAAAAAAATTATTGTAGAATAGATTAAATCTATGATGCCCGGCGCACCCCATGACGCAAAAAGACGTATCTTTGTAGGTGTCCGTACAGGCGGGGACTCCACCCGGCGGACCAGACAGGACTGACTTAATATACCCAACAACCATGACTTTACAGCAATTGGAATACATCGTAGCGGTAGACCGCCTGCGCCACTTCGCCAAGGCCGCCGAGCAGTGTGACGTGACGCAACCCACCCTGAGTGCCATGATACAGAAACTGGAGGCCGAGCTGGGCGCCAAACTGTTCGAACGCTCCTCGCAACAGGTGCAGCCTACGCCCGTGGGGCGGAAGATAGTGGCACAGGCACGTGTCGTGCTGGCCGAAGCCAACCTGCTGCGCGAGATAGCCGAAGAGGAGAAACAGACGCTGGCCGGCACCTTCAGGCTGGGCATCCTCCCCACCATCGCCCCCTACCTGCTGCCCCGCTTCTTCCCCCGCCTGTGCAAGGAACATCCCGAGCTGGACTTGCGCGTGGTGGAGCTGAAGACCGCCGACATCAAGGAGACCCTGGCCAAAGGAGAGATTGACGCGGCCGTCATCGTGAACTACAACGACCTGCACCTGTTCGAACAGACACCGCTGTACTACGAACAGTTCCTGGCCTACGTGTCGAAAGAGGACCTGCTGTTCGACCGCTCGTCCATCCGCACCGCCGACCTGAACAACGAATGCCTGTGGCTGCTGGACGAGGGGCACTGCTTCCGCGACCAGCTGGAGAAGTTCTGCAACCTGAAGTCAGCCCGCGAACACCGGGAGACCTACCACCTGGGCAGCATCGAAACGTTCATGCGGATAGTGGAAGGCGGCAAGGGCGTGACGTTCATCCCCGAACTGGCGCTGGACCAGCTCACCCCCCAACAGAAGGCGTTGGTGCGCCCCTTCGCCCTGCCCATCCCGACGCGCGAGATTGTCTTCCTCACCTCGCGGAGCTTTGTGCGCCACTCCGTGCGCACCCTGCTGTGTGAGGCGATTCGGGCCAGTGTGCCCCGACGGATGCTGAAACTGAACAACAGCGAGCAGCGGATTTGAGCGGAATGCGCAGGGAAGCGGCTGAAAGCCTCAATAGGCGAAACGCCGCTCGACGGGCCCTTCCTTGAAGGTATTGAGGCGGAGCACGACCGAATCGCCCGCCGACAAGGTATCGGCATACGCCTGCAACGGGACCGAGAGGTACACCTCTTCGGTAAAGGCTTCGGCATCGCCATGACTGTCGTGGAAAAGCCGGAGCTGCAACAGGCGTCCGCCGCCTGCCTGCGGCACGATGCCCTCCTCCAGGAAATGATAGCGGTGGGTCAGCTCCTTGACCTTCGCCAGCAGCACCATGTTCAGGTAGGAGCCCGCCCGCCAGATGCTCCGGATATCCACCGCATCGGTATGAATCTCGTTGGAGAAGTAGGCCGAGTCGGCCGGCACCAAGGCTTTGGTCAGCAGGCAACGATAAACGGTGGCCGTCTGCCCCTCGGTGGGCAGAAAGGTGGTCACGGTACGGTACAGGCTGTCGGGCGTAAGGCCTCCCAGCTTCTCATGGGGCGTTATCCGCCACGTCTCGCCCTCGTCGGACACGAGCCAGGCCATCATCCCCTCGCTGTCGGTCTTCACGTCGGCAAACAGGGTCTGCACATTGGGATAGACGCTTGCCTCGTCCTTACACGAGGCAAGCACCAGCAGGCCGCACAACACGCCTATCCACGTCTTCATGCTTCCAACGCTTTGCGGTGGTTGATGGCAGGATTGGCGTACATCACCAGCAGGCAACGGCGCAAGAAGGCCTCATCCTTGTCGGGCAGGTCAATGAGCGACAGCTTCTTGGCCAGATAGCCCTCGAACCGGCGGCAGTCTTCCTCGGTATAGTGGGCGGCACCGGCAGTGGTGCCTTCGAGCCAGTCGGAGGCAATGTAGTTGCAGGGATAAAGGTGGTAGTTGGCATGTATGCCGCGGTCGACAAGGGCGGCCAGACGGGCGAAGAACTCGTTTTTGGGCAATCCCCGCAACTCCTCCAGCTGCGGGTTGATGCAGGGAGCGGTGACGAAGTTCACCCGGCCCTTATAGCCGAAGATGCCGGTCTGCATGTTGTCGAGGTCATCCTGACGGCTCTTCTTGAAGCCGGGGATGTCCCTTTTCTGCTGCATCTCCTTGGCCTTGAGGAAGTCGCAGGGATCGAATTCGTAAGACAAGGCGGTGGGCACGATGTTCAGCTCCAAGAGGCGGTCGACGACATCGCCCTCGCCGCCCATGGCCAGCATCTTCAGCACACTCTCTTGGGTGCGGTCGTTCGAGTCCTTGGCACGGCCCTCCCGCTGGGCAATCCACACATTCTCGTGTTTCTGCGTCACGGCAAAATGGATGTAGCGCGACATGCGGGCCGACGATTCGAGCACCTGACGCAGGCTGATTGAGCGCTGCACGATGAACGACTTGTTCACCCGCACGAGCTTCTTGATCCACGGATAGATGAGCAGGTTGTCGCCGATGGCTATCTCGACCGTCGTAGGGAAGCCGTTGTCGATGAGCCCGACCGACAGGAAACCGGGGTCGAGCACGATGTCGCGGTGATTGGACACAAAGGTATAGTTACGGGTGTGGTCGGTGACGGACCGCGTGTCCATGGTGAAACCGTCGCTGCACTTGTCCATGATGTCATGAAGCAGCCGGTGGAAAAACGCCTTCTGCACATCAAGATTCGTGCGGCACGCACGGAGCCGCCGGGCAATCAGCTCCAGCGGCACGCCGGGCATGACATGAGACACCACCGCCTGGAACGACGGGTCGGACAGCAGTTCGTCAAACACTTGCGGAAGTTCTTCCGGGTTATAGGGACGTACTTCATCAAATTCAGCAGGTACTTTCATAGGTTCTGTTTTAAGAGGTTGTCCAAAGGTAAGAAGTTTTCGTGTCTTCTCCAAATGAAACGCCAAGACATCCCTGCCGCACCTGCCAAAGAGCCATCAGAAATGATCCTCGATGATGTCCGTCATGACCTGGCGGATGTCCAGCCCGGCCGCACGCACCTGCTGCGGGATGAAGCTGGTGGCGGTCATGCCCGGCGTGGTGTTGATTTCGAGCATATTGATTTTCTCACCTTCGGTGATGATGTAGTCCACACGGACAATGCCCCGACAGCCCAGGATGTCGTAGATGGCCGATGTGAGCTGCTGCACGCGGCGGGTCAGCTCAGGGCTCAGGCGTGCCGGCGTGATTTCGGTCACCTCGCCGTTGTACTTGGCGTTGTAGTCGAAGAACTCGTTCTGGCTCACTACCTCGGTGATGGGCAGCACCACCGATTTCTCTTTCGTCTTGTAGCAGCCGTTGGCCAGCTCGATGCCGTCCATGAAGGCCTCCACCATCACATGGTCCGACTCGCGGAACGCCGCCTCCAGGGCCGGACGTATCTGCTCGCGCGTCTTGACCTTGGTCACCCCGAAGCTGGAGCCGCTGTCGTTGGGCTTGATGAAGCAGGGCAGACCGATTTTCTCCACAATATCCTCCTCGCTCACGTCGCGGCCTTTGTGGACGAGCATGGACTCCGCCACACGCACGCCAAACGACTTGAGATACAGGTTGAGGGTGAACTTGCTGAAGGTGAGGGCCGACACCAGGACATCGCAGGTGGAGTACGGGATGCCCAGCAGCTCGAAATAGCCTTGCAGCAGCCCGTTCTCGCCCGGTGTGCCGTGGATGGTGATGTAGGCGAAATCGGGCTTCACCTTCCTGCCGTCGTGGCAGAAGCTGAAGTCGTTCTTGTCCACCACGGCACGGTCGCCGCCGGGCAGCAGGGCTTCCCAGCTTTTGCGCGTCAGTTCTATAATGTAAAGCTCATACTTTTCAGGGTCGATAAACGAACGAATGCCTTCGGCACTCTTCATGGAGACTTCGTGTTCGGACGAGTCGCCTCCCGCTACAATCGCAATTGTACGTTTCATAAATGGGGGTTTGGTTTAAATTTCTCTGTTGCCGACATAGGCCCGCCACCGTTCCAACAGGCCGGTCATGTCGGCCGGCAGCTCGGAGGCAAAGAACATCTCCTGTCCGGTACGCGGATGCACGAAACCGAGCGTCTTGGCATGGAGCGCCTGGCGGGGACAGATGTCGAAACAGTTGTTGACGAATTGTTTGTATTTACTAAAATGGGTTCCCTTGAGGATTTCGTGGCCGCCATAGCGCTCGTCGTTGAACAGGACGTGCCCGATGTGCTTCATGTGCACCCTGATCTGGTGGGTACGCCCGGTCTCGAGCACACACCTCACCAGGGTGACATACCCCAACCGCTCCAGCACCTGATAGTGGGTCACGGCGTGTTTGCCCTGCGTGGGGTCGGACAAGACCGCCATCTGCATCCGGTCCTTGGGGTTGCGGCCAATGTTGCCCGTGACCGTCCCCTCGTCTTGCTCGACAATGCCCCACACCAGTGCGTTGTATTCCCGCCGGGTGGTCTTGTTGTAGAACTGCAGCCCGAGCGATGTCTTGGCATCGGGCGTCTTGGCCACCACCAGCAGCCCCGACGTGTCCTTGTCAATGCGGTGCACCAGCCCCACCTGCGGGTCGTTGGGGTCGTAAGTGGGGACATGGCGCAGGTGCCACGCGATGGCATTGACCAGCGTGCCGTGATAGTTGCCGCAACCGGGATGCACCACCAGCCCGGCCGGCTTGTTGATGACCATCAGGTCGTCGTCCTCATAGACGATGTCGAGCGGGATGTCTTCGGGGATGATGTCGTTCTCATAGCGCGGGCGGTCCATCATGACGGTGAGCACATCGAGCGGCTTCACCTTGTAACTGCTCTTGACGGGCTTGCCGTTGGCCATGACAAACCCGGCATCGGCAGCCGTCTGGATGCGGTTGCGCGAGGCGTTCACCATGCGCTCGAACAGGTATTTGTCGATACGCACCGGCGCCTGCCCCTTGTCCACCACCACCCGGAAGTGTTCATACAGGCCGGAAGCGGTGTCACCCACCGGCTCCACATCGTCGGTCAGTCCGTCGAGTTCCTCCTCAATATATTCTTCTGCCATTCCTTTCGTGTTATCCGTTAGAACCATGAATCGTCAATCTGGGGCTTGTCGGCCGCCGCATTGTCCAGCCGCAGGTCGAGCGAATCGCGGTTGAGTGAGTCGCGCATGCCGGTATCGCCCACGCAGAGCGTGACCAGTGCCTCGCGTGGCACGGCATCGCCCACACGCAGCTCCTTGCCAAGGTACTTGATGCCGTACACCCAGTCTTGCTCGCCAGGCACGTATTCGGGCTCGGTCAGCCGGAAGCCCATGGACTTGAGCTTGGCGGCCGCCTGCCGCACGGAGCTGTTGTCAATCAAGTCGGGCAGCTTGACCAGCGGCACCTTGTCGGTGCTGACCACGAGATAGACCTTGCGTCCCTCCTTCACCCGTGCCCCTCCGACGGGGGTCTGGTCGAGCACTACGCCATTGGGCAGCCCCTTGACGTAGGTAGAGTCTATCACCGTCCCTTGCATGTGCTTGTCTTGGAGCAGCAGCCGGGCCTGTGCCAACTGCTTGTTCTTCACATCGGGCACTTCGAACGACTCGCCGTGATGCGTGTACACGTCGAGCCCGGCCAGGGTGCCATACACAACGGCCACCAGCACCACCACCATGGCCATCAGGTTCAGCCAAAAGAACCGGTTATTCCGAAAAGAAAAGAAGTCTTTAAATGTCACCATATAAATAAGGTATTTGTTTCTTGCCAAAGATACGACTTTTCGCCGTAATCCCGAGGGCACGGGGCCGACAGAATTCAATGCATTCAAGAAGAAAGCCGCAAAACACTGTCACCAGTCCTTTGCGGCTTTAAAAACTCTACTTCCAACGCACCCGGCTTAAGCCTTCACGCCGTTGTATTCGTCAGACACTGTCAGTTTCTTACGTCCTTTGGCGCGACGTGCAGCCAATACTCGGCGACCGTTGGCGGTAGCCATTCTCTCACGGAAACCGTGTTTGTTTTTTCTCTTTCTGTTAGAGGGTTGGAATGTTCTTTTCATACGCGTATATACTTTTATTGTTATTATTCTATCAATCGGGGTGCAAAATTAGTGACTTTTTTCAAATAAACAAAGAGCTAAGTCATTTTTAGACAAAACTTATTGCGTTTTTTCGTGATTTAGATTACTTTTGCACCCGAATCTTAGGAAGGGAATATTCTATAATCACATAAAACATAAAGATTTCAAGTTATGATTAATGCTCAAGACATTAAAATCGGAACCGCAATCCGTATGGATGGCAAATTGTATTTCTGCATCGACTTCCTGCATGTAAAACCGGGCAAGGGCAATACGTTCATGCGCACCAAACTGAAAGACGTGGTGGACGGATACGTCCTCGAACGCCGTTTCAACATCGGTGAAAAGCTGGAAGACGTGCGTGTGGAACGCCGTCCGTACCAGTACCTGTACAAAGAAGGCGAAGACTATATCTTCATGAACCAGGAGACCTTCGAACAGGTGCCCATCGCACACGACCTGATTGAGGGGGTAGACTTCCTGAAGGAAGAAATGGTCATCGAAGTCGTATCCGACGCTTCGACAGAAACCATCCTGTTCGCCGAGCTGCCGGTGAAAGTGCAGCTGAAGGTGACCTATACCGAACCGGGTCTGAAAGGCGACACCGCCACCAACGCCACCAAACCCGCTACCGTAGAGACCGGTGCCACCGTACGTGTTCCGTTGTTCATCAACCAGGACGAAATCATTGAAGTGGATACCCGCGACGGTTCTTACGTAGGCCGCGTGAAGGCATAAGCCGCCATTCCCCCTACCACCCCAACAACGGAGCCAGAAGGCCTGTATCTGTCCGGACAGTGACAAACAGACCTTCTGACTCCGTTTTCTTTGTTAAATGACGTTTATTTGTCATGACAAAGCATCCGATATAAAAAAAAATGCCTATATTTGCTTACATAATGATATAACTCTCATAGAAAAGAAAGATTATGGACAAGATTGATACATTAGACAAGCAGATTTTGGAGATCATCTCCCAGAACGCCCGCATCCCTTTCAAGGACGTGGCCGCCGAATGCGGGGTTTCACGCGCCGCCATCCACCAGCGTGTACAACGCCTCATCGACCTGGGCGTGATTATCGGTTCGGGCTATCACGTCAACCCTAAGAGCCTGGGATACAGCACCTGCACCTACGTAGGAATCAAACTGGAGAAAGGCTCGATGTACAAGAGCGTGGTGGCCGAACTGAACAAGATTCCTGAAATCGTGGAATGCCATTTCACCACCGGCCCCTACACCATGCTGACCAAGCTCTACTCTACCGACAACGAACACCTGATGGAGCTGCTGAACTCCAAAATCCAGGAAATCCCCGGCGTGACCGCCACCGAAACACTCATCTCGCTGGAACAAAGCATCAAGAAAGAAATCCCCATCCGTAACGACAACTGAACATGGACTGGCTCACGGCACATCACCTGGGAGGCATCGCCATCGGCATCGGCACCTTTTTGATAATAGGGCTGTTTCACCCCATCGTGGTGAAGGCCGAATATTATTGGGGGACCCGGTGCTGGTGGGTCTTTCTGGTCTTGGGACTGCTCGGCATAGCCGGCTCGCTCCTCACCGACCAGCTGCTGCTGTCCTCACTGCTGGGCGTCTTCTCCTTCTCATCGTTCTGGACCATCAAGGAAATCTTCGAGCAACGCGAAAGGGTGCTGAAAGGATGGTTCCCGATGAACCCCCGACGGAAACACGAATATACGGAAACAACCCCACCGGAAGGACGCGACTGAGAGCGGTCGTCCTCCCTTCCGGCCCCGCCTATTGCAGAGGGGTGTGCGTCACCGGGATGCACACCCTTCTTTTTTTTCATAAAGAACAGAAGAAAGTGACCAGAAACGGCACACTGAAATCCACCACAAAGCCGTGGAACAACGACACCACCACCCACTGCTGACCGGCATAACGGGTGATGACCGGCAAGGTGGTATCCATCGTAGTGGCACCGCCACAGGCAATGGGGGCCAGATTGCCGAACCAACGGACCAGCAACGGAGTTCCCAGCAACGTGGCAATCTCGCGCAGAATGTTGGAAAGCAAGGCCACCGTCCCCAGCTCGGCCCCCTTGTATTCGGTAATGAAGATGCTGGACAAGGAATAGTAGCCGAAACCGGACCCTACCGCCATGCACTCCGCCGGGGTGCGGTGGGGCAACAGCCAGCTGACGCACCACATCGCCGCCAGCGTGCCTGCAATGGTCATCAGCGGCAGAAAGGCCAGCCGTGGATTGAGCGACCGGAAATTCTGCAACGTCTGCGGGTCGCTGCCGATGCTCAGCCCTACACCGCACATCAACGCACACAAGGCATAGAAACTGATGTCCGACGAGGCGACAGCAGCAGGCAACAGCTGGAAATAGCCGGCCAGACAGCCCAGCAGGAAGAACCCGACAATAATCAGACTGCCTTTCATGCCCTGCCTCCTTTCCGGCGGTAGAGCCAATGCCACAAGGCCCATGCGGCCAGACTGCTGCCGGCCAGGGCCGCCAAGGTGACAAGTGCCGCCTCCAGCCCGAGGGTGGCAAGGCTCGCCACCAAATGGGGATTGCCGCCCACCTCCAGTCCCAGCAGGAACAGCAAGGCCCATATCAGAGCGGAAATCAACGGATGTACCCACCCCAGTTTCTTACTACGCAACAAAAAGCCCGCACACATACCGGCGAGCATCCATCCTATCACTACAAACATTTCTCAGCAATTTTTAAGATACCCACAAACATCATCGGGGGACAAAGATACACTTTCTTCAGCACTTTTCAGCCTTCACCAGCACCTTCTCTTCACCCAAGAGCGTGGTGGCAAACAAGTAGCGGTCGCCTCCCTCCTTCAGCTTCAGTTTCTTGCGCAGGTCGGCTACCGTAGCCGGAAAGTTACGCACCGTCAGGTTGGCCTTCGTCATGCCGTCCAACAACGACTTCAGTTCTTTCTTGCCGAAACCGGACACCCCCAATACCCGGAAACGACGTCCGGGGAAGTCAACCGGTTTGTCAGAGGTGTACAGCTGGCTGTTGGCATGGAGCTTGCGGAGCCCATATCTTTGGGCCAACAGCTTGTAAGGACCGGCCTTCAACAGGGCCGCTCCCGGTTCATAAAGATAGGTGCCCACCTGCTCCGCATAGGGGCAGAGTGCTGTCTTCTCTTCCTCAAGCGTAAAAGAGAAGGGCGGTGAGGCAACGTTATCAACAAGCTGTTGACAAGTGATAACCACATTATCCAGAGAGGATTGAGCAGTCCTCTCCGGCTTCTTCAACAGAATTATCAACTCCTTGCACTCGTTATGAACAGCCACGATGTGGACACTGTGAATAAAATGAAGTTCCCTGAAGGCAGAAGACAGGTCGAGCATGGGCGACAGTTTGATCATCACCGTCTTTCCTTTCTCTATCAGCATCGGTTCGAGTGCCCCCACATCCGGTTCGCAATCGGCTATCCGTACCGTTTTGCCGCCATGACTGTCCCGCCGGGCAGGATCCAGCAGCAGGCAGTCGACCGGTGCCATCTCTTTCAGATAGGCGACCCCATCGGTAGGATGTATGCGGATGTGTGGCTGTCCCAACAGCGCGAAATTGTGGGCTGCCAACCGGCATAGCTCTTCCTGACGTTCCACATAATCGGCTTGACGGAACTTCCGAGTGATAAACGAGCAGTCCACCCCAAAGCCGGCGGTAAGGTCGGCAAACGTGTCGCCACTGACCAGTGAGGCCTTGTAACGTGCTGTCAGCTCGGACGAGCATTGCTCCATCGACAGATGCCGTGGATAACGGATGTCGTCCAATTCCGCCCACGAGGGTATCTTCTTTTCGGCTATCTGCCGGCCCGCTATCTGGACCACCGCTTCAGCCATATCCACTTGCGGAAATCCTTGTGCCCGCAATGCCAGGGTACGCACATCGTCCTTGCGGTGCGCCCGTATGAATTCCATGGTTTCGGGAGAGAGTGCTGCCATACTTTCACTGCTTTGAATTTCGGCAAAAGTACAAAAAAGAAATGAAAAAGGCAGGAGAAAAGAGCGGTCGCCCACAGGCAACCTCATGAATCATTGGCCGGAAAGGCTACGCCATAAAAGCTTCCTTCAGATTCCACTTGCACCCGTCAGACACTGCTTGTGCCGAGCGTACAAAACGACGAAGGCCCCCTTTCACAAGGAGGCCTTCGCAGAATTAAAGAAGCTCAGCTTATTAAAGCTGCCTGTTGTTGTTTCATGTCAAAACTTGAACCCGATTTTCAGGGTCGGGGCGGCCAGCAGACTGAAGTTGTGGCTGTCAGCCTCCAGGTTCGTCAGACCTTCCTGCGGCTTGTACGTCGTCATGTTGTACGTATAGCAGAACGGATCAATCTGAGCACCTACATAGAGGCCACGCAATACGAAATAGTCCACACCTACGGTCAGCGCGCCACGGAGATTCCAAGTCTCCGCCACCGACTTGCCCATCGAAGTGTCTTCATCGTATTTCTGCTGGTTCTGGCAGTAGGCCATCCCCACACGTGCGCCGCCGTACCACAGCAGATTGGCGACACCTGTCTTGAAGTAACGGTCAATGCCCGCAAACACGTTGTAAGAGAACGTCTGGGCATCGGCCACGGCACGATAACTCGGGATTTCGCCGACATTGCTGTCAATGCCTTCATCCTCATCCCTGTCCGTTTCCACATTTATCGTACCGTCCACTCCCGTATGACCGGGATTGTTCGTGAAGTTCAAACCGCCACCCAACGTCAGTTTCCACAAGTCACTTACGAACCAGCCTGCCTCGAAGCCGACCGTCATGGCCTTCCGTGTCCAGTCGGTCGACTTGGCTACTGCTTCATACGTGGTCAAATTGCCCGGACGGGCACTGATGCTTGCGTAACTGTTGTATCCTACAGTGGCTGCAAGGGTAATGTCACCCCGCTTCGGAGCGAAATCCTTCTTGCAATCCTGTGCGTGTGCTGCAAGACACAGCATGGGTATAACGGCCGTCACCAAAAGTCTTCTTATTTTCATACTTTTCTGTTTTTATGCCGTTAATATTGGGGTTCAATTAGTCCTCGCCATTGATAATAGCTTCCAGAGCGGCCTTGTATTCAGCAACGATAGCTTCCTGCAAAGTAATCTTTTCCTTGAGAATATCAATTTCCATCTGAAGCAGTTCAATAATATCAGCAGGTGATCCGGTGAAAGAATCAGACGACCAGCTTCCCGTGCTGATAGAACCGGATGACATAGAAGCACCCTTGGCAATGACCTTTTCAGCATCTGCAATAGCAGCTTCACAGTCTGCAATCAGTTCTTTGACATCAGCTGTACCATTCCACAAGGCTGCCAACTGGCTGTAAGTTCCATTACCCGTTCCAGCCGGAGTTGTATCTTCATTCCATTCCGGAATACCGATTTCTTCTATCTGATCCTCAATGATCTTCAACTCATAGTTAGCCTTCAGCACTTCCTGTGTAGCAGCCACATAGTTCTTCACGGCTTCCTGGTAAGCCTTTTCGTTGTCACCACCTGTGGCAACGGCTGCCAATGCCTTCTTGAAGGCGGCCAATTCTTCTTCGTAATCCTTGATATCTGCCAAGTAGCCTTCTTTTTCTTCTTCCACTCGCTTCAAAGCCACCTGTGCGTCTTCCACAACTCTCTGCAGACGGGTGATTTCCTCAGCATCCGGTTCATCCGCTTCCTGGGCTGTTTTCAGATTCTCCTGTGCCGTCTTCAATGCTTCTTTTGCACCCAAAATCCGTTCTTCCACACCCGTTGCATCACCGGCACCTTCTTCTGATTCAGGGTGACCAATCTGAAATTTTTTCACATAAGCAATCGCATCTTCAAAATCTCTTTCTACCGCCAGTCTTGATGTTTCAAAAGTACTGGCAGCCGCAGGTTCGAACACAAGCAGTTCTTCTGTTTCAAGCGACTCTTCAATGGCGATGTCTTCTGGATCATTAGGTACGCTAAAGAAGGGAGTAACACCTACTACCTCCGATGCATATTCATTTAATATAAGTGCATTGGCCACATAAGCAGACAAGCCATTCTTATATTCCACCATATCGTACAATGACTGACGATACGCTTCCTGCTGCGCATGGTAGATGTCCATAAGAATGCGATTATTATATCCTATATTATAATAAGTACTCCATGCATCGTCATATCTATTGACTGCATCTTGCCAGCGCTGCAAAGCATTTTGAAACGCTGCTTCTCCGGCTGGATCATCTGTATAATTCTCTCTCCGAGGACGTTCTTCCTCAGTCGGTCGTGTCATAGTAGGTACCGGATTGGGTGTGAGGGCCGGGCTAGTAGGTTCTAAAATGCTACCAGGCATATCAGGATTTACCAGAGCCCAAGCCGTTTCCTGTTTTTCCTGGGCAGCCTCAATGGCTTGTTCGGCGTTTACTTTGTCTACTTTCTCCAGCGTGTAGGCAGCTGCTGCCAAATCATCCATTTCTTTCTGTAACGCATCCTTATCGTCCTGCACTTCTGCCAAAGCATTCAAGCGTTCAATCTGAGCTTTCTTCTGGGCGATGATTAATTCTTGCTGACGCATGGTTTCTTTGAATGTCTGCTCGGCCTTGGAAGAATCCGCAGTAGCCAATGCCAAATCAACCTCTTTTTCAATCAAGGTACCATTCAACCCCTGTAATTTACCAACGGCATCTTCATACTTACCGTAAGCATCGGAAAGCAATTCGGAAGCATTATTGAATGCAGTCTGCTTGCTGGCTGCGGCTTGCGAATTAGCCAGCTCAATGGCGGCTGCATATTCTGCTTTGATCTTTTCCAAACGTTCCGCCAATTCCTGCTTGTCGTATTCTGCCTTTGCCTGCTTGATGGCAGCTTCTGCCTGTTCTCTGGCAGCATTAGCATAATCCAAAGCAGCGGCGGCTTTCAGACGTTCTACCTTTGCATTGCGAATCGCGGTTACGGAATCAGATTCTTTGTCGTCCACGCAAGAAGCCAATGCCAGCGAAC